>NZ_CP151842.1:3000000-3324879 GCF_038452265.1 Vibrio diazotrophicus
CTTTGCAACCCATGTTGCTCATAAAACTGTTAGTGTGTCTTTTGATTCCTCTTGGTGTCCTGATGATGCCAATAGATGCAATTCCCATTGATAACCTCACTCTGATACAGCATCGATTGCTGGCGATCTTCTTACTTGCAGCGCTCTTATGGGTATTGGAGCCTGTACCTGTGTTTGCAACTTCGATATTCATCATCACTCTTGAGCTCATTATGATCTCAAATAAAGGATTGCATTGGTTTCGTGCACCTTCCGAAGGTCATGAGTTAGGTGTACTCATTCCTTACACTGAAATATTTAGTGCATTCTCCTCTCCCATCATCATTTTATTTATGGGTGGCTTTGCACTGGCAATCGCGGCATCAAAATATGAGTTGGACAACAACTTAGCCCGAGTACTGCTCAAGCCTTTTGGTACTCAACCTAGATTTATCATGCTTGGTCTAATGTTGATTACCTCTGTGTTTTCAATGTTTATGTCCAACACCGCAACCACGGTAATGATGCTGGCGTTATTAGGACCTATTGTGGCATCGGCACCCAAGGGCGATTTAGGTATTAAAGCTTTAGTGTTGTGCATCCCTATTGCGGCAAACACAGGTGGTATTGCCACGCCAATAGGTACACCACCCAATGCTATCGCACTGCAGTATCTAACGGGTGAGCACAGCATCAGCTTCTTATCTTGGATGAAGATGGGTCTGCCCTTTGTCTTTATCCAGCTCACCTTCGCATGGTTCTTATTACAAAAGTTATTTCCCTCTTCTCAACCATCTATGACGCTTAAACTTGAAGGAACGTTTATGCGCAGCTGGCGAGCTATCGTGGTGTACATCACTTTTGCTGCAACCATACTTCTATGGATGACAACCTCGCTACACGGTATGAACACCTACGTTGTAGCTGTAATCCCGCTAGCGATATTTACCTTAACTGGCATTATGGGCAAGGAAGAGCTCAAACAAATCAACTGGGACGTACTCTGGCTGGTTGCCGGTGGTATCGCCATTGGCATTGGCTTAGAACAAACCGGTTTAGCAAAAGCTCTCGCGCACGCGATTGATTATGAGTCTCTATCACCAATGTCCGTTGTTATTACGCTCTCAATCATCTGCTGGTTAATGGCGAACTTTATGTCAAATACCGCAACGGCTAACTTGTTGATGCCGATAGCAGCCGCAATTGGCACATCGATGCAAAGCTTATCCGATGTTGGTGGTATTCAGGGATTGCTGGTTGTTGTCGCGTTTTCAGCTTCTTTAGGGATGATTTTGCCCGTCTCTACACCACCGAATTCACTGGCGTATTCAACAGGATTAATCGAAAGCAGAGACATGGCAAAAGCAGGTGTCATCATTGGTGTAGTTGGCTTGTTGATTGTGTATATCGCTACCTGGATACTCACTTAAGCGACTTTTCCCTCTCTCAAAATCTCCCTTGTACAAGGGAGATTTTTGTTTTCAGCTATAAAAAGTTTTCCTGTCACTGCACTACCCATAAAAAGCACCAATAAAGCTGCTGTTGCTTCCATCGTAAATGATATGAATTTACTTTGTTTTCCCATATCTTGATGGCATATTGAGTACCCTTTTCTCTCCCTCTCAAGGATCAATCATGGGCTATGAATGGCTGGCGCTTGCTGCGGCATTTCTGTGGGCTATTGCCAGTTTACTTTCTGTTACTCCCGCCAGACATCTTGGAACCTTTGCCTATAGCCGATGGAGAATGGGGTCGACGTTTACCATTTTAGCCACAATGGCACTGATTACTGGTGGATGGTCAACGGTAGAAGCATCAGCCGTTCCACCAATGATGCTGTCGGGACTTATCGGCATATTCATCGGTGATACCGCACTCTTTGCCTGCTTGAACCGTATGGGGCCTCGCCAGTCCGGTCTACT
Source organism: Vibrio diazotrophicus (assembly GCF_038452265.1). Taxonomy (NCBI): domain Bacteria; kingdom Pseudomonadati; phylum Pseudomonadota; class Gammaproteobacteria; order Vibrionales; family Vibrionaceae; genus Vibrio; species Vibrio diazotrophicus. The sequence goes on from NZ_CP151842.1 coordinate 3,001,902, forward strand.
TTTCTCTTGTCATGCCGTTTTTTCAACGGTGCTGGGATACTTTCTCTTTAGCGAAAGCATGACGCCTCTTGAACTCTTAGGTTCAACGCTGGTTTTCTCTGGTGTATTGACTGCCATCTTTTTCGGCAGAAGAGGACAAGCAAGCAACCATTTAGAAATGGTGCATGGCAACGTTTGGATAGGGCTAAGCTTAGGATTAACCGCGGCGCTATGCCAAGCTTTGGGTGGTGTGATTGCAAAACCAATTATGCAGACAGATATTGATCCTGTAGCTGCATCCTCAATCCGAATGCTGACGGCGTTTGTCGCCCACTGCTTACTGCGAGCGACAGGAACTCGCGTTGCACGCCCGACTCAGAAAATGAACTGGAAAATTTTTGGTATTACTACCATCAACGGCTTTATCGGTATGGCGCTGGGCATGACGTTGATTTTGTATGCCCTGCGTGAGGGGAATGTCGGCATGGTAGCTCTGCTTTCTTCCACTACACCTATCATGCTATTGCCTATACTTTGGATCTATACCAAGCAAAGGCCGAACCGTTTTGCTTGGCTAGGCGCGATTGTCGCCGTCGCTGGAACAAGTATTTTGGTCTACTAACGAACTATTTTTAGTTTACTAACTATAAGAATAAACAAGCAATTTGAGACAATTTTTTTGATCAATTGGCTACATTTTATTGCAACGATAGGGAGAATCATTGATCTTGCCCTACAGTAACGGCTATAAAGTGTAGTAAAATTACGCTAATTTCAGTTTTTAGTTACTTTGAATTTGACGAGGTTATAAGTATGTCAGCTAAGAAGCCAATGGCTCTAGTGATTCTTGACGGTTGGGGTTACCGTGAAGACAGCAGCAACAATGCTATCAACAATGCGAACACTCCTGTGATGGATGCATTGATGGCAAACAACCCAAATACTCTGATTTCGGCTTCTGGTATGGATGTAGGTCTGCCTGACGGTCAAATGGGTAACTCTGAAGTAGGCCACACTAACATCGGCGCAGGTCGTATTGTTTATCAAGACCTAACTCGCATCACTAAATCTATCGCTGACGGTGATTTCCAAACAAACGAAGCACTAGTAACAGCAATTGATAACGCCGTTACTGCTGGTAAAGCGGTTCACCTAATGGGTCTTATGTCTCCAGGTGGTGTTCACTCTCACGAAGATCACATCTACGCAGCTATCGAATTAGCAGCAGCTCGTGGCGCAGAGAAGATTTACCTACACTGCTTCCTAGATGGTCGTGATACACCGCCACGTAGCGCTGAAGGTTCTCTACAACGTTTTGATGAACTGTTCGCAAAACTAGGTAAAGGCCGTATCGCATCTTTAGTTGGTCGTTACTACGCTATGGACCGCGACAACAACTGGGAACGTGTAGAAAAAGCTTACGACCTATTAACTGCAGCTAAAGGTGATTTCACTTTCGACTCTGCTCTAGCAGCTCTAGAAGCGGCATACGCTCGTGATGAAAACGATGAGTTCGTTAAAGCTACAGAACTCCGCGCAGAAGGCCAAGAGTCTGCTGCAATGCAAGACGGTGACGCGGTTCTATTCATGAACTACCGTGCTGACCGTGCGCGTCAAATCACTCGCACTTTCGTTACTGATTTTGCTGGTTTCGAGCGTAAAGTATTCCCTGCTCTTAACTTTGTTATGTTGACTCAATACGCAGCTGACATTCCACTACCAGCCGCTTTCCCACCAGCATCACTAGAAAACACTTACGGTGAATGGTTATCGAAAGCAGGTAAAACTCAGCTACGTATCTCTGAAACTGAGAAATACGCACACGTAACTTTCTTCTTCAACGGTGGCGTTGAGAATGAATTTGCTGGTGAAGAGCGTCAACTTGTTGCTTCACCAAAAGTGGCAACTTACGACCTTCAACCAGAAATGAGCTCTGCTGAGCTAACGGATAAACTTGTAGCGGCTATCAAATCTGGCAAATACGACGCTATCATCTGTAACTACCCGAACGGTGACATGGTTGGTCACACAGGTGTGTACGAAGCGGCAGTTAAAGCTTGTGAAGCGGTTGACGAATGTATCGGTCGTGTTGTTGAAGCAATCAAAGAAGTGGATGGTCAACTACTTATCACAGCTGACCACGGTAACGCAGAAATGATGATCAACCCAGAAACGGGTGGCGTACATACTGCACACACTAGCCTTCCAGTACCTCTAGTGTATGTTGGTAGCAAAGACATCGAGTTTATCGAAGGCGGTAAACTGTCAGACCTAGCACCAACGATGCTTGCTTTGACTGATACTGAAATTCCAGCAGAAATGTCTGGTCAAGTTATTTACAAATAAGTAGAACTTGCGAAGTGATTGTGGAAGCCCTAACTCAGTTAGGGCTTTTTTATCGCCAAATTTCGCTATAAGGCAAATACTATGACAAAGTTTTTGCATCCGGCACTCGCCTCATTCCACTCTTTGAGTATACTGGTTACTCATTGAATCTATTGGCGAACATACTCCCTACATGACAATCACGTTACGACACTACCTAAAGCACAACCTCGTCCACATGACAGTGGCGTTGTTTTTCTGTTTTTCTGTTTTGTCTTTGTCCAATGTTTTTGCAGCTTCGCAGCAAGAACTCAAAGGCGTGACTGGAGAAATATCTCGCCAGAAACAAGAGTTGACCAAACAACAGAGCCAGCTTGATCAATTACAACAATCTCTGAAACAACAAGAGATTAATATTTCGAATCTTGAAAAGCAGATCAAAGACAGCAAAAGAGAGCTCACATCTGCAAATAAAAACATCAGTAAACTTCACGCGAAAATAAAAGAACTTGAAGCAAAGCGCACACAGCAAGCTGATAAGTTAGAACAACTGCTTCAGACTTATTACATCACTAAAAACTCAACCGCAAACGGCAACTTACTCAACAACAACGTGGAAGAAGACCGCATCAGTCAATACTTCCAACATTTAGCCAAAGCACGTAGTGAGACCATTCAAGCGCTGAAACAGACTAGAGAACAGCTCGAAGAAAGTCAGAAACAAATACAGTTAGAGCGGGACCAAATTGCCTCGTTGTTAGAAGAACAAACCCAAAAACGTGATCAGCTAGCAAAGACCCAGTCTCAGCGTAAAGGCACGGTAAACAAGATTCAGAAGAGCATCTCAGGCGACAAAGTGTATCTTGCAGAGCTGCAACGTAATGAAACACGTCTGAAAGCTGAAATAGCCAAAGCAGCGAAACGTAATGCCATCCCTATGGATGGTATAAGCCAGCAACGCGGCAAACTCGCTTGGCCAATTAAGGGCTCCGTTTTGCATAATTTTGGCGAGCGTCAAACCGGTCAGGTGGATTGGAAAGGCATCGTGATATCTGCCAATTATGGCCAAGCCGTCACTGCGGTCTATCCGGGCACGGTTGTATTTGCGGAATATCTTCGAGGTTATGGTTTAGTCGTCCTGTTAGATCATGGTAAAGGTGACATGACCTTATATGGTTTCAATCAGTCTTTGATGAAAAAAGAGGGCGATAAGGTTACCGCTGGTGAAACCATTGCGTTGGCTGGCGATACCGGCGGTCAATCCCGACCTAGCCTATACTTCGAGGTGCGACGTAATAGCCGTGCTGAAAATCCTCGCACTTGGCTGACTCGATAACCTATTACTGAAACCGACCACTCTGTAACGTCAGTATCCATTGATATCCTAGCGTTGATTTAGCCTCGATTTATAAGCCAAATCTATTAGTTATCTATATTAATTAACCCCATCTTTACTTGTGCCATCTTTCGAATAGGTACAAAGCCAAAGCGTTGTCAGATAACCCTTATCTCTCACTCCACGCCGTAATTCCCTCAGCAAAACAGGTTAAAATTAAACCGTCTATTCACCAAACCCATAATCATTATGTCTATTACTGAAAAAGCGAAAAAGCTCATCACAGATAGCACTGACATTCTAACGGACAATGTCATTACATTAGGGAACCAGTACGGCTATATTGCCTATACATCAAACACCAGTGCGGCTTGGAGAGAGTCCATTGTTGGCGTTTCCAAAGGTTTAAATACTTTGCTATCTAACGACAAAGTACACACCCTTGATCCGAATATCCGTATAGAACTTAATGATTGGGATGAAGAAATCACAGCTTATTTCAGTGATCGTGCCATCGTGCATCAAAAAAGAGCCATAGAGCTCTATATGTACACGGGGTTACTAAAACATTATCGTCAGGCTTACATCACTTTAATTCAATCGCTGGATGCCAGCCATGATGATATTAACTGGTTGATTTCATTAATTCACGGTTACTTTGACCGTGGAGAGGCTATCACCTGTTACGAGTACCAAAAATTATCGTCTAACTCAAACCAAGAACTGGAAGAGATCAAACGGAGCCACAGAGAAGTGCTCAACAACAAGAACCAGTTGCTGTCGATTATCGAAAGTATTGACCAGCCTCTGTTTGGTGTTGATAACCAAGGCTATATCCGCCACGCCAATGGTTTAGGTCACAAGATACTCTCACTACAATCCCTCGAAGGTGATAATCAAAATTATTGGGATGTGAACCTAGACGATAAAGAATTTAACGTTAACAAACTCATCCCTGATTTCAATACCATCAGTGATTCGGATAAAACGAATAAGCACCTGTACAACATCGTCAATATCCACGGTACTCCTTATGAGTTGTATTTCTACAAATACAAAGGCATGGTACGTTATCGCGATGAACATGATTCCATCATAGTGATGCTGCGTGAGATCTCCAGTTTAGTGGCCTATGAAAATCAACTGGAATCAGAACGTCAAAAACGATTTGCAGAAAAACAAGAAATCATCCAAGTTTTGGGCGACATACTTGAAAACCGTTCAGATGAAACGGGGTTGCACGTTCGACGTGTTGCCTGCGTTGCAAGCAAATTAGGTATGCTTTATGGTCTCAGTCATGAAGAGGTGACCACTATTTATACCGCAAGTCCGCTTCACGATGTGGGCAAAATCGCAGTTCCTGATGCGATACTAAACAAAGCGGGCAGACTCACCAAAGAAGAGTTTGAGGTGGTTAAAAAACATTCCGAAGTTGGCCGAAACTTGCTGCAAGGGAGCGATTCACACCTAATGCAGATGGCTTGTATCATCGCGCATGAACATCATGAGAAGTGGGATGGTAACGGCTACCCATGCGGAAAAGCAGGAGAAGAGATCCATATTTTTGCCCGCATTGTGGCGATTGCAGATGTATTTGACGCCCTACTGAGCAAGCGTCCATACAAGAATGCTTGGGCGAAAGAAGAAGTTCTACAAGAATTTATTGACCAAAAAGGTAAGCACTTTGACCCAGAGTTAACTCAGTTACTTATCGATAACTTTGAAGAACTTGCACATTTACATAAAGAGGCTAACGAGTTTAATTTGCCGCAAATTCACCAGTTGCATGCCATTAACTACGCCGCTTAAGCGTTTGCTCAATAGATTCTTGAACAGGAAAGCGATATCGCTTTCCTGTTTTAATTTCCGTAATAGCTTTCTAGCGTGTTAATTAACCTTGATAGCTCCTGCTTGGCTAAACGGTTGATACCACCAGCCGCTTCCCGTCCTCCACCAGTCACAAACTGCGAGCACAACTGCCCTGCACCTTGCTTATTATTTAATGGCGCGCGAAGAGAAACAGCGAAGCTGTTATCGTCAATTTTGGTCAATACAAGGTGAGCTTGAGAAGGCGATTGATTGGCAATTAAGTTGCCATATACACCACTGACACGATGAGAGAAATCCTCATCTGGCAGTTCAAATGCTCGTAAAGTTTCACTCTCATAGAAACTAGGGACAGAGATAGCTTGTGCAACATCCGCTTCATACGCCGCTTTTAGCTGATAAAAAGGCGATGATTTATCTTTTATCACCTCGAATGGCGAAGGATAAGTCAGCAGTATTTGATAGAGCTTTTCAGGGTGAAAATGCAGCTGCTCAGTACTTTTTCCATAACCGTTGTAATTGATAAGGGTGCCGAGCTCTTTAAGCTGCCCTGACTCTTGCTGTGTTAGCCCCAACTCTTTACACAATTCATCAGCAACCCTATTCAAGTTATCGCCGTAAGCGGCAGTAATCGCCCATTCACGGAATCGCCCTTCTAACAATCTGTCGACAATCAAAGCAGTGCACATATCGGGTTCTAAATGAATATGAGCAGATAACAGACTGTGAGAAGGAATATCACCGGCTTGATGATGATCCGCATAAAACACATCGGCACCTGCTTCAAGAGCCGCAAGTAACCCTGCATGGTTTTTCTGCATAGAGATATCAAGCACAGTGAGGGAATCTCCCGCTTTGACATTCAGTTTATCGAGCAACTGAATATCTCTTTTAACACCCGTAACAAGCTGAGCTTCTTTAGGCTGAGCAAGCCTGAGCTGAAGAAGAGAGATGATACCATCGGCATCACCATTAAAAACATCGTAGTGCATGGCTGATAATTCGTTAAAAGTGGGGTTAATCAATAAACTATCAGCGTTTGTTGTTCAGAGACAAGATTGAAAGGTTATAACTCATCACCTTTCAACCCTACGCTTAGTGGTCACTCTTCTAAACATGAAGTGCCAGAATACCATCTTCCAAAAGTTGCAACTGTTCATAACCTTGCGGAGTGGTACAAGGTTTAACGAGTGAGATCATTTGTAACATGCCTTTATAAATCACTTGCTCGGTAATTTCGGTTTTCAATGACATTGCAGATTGATATGCCAGCCAACCTGAATAGACCATATGCAATGAGGTTACCAAGGTTTCTAAATCTTCTTTTTCAACATCAAGAAGCTCCATATCGACGAAGTTTTGCATGATATTGATTAAGTTTACATGCAACTTCTCTTGAGAAGCGATGTATTCAACGTGCAGTTCCTCATCACGCTGTAAGATTTCAGGCAAGTTTGAATAGAAGAAACGATATTTCCACATCAAGTTGAACATTGAATCGAGATAGTGCTTTAACAGAGTTAAGCTTTCATATTGCCCTTGAAGCGGTGTAAATCTTTCAATCAGCTCTTTCGAATAAAGTGCAAAGATCTCTCGTACAATCTCTTGTTTATTGCGGAAGTGGTAATAGAGATTACCCGGGCTAATCTCCAGATGGGCAGCAATATGGTTGGTGGTCATAGCGCGCTCACCGTTTTCATTAAACAGCTCCAAAGCTGCGTGAACGATTCTGTCTCTTGTCTTCATTGGCTCGCCAGATTGTAATTAACTCTATCGCAGTATAAATCAGTGATAGCTAAAGTAAAAAAAAAGCGCTCGATTATGAGCGCTTCGTATGTCATTCATTTATTTGTTATAAGACTGGTTGTGGTAAGGCTTGGATAGCTCATGTACCGCTTCAACAAACACTCCAGCGTTCTCTGGCGGAACGTCCAAGTGAATACCATGACCAAGGTTAAAGACATGACCTGTGCCTTCATCACCAAAACCTTCGAGGATAGAAGCCACTTCTTCGCGAATGCGTTCTGGCTGAGCGTATAAAATCGATGGGTCCATGTTACCTTGCAGCGCAACTTTGTCACCAATACGAGCTTTGGCATCAGCAATGTTGATTGTCCAGTCAAGACCAACGGCATCACAACCTGTTGCTGCAATGCTTTCCAGCCACATACCACCGTTCTTAGTGAACAGAGTAACAGGAACTCGGCGACCTTCGTTTTCACGAATGAGACCATCAACAATCTTATGCATGTATTGCAGTGAGAACAGGTTGTAGTCACGAGGAGTCAGTACGCCGCCCCAAGTATCAAATACCATTACAGATTGCGCACCCGCTTTAATCTGAGCATTTAGGTACTCAATAACACTGTCTGCAAGCTTGTCCAACAATGTATGTAGCGTTGCTGGTTCTGCGTACATCATCTGCTTAATCTTAGTAAAAGCTTTTGAGCTGCCGCCTTCTACCATATAAGTCGCTAATGTCCATGGGCTACCCGAAAAACCGATCAAAGGTACTTCACCTTTAAGGTCTTTGCGGATTTGGCGCACTGCATTCATTACATACTGCAATTCACCTTCTGGATCGGGTAGACCAATTTTATCCACGTCAGCTTTGCAGGTAATAGGACGGTCAAATACAGGACCTTCACCAGCTGAAAAACGTAGCCCTAAACCCATAGCGTCAGGAATAGTCAGAATGTCTGAAAACAGAATCGCAGCATCAAGAGGAAAACGACGTAGTGGCTGTAATGTCACTTCAGAAGCAAGCTCTGCGTTTTTGCACAGCGACATAAAGTCTCCAGCTTGTGCACGTGTCGCACGATACTCTGGCAAATAACGCCCTGCTTGGCGCATCATCCACACTGGAGTACAGTCAACGGGCTGCTTCAACAAAGCACGAAGATAACGGTCATTCTTTAATTCTGTCATTCTGGCTTCCAACTTCTAGGCTTATTTCTTTAGTTTCTTTATTAATTAGGCGCGTATTCTATCACTTATTTCCCTGCAACTGACCATAGATTTACGGTTTGTAGAACAGAGCTTTGCAACCTAGATCATGTTATTAACTTTTAAATCAATGGTTAATTTGCGTGCAAACTGAAACAGTGTTTAAAATCTCGGTGCTAGCGAAAACTACAATAATATACGGGTACTCAGTACTCGACATCTCATAACGACATCTTACTTACCCCCTCCCTCACCGGAGGGTTTTTTTTGCCTGTTTTCTCTCGCTTTTTAATTATATCGACGTCGAATATTCATCTTTGATAGCGTTAACCGTGTGTTCTATCAGCGCTCTGGCAATCGTACCTTTTGGCGCGACCGGCGGCATTTCACTCGGTGTAAACCATTGGGCATCACTCAACTCTGAATAATCAGGGCGAATATCACCACCAGCGAAATCAGCCAAAAATGCCATCATCATACTGGAAGGAAAAGCCCAAGGCTGACTACCAAAGTATCGGATGTTCTTAACGCTAATACCCGTTTCTTCCAACACTTCGCGAGCCACACACTGTTCTAGGGTCTCTCCTACTTCCAAGAATCCTGCAATCACCGTATACATACCCGTTTGATGACGAGGATGTTGTGCCAGAAGAATTTGATTCTCTTTTCTCACCGCAACGATGATGCATGGGAAAATGCGTGGATAATGAATAGTTCGGCAGTCTTGACATTGCATCGCCAGATCACGATGGTTGAGATGGTTACGTCCACCACACTGCGGGCAAAAGCGTAGCGTTTGGCTCATGTGTCCATACTGAACGGCTCGGCTTGCGGCGAAAAATAATGCTTCATCGACAACCAATAATTCGCGCAAAGAGGTCATCTCAAAGTCTTTATCGAGATCGGCGTGATTCAGCCAATAAACCGGATGTCCTTTGTATTGTTCAACTTCGATTGCAGTTTCGATCGGCAGCTCAAGATCTTTTGCCGTTCCGAATGGTACGGTTCCGTCAATGGTCCAAAGTTCACTTCCTGAAACAACACACCAATAAGCTGATTTGAGGTCACTATTTTTTAACATACAAACTCCTGTTGCTTGCAGTTCGCTCATTTTACTGGCAATCTAATTTCATACCAGAGTTTGTCTCTATTTGTTTACCACACATAAACTCTCGTGAAAACAACAGGCTGTATCCTACTCATACAGCGAAATGTGCAAAGGACAGTCTATCCTACGATAGCTCTATCTTGAGGGCGTGGCCATGCTAAAAAAATTCAAACAAACACAAGAGCAATGGGGCGGAGCCAGTGACGTTATCGATCATTGGTTAGAGAAGAGACAGCATGTAGTTGTTGAATATTGCAAAATTGCTGCACTTCAACCTTGTGCTTCTAAAGCCTCGGTTTCAGAACTCCCTTCACCTCAAGAACTTCAGTATTTCTGTCAGGAAATCGTCGACTATATTTCTGAAGGCCATTTTAAGGTCTACGATATGGTGATGAATAAATGGCAATCGACTGGTTTTAAAGCCACTGACGAGATTAATCGAGCTTATTCAGAGATCATCTTAACCACCGTTCCTCTACTGAATTTTACCGATAAGTATGCTGCTGTAAGTGAAGAAGATGAGTTGGAAACTTTCGATGAAGATCTATCTAAAGTTGGGCAAATTTTAGAATCCCGATTTGAGTTAGAAGATCATCTGATCCAGTTAATCATTGATAGCCTTTCGATTCCACCAGGCGCATAAGTTAACTTAGATTCAGTAGCTAACCTCTTTATTTGATTACAAATCTTTTCCAATAAAAAAGGCACCTTTCGGTGCCTTTTTTCATATCGATAGTTCGATTACTCTTCTGAAGAGAAACCAGCGTTCAGTAGCGCAGCTAGGTTATCCGTAGCTTGCTCTGCTGAAGGGCCTTCTTTCTGAGCTTCACGCTTAGATTGACGCTCTTGGTGGTACGCAAAACCAGTACCAGCAGGAATCAAGCGACCAACGATAACGTTCTCTTTCAGACCACGTAGGTCATCACGCTTACCAGATACCGCAGCTTCAGTCAGTACGCGCGTCGTTTCTTGGAACGATGCCGCAGAGATGAACGATTCTGTCGCTAGAGACGCTTTCGTGATACCTAGAAGTTCACGTTCGAAACGTGCTGGCTCTTTGCCTTCTGCTTCTAAAGCACGGTTAGCAATCTTAACTTGTGAGTATTCAACTTGCTCACCAGGTAGGAACTCAGAGTCACCTGCGAAAGTAATTGTACACTTACGTAGCATCTGACGAACGATGGTTTCGATGTGCTTATCGTTAATCTTAACGCCTTGCAGACGGTAAACTTCCTGAACTTCGTTAGCAATGTAAGAAGTTACAGCATGGATACCACGCAGACGTAGGATGTCATGTGGAGACTCTGGACCATCTGCGATCACGTCACCACGTTCGATACGCTCACCTTCAAACACGTTCAACTGACGATGCTTAGGAATCATCTCTTCGTAAACTTCACCGCTGTCGCGAGTGATAACTAGACGACGTTTACCCTTAGTCTCTTTACCGAACGACACAGTACCTGTGTACTCAGCAAGGATTGCAGGCTCTTTCGGCTTACGAGCTTCAAATAGGTCTGCTACGCGAGGTAGACCACCCGTGATGTCTCGGTTACCGCCAGATTTCTGAGGAATACGAGCAAGAGTATCACCCACATTCACTTCAGCGCCATCTTCGATGTTCACGATAGCTTTACCAGGTAGGAAGTATTGAGCTGGCATATCTGTACCAGGGATCACTACATCGTTACCTTTCTCATCCACAAGTTTGATAGCTGGACGCATATCTTTACCTGCTGCTGGACGAGCTGCTGCATCCGTTACTTCGCTTGAAGATAGACCTGTTAGATCATCTGTTTGACGAGAAACGGTTACGCCATCGATCATGTCTACGAACTGGATGCGACCTGCCACTTCAGTGATGATTGGCAATGTGTGCGCTTCCCAGTTTGCTACTGTTTCACCAGCTTCAACTGCGTCGCTATCTGCTTTGCTTAGCAATGAACCGTAAGGAAGTTTGTGCTTCTCTTTGGTACGACCAAATTCGTCAATGATAGTTAGCTCAGATGCACGAGATGTGATTACTAGCTTGCCATCTTTGTTAATTACGAACTTAGCATTGTGTAGCTTAACAGAACCAGTGTTCTTAGCTTGGATGCTGTTCTCTGCTGCTGCCGTAGATGCCGCACCACCGATGTGGAACGTACGCATCGTTAACTGTGTACCCGGTTCACCGATAGACTGAGCAGCGATAACACCTACTGCTTCACCTTGGTTCACTAGGTGACCACGAGCTAGGTCACGACCGTAACATAGTGCACAACAACCGAAGTCTGCGTCACAGGTTACTACTGAACGTACTTTAATACGGTCAACAGAGTTGTCGTTTAGAACCTGACACCATTTCTCATCAAGAAGTGTGTTACGAGGAACTAGAACTTCTTCTGTACCTGGTTTCAGAATGTCTTCTGCAACCACACGACCAAGCGCAAGTTCAGTTAGCGGAACTTTAACGTCACCACCCTCGATGTGAGGCATCATGTCTACACCCTCATGGGTGCCACAGTCGTGCTCATAAACTACTACGTCTTGAGCAACGTCTACTAGACGACGTGTTAGGTAACCTGAGTTCGCTGTCTTCAATGCTGTATCCGCAAGACCCTTACGAGCACCGTGCGTTGAGATAAAGTACTGAAGTACGTTTAGACCTTCTTTAAAGTTCGCAGTGATTGGCGTCTCGATGATTGAACCATCTGGACGAGCCATCAGACCACGCATACCTGCTAGCTGACGAATCTGAGCTGCAGAACCACGAGCACCTGAGTCAGCCATCATATAGATGCTGTTAAATGACTCTTGCTTCTCTTCTTCACCGTCACGGTTAATAACCATTTCAGATGAAAGGTTCTCCATCATCGCTTTTGCTACGCGATCGTTGGTCGATGCCCAAATATCGATCACTTTGTTGTAGCGTTCGCCCGCAGTTACAAGACCAGACTGGAACTGTTCTTGAATTTCGCGTACTTCTTCTTCCGCTTCTGCGATTTCAGTGTATTTCGCAGGTGGTACAACCATATCGTCGATACCAACAGATACACCTGAAAGTGCCGCATAAGCGAAACCAGCGTACATGATTTGGTCAGCGAAGATTACAGTATCTTTCAGACCTAGCTTACGGTATGCCTCGTTAAGTAGGTTAGAAATTTGTTTCTTACCTAGCTTTTGGTTAACGATGCTGTAAGGAAGACCTGACGGTACGATTTGCCACAACATTGCACGGCCGACAGTAGTGTCTACCATCTTAGTTTCTGTTGTGCTGTTACCATCTTCGTCAACAACGGTTTCTGTAATACGTACTTTAACGCGTGCGTGTAGCTCTGCGCTCTTAGTGCGGTATGCCTTTTCAGCCTCTTCTGGGCCAGCAAGGTACATGCCTTCACCTTTCGCGTTGATCTTCTCACGAGTCATGTAGTACAGACCCAATACAACGTCCTGAGAAGGTACGATGATCGGATCACCTGACGCTGGCGACAGAATGTTGTTTGTCGACATCATCAGAGTACGAGCTTCTAGCTGTGCTTCTAGAGTTAGAGGCACGTGCACCGCCATTTGGTCACCATCGAAGTCCGCGTTATACGCCGCACACACTAGTGGGTGTAGCTGAATCGCTTTACCTTCGATAAGTACAGGTTCAAATGCCTGGATACCTAGACGGTGAAGTGTTGGTGCACGGTTAAGTAGCACTGGGTGTTCGCGGATTACTTCATCCAAGATATCCCATACAACAGCTTCTTCACGCTCTACCATTTTCTTAGCTGCTTTGATTGTAGTCGCAAGACCACGAGTCTCTAGCTTGCTGTAGATAAATGGTTTGAATAGCTCAAGTGCCATCTTCTTAGGAAGACCACACTGGTGCAGACGAAGGTATGGACCTACTGTGATTACAGAACGGCCAGAGTAGTCTACACGTTTACCTAGAAGGTTCTGACGGAAACGACCTTGTTTACCCTTGATCATATCAGCAAGAGATTTCAGAGGACGCTTGTTCGAACCTGTGATCGCGCGACCGCGACGACCGTTGTCTAGAAGCGCATCAACAGACTCTTGTAGCATACGTTTTTCGTTGCGTACGATGATGTCTGGAGCAGCAAGCTCAAGAAGACGTTTCAAACGGTTGTTACGGTTAATAACACGACGGTATAGATCGTTCAGATCAGAAGTCGCAAAGCGACCGCCATCTAGTGGTACTAGAGGACGTAGATCTGGCGGAAGCACTGGAAGAACAGTCAGAATCATCCACTCAGGTTTGTTACCTGAACTTACGAATGCTTCAACTAGCTTCAAACGCTTCGTTACTTTCTTACGCTTAGTTTCTGAGTTAGTCGTATCTAGCTCTTCACGCATCTGTTCGATTTCTGCATGAAGGTCCATTGAGCTTAATAGATCTTTGATCGCTTCAGCACCCATCTTAGCGGAGAATTCATCACCCCACTCTTCTAGGCGATCTAGGTACTCTTCCTCAGTCAGCATTTGACCTTTTTCAAGATCAGTCATGCCAGGTTCCGTTACTACGTACATTTCGAAGTAAAGAACGCGCTCGATATCACGTAGCGGCATATCCATTAATAGACCGATACGAGATGGTAGAGATTTTAGGAACCAGATGTGAGCAACTGGAGATGCAAGCTCGATGTGGCCCATACGGTCACGACGAACTTTAGTCTGTGTAACTTCAACGCCACACTTCTCACAGATAACACCACGGTGTTTTAGACGCTTATATTTACCACAAAGACATTCGTAGTCTTTTACTGGGCCAAAAATACGCGCACAAAACAGACCATCACGTTCAGGTTTGAACGTACGATAGTTAATCGTTTCAGGTTTTTTAACTTCACCAAAAGACCATGAACGAATCATGTCTGGTGAAGACAGACCGATTTTGATTGCATCAAATTCTTCGGTCTTATGCTGTGCTTTTAGAAAGTTTAATAAGTCTTTCACAATCAGCTCCTGTAAGGAGTTAAAAGCAGCCAGCCAAACGCCAGCTGCTTTCTACCAGATAATCACATTTCTCTGACGAGAAACGAATTACTCTTCGTCTTCTAGCTCGATGTTGATACCTAGCGAGCGAATCTCTTTCAACAATACGTTGAACGATTCTGGCATGCCAGGTTCCATGCTGTGGTTGCCATCTACGATGTTCTTATACATCTTAGTACGGCCGTTAACGTCATCCGACTTAACTGTTAGCATTTCTTGTAGCGTGTAAGCAGCACCGTAAGCTTCAAGTGCCCATACTTCCATCTCACCGAAACGCTGACCACCGAACTGAGCTTTACCACCAAGTGGTTGCTGAGTAACAAGGCTGTAAGAACCCGTAGAACGAGCATGCATCTTGTCATCAACAAGGTGGTTCAGTTTCAGCATGTACATGTAACCAACAGTTACAGGACGCTCAAACGCATCACCTGTACGACCATCGAACAATGTCAACTGACCAGACGTTGGAAGGTCTGCCAGTGTCAATAGTTCTTTGATTGAAGCTTCGTTCGCGCCATCAAATACTGGTGTTGCAATCGGTAGACCGTTGCGTAGGTTACCAGCCAGCACACGTACTTCTTCATCGCTCATAGAAGCGATGTCAACGTTCTGACGAGTTTCACCAAGATCGTAAACCTTCTGTAGGAATTCGCGCAGCTTAGCAAGCTCTTGCTGTTCCTTAATCATTTGGTTGATCTTGTCACCAATACCTTTAGCCGCCAGACCTAAGTGAACTTCTAGGATCTGACCGATGTTCATACGCGAAGGTACACCCAGTGGGTTAAGTACGATATCGACTGGCTGACCAGTTTCATCGTAAGGCATGTCTTCAACAGGGTTGATCTTAGAGATTACACCCTTGTTACCGTGACGACCCGCCATCTTATCACCCGGTTGGATGCGACGTTTCACCGCTAGGTAAACTTTAACGATCTTCAGTACACCTGGTGCTAGATCATCACCTTGAGTGATCTTGCGACGCTTAGCTTCGAATTTCTTATCGAAGTCAGCTTTCAGTTCGTCGTACTGCTCTGCTAGCTGTTCTAGCTGAGTTTGTAGTTCGTCGTCTTCTAGCGTTTGTTCTAGCAACTGCTTACGGTCGATAGATTCAACTTTAGCTTCGCTGTAGCCTGCAGTAAGTAGCAGAGAACGAACACGTGCAAATAGACCGCCTTCAAGAATTTGGAACTCTTCAGTAAGATCTTTCTTCGCTTCTTTCAGCTGCATTTGTTCGATTTCAAGTGCACGCTTGTCTTTCTCTACGCCATCGCGAGTGAAGACTTGTACATCGATAACCGTACCTGCAACAGAGTTAGGCACACGTAGTGAAGTATCTTTAACGTCAGAAGCTTTTTCACCGAAGATAGCGCGTAGTAGCTTCTCTTCTGGAGTTAGCTGAGTTTCACCTTTAGGTGTTACTTTACCAACTAGGATGTCGCCACCCTTAACTTCTGCACCAATGTAAACGATACCTGACTCATCCAATTTAGATAGAGCAGCTTCACCTACGTTTGGAATATCCGCAGTGATCTCTTCAGCACCAAGCTTAGTATCACGAGCCACACAAGATAGTTCTTGAATGTGGATAGTGGTAAAGCGGTCTTCTTGAACAACACGCTCAGAAACTAAGATCGAGTCTTCGAAGTTGTAACCGTTCCAAGGCATAAATGCGATACGCATGTTTTGGCCAAGAGCCAATTCGCCTAGGTCAGTTGAAGGACCATCTGCAACTACGTCACCACGAGCAACAAGTTCACCTGGCATCACACAAGGACGCTGGTTGATACATGTGTTTTGGTTTGAACGTGTGTACTTAGTTAGGTTGTAGATATCGATACCCGCTTCACCTGGTACCAACTCTTCTTCATTAACCTTAACAACGATACGAGATGCGTCCACAGACTGAACAACACCACCACGTTTAGCAACAGCAGTTACACCTGAGTCAACAGCTACGTTACGTTCAATACCAGTACCAACTAGAGGCTTGTCTGCTCTTAGAGTTGGAACTGCCTGACGTTGCATGTTCGCACCCATCAATGCACGGTTCGCGTCATCGTGTTCTAGGAACGGGATAAGCGAAGCTGCGATAGATACTACTTGGTTTGTAGCAACGTCCATGTAGTCAACGTGTTCACGAGGGTGAAGACCAGATTCACCTTTTTGACGTGCTGTGATCAGTTCGTCAGCAAAAGTGCTTTCTTCTGTCAGCTTCGCGTTCGCCTGAGCGATAACGAATTGACCTTCCTCGATAGCTGATAGGTAATCAACTTCATCAGTAACAACACCATCAACTACACGACGGTACGGAGTTTCTAGGAAACCGTACTCGTTACAACGTGCAAACGCAGATAAAGAGTTGATCAAACCGATGTTTGGACCTTCAGGCGTTTCGATAGGACATAGACGACCGTAGTGAGTTACGTGTACGTCACGTACTTCGAAGCCAGCACGTTCACGAGTAAGGCCACCAGGACCCAATGCAGAAATACGACGTTTGTGCGTAACTTCTGAAAGCGGGTTGTTTTGGTCCATAAATTGTGAAAGCTGTGAAGAACCAAAGAATTCTTTTACAGCAGCAGAAATCGGTTTCGCGTTGATCAGATCTTGTGGCATCACGTTATCTAGATCGCCTAGGCTTAGACGTTCTTTAACTGCGCGTTCAACACGTACAAGACCAACACGGAATTGGTTTTCTGCCATTTCGCCTACGCTACGGATACGACGGTTGCCAAGGTGGTCGATATCGTCCACTTCGCCAATACCGTTACGGATCGCGATAAGCTTCTTCATCACTTCGATGATATCAGTTTCATCAAGAGTGCCTTGCTCACCAGCGTCTTCACGACCGATTGAGCTGTTGAACTTCATACGACCTACAGTTGATAGATCGTAACGTTCTTCAGAGAAGAATAGGCTATTAAATAGCGTTTCAGCCGCTTCTTTCGTTGGCGGCTCGCCAGGGCGCATCATGCGGTAGATTTCTACAAGCGCAGAAATACGGTCAGTTGTGCTGTCAACACGGACAGTGTCAGACATGAATGGACCGTGGTCTAGATCGTTCGTAAATAGAACTTCTAGTTTTTTGTATCCCGCTTGAGATAAGTTCGCTAGTGCTTCTAGGCTAATCTCTTGGTTAGCCGCGATGATTACTTCGCCAGTCGCTTCATTGATGTAATCTTTAGAAGATACTTTACCAACTGTGTATTCAACTGGTACTTCAATGAATTCAACGCCATCTTTTTCAAGTTGACGGATGTGACGAGCCGTAACGCGACGACCTTTCTCTACATAGACCTTGCCATCAGCTTCGATGTCAAACGTAGCCGTTTCACCACGTAGACGCTCAGGCACCAACTCCATCATTAGAGTTTGGTCTTTCACTTCGAAGTTTACTTTTTCGAAGAAGATATCAAGGATCTCTTCAGTCGTCTTACCTAGAGCACGAAGAATGATCGATGCTGGTAGTTTACGACGGCGGTCAATACGTACGTATAGGTTATCCTTTGGATCGAATTCGAAATCCAACCATGAACCACGGTAAGGAATGATACGCGCGTTATATAGAACTTTACCTGAAGAGTGGGTCTTACCCTTATCGCTGTCGAAGAATACGCCTGGGCTTCTGTGCAGCTGGGATACGATAACCCTCTCGGTACCATTAATTACAAAGGTACCATTATCTGTCATGAGTGGAATTTCACCCATGTAGACTTCTTGTTCTTTAATATCTTTGACAGTACCTGCTGGCGCGTCTTTATCAAAAATCACAAGGCGTAGTTTTACGCGCAGTGGTTTTGAATAAGTTACACCACGGATTTGACATTCTTTAACGTCAAAAACTGGCTCACCAAGACGGTAGCTAACGTATTGCAGCTCTGAATTGCCGTTGTAGCTCTGAATTGGAAATACAGAACGAAAAGCAGCTTCAAGACCGTATTGTCCCTCAGGATCCTGTTCGATAAATTTATCGAATGAATCGAGCTGGATCGATAGCAGGTATGGAATGTCCAGTACTTGTGGACGAGTACCAAAGTCCTTACGGATGCGCTTTTTCTCGGTATAAGAGTAAACCATGGGGTTCCTCAGCTCGCTGATAAGTGACCCAAACTGTCCACCTTGAAGGTTTAGGACAGTGACTAAATCGCTGTTTACTGTAGTGACGGTTTGTCAGTTCGACTTCCGCTTTTTGCATGAATATGGGACGCTTAAACAGCGGGAAAATTCGCCCATACCCTACAGCGCAAAAAGGCCGGTGGTTATTAAACCACCAGCCATTAGCCTTTCGGCTAAGAAATTAAGTAATTATTACTTAACTTCAACAGTTGCACCAGCTTCTTCAAGCTCTTTCTTCAGTGCTTCTGCTTCTTCTTTAGAAACAGCTTCTTTCAGAGGAGCTGGAGCGCCGTCAACTAGAGCTTTAGCTTCTTTAAGACCTAGGCCAGTTGCACCACGTACTGCTTTGATTACAGAAACTTTGTTCGCACCAGCAGCAGTTAGGATTACGTTGAATTCAGTTTGCTCTTCAACAGCTGCACCAGCAGCAGCGCCGCCAGCTACAACTGCAGCAGCAGCAGAAACACCGAATTTTTCTTCCATTGCAGTGATTAGTTCAACAACTTGCATTACAGACATTTCTGCAACTGCGTCTAGGATTTGCTCGTTAGTAATAGACATAACAATTCTCTTTTAAGTCAACAATAAGTTTATTTTGCAACCAGTAAAAAGCAAGGCAATTAAGCAGCTTCTTTTTGATCACGGATAGCAGCGATAGTACGTACCAATTTGCCAGCAGAAGCTTCTTTCATGCACATCATTAGTCGTGCGATTGCTTCGTCGTAAGTTGGTAGTGTCGCTAGTACTTCAACGTCAGTGATAGAACCTTCGAATGCAGCAGCTTTGATTTCGAATGCTTTGTTCTCTTTAGCGAAGTCTTTAAAAAGACGTGCTGCAGCACCTGGGTGCTCATTAGAGAAGCCGATCAAAGTTGGACCTACGAATACGTCTTGTAGACATTCGTAAGCTGTGCCTTCTACAGCGCGACGTGCAAGTGTGTTACGAACAACTTTTAGGTAAACACCAGCTTCACGAGCTTGTTTACGTAGAGTTGTCATAGCAGCAACTTGTACACCACGAGAGTCAGCTACAACTGCAGAAAGTGCACCACTGGCCGCTTCGTTGACTTCAGCAACAATTGCTTGTTTGTCTTGAAGGTTTAAAGCCATCTTGGATTACTCCTGGTTGATATTACACCACTCACTATTGTCACAACAGTGAGAGATTATTAGGTGCAGTTCCAGAAGAAAGGTAACCCATTCTTTAAAATAAAAAATGAAATCTTTCTGTCAGGTTCGGGCACCATCTACGTAGGTTGTATTAAGTTATCGAATGATAACGCCTACGGTCTTGGACGGAGACTGAATTCTGATTCAGAGAATCGGGCTTCAGCCCCAACCACAAATATTAGGCGCAAAATTATACACAAATTTTGCGCCTAAGCAAATGCATTATGCTTGAGTGTTCAGAGTATTCTGATCAACAGCAACACCAGCACCCATAGTAGTAGAGATGCTTACCTTCTTCAGGAAAGTACCTTTCGCTGAAGATGGTTTTGCTTTCTTAAGCGCAACTAGTAGAGCTTCTAAGTTCTCTTGTAGTTGGTTAGCTTCGAAAGACACCTTACCAATAGTAGTGTGGATGATACCGTTCTTGTCGTTACGGTAACGAACCTGACCAGCTTTAGCGTTCTTAACCGCTTCAGCAACGTTAGGAGTTACAGTACCAACTTTAGGGTTTGGCATTAGACCACGTGGACCAAGGATGGTACCAAGTTGACCTACAACGCGCATTGCATCTGGAGATGCGATAACTACGTCGAAGTCCATAACACCTTTCTTAACTTGATCAGCTAGGTCTTCCATACCCACTAGGTCAGCGCCTGCAGCTTTAGCAGCTTCAGCGTTTGCACCTTGAGTGAATACAGCAACACGGATATCACGACCAGTACCGTGTGGTAGTACAGTTGCACCACGTACGTTTTGGTCAGATTTACGAGCGTCGATACCTAGGTTAACAGCAACGTCAACAGACTCTACGAATTTTGCAGTTGCTAGTTCTTTAAGAAGAGCAACAGCTTCGTTGATTTCGTACTCTTTAGTTACATCCACTTTCTCGCGGATTGTACGCATACGCTTAGTTAGTTTTGCCATTATATTAACCCTCTACCACTAGGCCCATTGAACGAGCAGTACCAGCGATAGAACGCTTCATCGCTTCGATGTCAGCACCAGTCATATCAGCAGCTTTAGTTTCTGCGATTTCTTGGATTTGAGCGTCAGTGATAGTACCCACTTTTTCAGTGTTTGGACGACCAGAACCAGACTTGATACCAGCTGCTTTCTTAAGAAGAACTGCTGCAGGTGGAGTCTTAGTTTCGAATGTGAAAGAACGGTCGCTGTATACAGTGATAACAACTGGAGTAGGTAGACCTTTCTCGATAGATTCTGTACGTGCGTTGAACGCTTTACAGAATTCCATGATGTTCACACCACGTTGACCTAGAGCAGGACCAACTGGTGGACTTGGGTTAGCCATACCCGCTGCAACTTGCAGCTTGATATAAGCTTCAACTTTCTTAGCCATGATATTTCCTAAATTTTGGGTTCAAACGCTAATTAACAATCAGCTCCCCGAAGTAACAAAACCAATTAAAGGTTTAGAAAACCTGATTCTCAAGTGGTAACACTCAAAAATGGTATTAATACCTGTAAAAAGGCGCGAAATTATAGCTAGCATTCGCGCCTTAAACAAGCCTAAAAGGTGTTTTTTTAGTCAACCTTTTCAACTTGTCCAAATTCAAGCTCAACTGGTGTCGCACGACCAAAGATCGATACAGACACTTTCAGGCGGCTCTTCTCATAATCCACTTCTTCAACCGTACCGTTAAAGTCAGCAAATGGACCTTCGTTAACACGAACCACTTCACCCGCTTCGAACATAGTCTTAGGACGTGGAGCTTCGCTCGCCTTCTCTAGACGGTTCAGAATCGCGTCTGCTTCTTTATCAGTAATTGGCGCTGGACGATCAGAAGTACCACCAATGAAGCCCATTACACGAGGGACGCTACGTACTAAGTGCCAAGATTCATCATTCATAATCATTTGCACAAGCACGTAACCAGGGAAGAATTTACGTTCACTTTTACGGCGTTGACCCGCGCGCATCTCAACAACTTCTTCAGTTGGGACAAGCACTTCACCGAATAGATCTTCCATGCTGTGCATCTTGATATGTTCACGTAGAGATTGTGCTACGCGACCTTCAAAGCCAGAGAAGGCTTGAACTACATACCAGCGTTTTTTTGGAGCTTCACTCATGTATTAAACCCTCTATACCCCAGTAGCAAAGGCCACTAGACGAACCATAATTCCGTCAATGCCCCAAAGTACTAGAGCCATTACAATACTTACCGCTAACACAATTAGTGTTGTTTGCATCGTTTCTTGGCGTGTAGGCCAAACAACTTTACGAACTTCCATTCGTGATTCACGTGCAAAACTAATTGCGGCTTTGCCTTTTGATGTTGTTGCAGCGACGCCTAGCGCAGCAGCAATTAACACAATTACACCTGCAGCGCGAATCACTACAGACAATTCACCATACAGGTAATTACCCACAACAGCGGCAGCTAGCAGAACGAAAGTGACAATCCACTTAAATGTATCTGCTGCATTTGAGCTATCAGGAGCTTCAGCATTTGCTTTCATAAACCAACCTGTCACACAAGTCTTACTATAGACGACAACAACCCCGCTGCTGC
Organism: Vibrio diazotrophicus; assembly: GCF_038452265.1. NCBI lineage: Bacteria > Pseudomonadati > Pseudomonadota > Gammaproteobacteria > Vibrionales > Vibrionaceae > Vibrio > Vibrio diazotrophicus. Next base: position 3,024,225 of record NZ_CP151842.1, read on the forward strand.
AGGGCAAATCCATAACATCAAGGTAAAATACCTCGATGCACTCTCTTTTTTATTTGTTAAAGAGCTAAATTCTTTAACAAATAGTCCTGTTTTCACACTTGCTTGTATAAAAAACTAGCTAATGCTTAATACAGCGCATAAAAAGGGCATCAAATGATGCCCTTTTTACTAGTGTCACGTCAAATCTTATTCAAAGATTTTAGCTACAACACCAGCACCAACTGTACGGCCACCTTCGCGGATCGCGAAACGTAGACCTTCATCCATTGCGATTGGAGCGATTAGCTCTACAATCATTTGGATGTTGTCGCCTGGCATTACCATTTCTACGCCTTCTGGTAGAGAGATATCACCAGTTACGTCAGTTGTACGGAAGTAGAACTGTGGACGGTAGCCTTTGAAGAATGGAGTATGACGGCCACCTTCATCTTTAGACAGTACGTATACTTCTGACTCAAACTTAGTGTGTGGAGTGATTGAACCTGGTTTCGCTAGTACTTGACCACGTTCAACTTCGTCACGCTTAGTACCACGTAGAAGTGCACCAACGTTCTCACCCGCACGACCTTCGTCTAGAAGCTTACGGAACATCTCAACACCAGTACATGTAGTAGTTGTAGTGTCGTGGATACCAACGATCGCTACTTCATCACCTACACGTAGAATACCGCGCTCGATACGGCCAGTTACTACTGTACCACGACCTTGGATTGAGAATACGTCTTCGATTGGCATTAGGAACGGCATGTCTACTGCACGCTCTGGCTCTGGAATGTACTCATCTAGTGCTTTAGCAAGCTCGATGATTTTCTCTTCCCACTGTGCTTCGCCGTTTAGCGCGCCTAGTGCTGAACCTTGGATAACTGGTAGGTCATCACCTGGGAAATCGTACTCAGATAGAAGTTCACGAACTTCCATTTCTACTAGTTCTAGTAGCTCTTCGTCATCTACCATGTCACATTTGTTCATGAATACGATGATGTAAGGGATACCAACCTGACGGCCTAGTAGGATGTGCTCACGAGTTTGTGGCATTGGACCATCTGTTGCAGCAACAACTAAGATACCACCGTCCATTTGCGCAGCACCAGTGATCATGTTTTTAACATAGTCAGCGTGTCCTGGGCAGTCTACGTGTGCGTAGTGACGAGCTGGAGTATCGTACTCTACGTGTGAAGTAGAGATTGTGATACCGCGCTCACGCTCTTCTGGAGCGTTATCGATAGATGCGAAGTCACGAGCTGAACCACCGTATACTTTTGATAGAGTAGTACAGATAGCTGCTGTTAGAGTTGTTTTACCGTGGTCAACGTGGCCGATAGTACCAACGTTTACGTGCGGTTTCGTACGTTCAAATTTTTCTTTAGACATGAGTTGTCCCTCTAGGTACGGATTTAAGTGGCTTTATAAATGACCACGCAACCAAAAATTTGGTAGTAAAAAGTATATATCAAAAGGAAAAGTTTGCTTAGAGCTGGTGCTGATAGGCAGAATCGAACTGCCGACCTCATCCTTACCAAGGATGCGCTCTACCATCTGAGCTATATCAGCACTCTTAAATGGAGTGGAGCGGGCAGCGGGAATCGAACCCGCATCATCAGCTTGGAAGGCTGAGGTAATAGCCATTATACGATGCCCGCAACACGTAACTCTGAGAGCTATTTCCTAATAATATGGTGGAGGGGGACGGATTCGAACCATCGAAGGCGGAGCCGGCAGATTTACAGTCTGCTCCCTTTGGCCACTCGGGAACCCCTCCAAATTTTTACGCCACTTCTCTCATTAATAAGCAGTTTTCATTACAGAAAAGCTCTCACAAAGGAGAAAATGGTGCCGACTACCGGAATCGAACTGGTGACCTACTGATTACAAGTCAGTTGCTCTACCTACTGAGCTAAGTCGGCATAAGTGGTGCGCATTCTAGTGAATGATTTATTGGCTTGCAATACTTATGAGAAAAAAAATGCGAAATTTCGCGTTCTTTTGTTTGTTCGATGATTTTTCAAGCGAATTCACGCCTAAACACTAAATATTCCATCTTTCTCGTTTGAATTGTGGCTACCATATTGTATGTTCGCTGGTCTTACTCTAATTTCGACAATTGAGCATGTTATGACCCCATATTTGTCTTTTGATCGCCAACAATGGTCTGAACTTCGCAATTCAGTGCCAATGATGCTGTCAGAAAGTGATCTGCAAGAGTTGCAAGGTATCAATGAGAATTTGACGGTAAAAGAGACTGTAGAAATCTATCTCCCTCTCGCTCGCCTTCTTAACTTGTATGTCGCGGCAAGACAGAGTCGTAATAGCGTGCTCAATCAGTTTCTCGGTAATAAAGAAAGCGCTCCCCCTTTTATCATTGGGATTGCAGGCAGTGTCGCTGTGGGAAAGAGTACAACAGCTCGCTTACTAAGAGCTTTGCTCGCCCGATGGGAAAACCATTCTAAGGTTGAACTCGTCACGACCGATGGCTTTCTACATCCAAATAGAATATTGGAAGAGCGCGGTATTATGCATAAGAAAGGATTTCCTGAATCTTATGATATACGTAGCCTTGTTCAATTTGTTTCCGATGTCAAAGCAGGGAAACCGAATGTCGAAGTCCCTGTTTATTCACACCTGACTTATGACATCACAGAGCAGAAGAAAGTTGTCGATCGCCCTGACGTATTGATCATAGAAGGGCTCAATGTTCTACAAAGTGGCATGGATTATCCGCACGATCCTCATCGAGTGTTTATTTCTGATTTTCTTGATTTCTCTATCTATGTCGATGCAGATAGCCAGATGATCGAAAAATGGTATGTTGAACGCTTTATGAAATTCAGAGACAGTGCATTCAAAGAGCCGGGTTCTTATTTCAGCCATTACACTTCATTAAGCACAGAAGAAGCCATCGCAAAAGCGAAACAAATTTGGCATTCAATTAATGGTAAGAACCTACAAGGGAACATTCTTCCTACGAAAGAACGGGCTCAACTGATTTTGAAAAAAGGCCTCAACCATACCGTGGAAGAGATACTTCTTCGTAAGTAACGATAAAACATAAAAAGAGGCCTCAGCCTCTTTTTTATTCGTTGTTTCTTAAGGAAATCTCGCCACCGATAAAACTCTTAATGCCTTGTTCTGTTTCCAATAGAACACCACCTTGCTCATCAATACCACGTTCTATTCCCGTGACCTCATTCGTTCCCATAATGAGCTTAACTTTACGCCCGATAAAGTTATCTAAGCGATTCCAACGTTCTACAAAGTTTTGCATACCGTGAATTTCGTAATTCTTTAACGCTGTATCTAGGGTGTTAATAAACTCTGCAGCCAAAACATTGCGATCAATATGATCGGTACCGATCACCTCAGACAAACTTGCCCAAGGCTGATCGATAGCAGAATCACGATCTTGCATCGCCAAATTCATACCCATACCGATAACCAAGTGTGCTGCGCCACCGGCTTGACCTGACATCTCGACTAATATGCCCGCCAGTTTTCGGTCTTGATAATAAAGGTCGTTTGGCCATTTCAGTTTCACACCTTCCAAGCCCATATTTTCTAGAGCCTCTACCATAGCAACACCAACAACAAGGCTAAGCCCCATCGCTGCAGCCATACCAGCATCAAGACGCCAGTACATTGATAAATATAGGTTTGCACCGAATGGCGATACCCAATGGCGTCCACGTCTGCCTCGACCACTCTCTTGATACTCAGCAATACAAACCGTACCGGACTGCAAGTTGGCAGTATTATCAATCAAGTACTGGTTGGTTGAGCCGATTACTGGATGAAGCTCTACCGGATTTGAAACCTTTGATTGGATTAAAGTTTCATCCAACATGATCAGCGGTTGAGACAATTGATATCCTTTTCCTTGAACACGGAAGATATCAACGCCCCACTCCTGAATGCCTTTGATATGCTTACTGATCGCCGCACGAGACATTCCAAGATCTTCGCCTAACGATTCTCCCGAGTGAAAAGAGCCATCAGATAGCTTACTCAGTAACTTTAACTTTACGTCTGGATTTTTCACTCATGATTCTCCAATCAAACAACTCAAATACGTTTCTTTGTCTCGCCCCATGAAGCGAACTTCATGTTCCAACAATACACCATACGTCTCTAGTACTTTACTTCGGACTATGCCAGCCAATTCAACGATATCTTGGGCTGTGGCATTGCCTTTGTTAATCAATACTAAAGACTGATTAGGATGAACCTGAGCTCCGCCATGTACTGTTCCTTTAAGTCCCGCATGTTCAATGAGCCATCCGGCGGCAAGCTTCACACCGTCAGCAACCGGATAGGCGACAATATCTGGAAATGAAGACTTTAGCATTTCAAAATGCTGCTCGATAACAACGGGGTTTTTGAAGAAACTTCCAGCATTTCCGATGACAGCAGGATTAGGTAATTTTTCACTACGAACCTGACATACACGCTCAAACACTTGTCTGGCAGAGCAGTCTTCGCCGAGTTCTTTTAAAGGACCATAGTTAATGTTTGGTTGCCAATGCTTAGTGAGTTTAAGACCCACTGCGACGACGATTGCCTTGTTATAAAGCGTTTTCTTAAAAATAGAATCTCGGTAGCCAAAAGCACATTCTTCTTTAGTGAGACGCTTAACTTGCAATGAATCTAGGCAAAGGTAGTCAACGTATTCACACACATCTTGAAACTCTACCCCATAAGCGCCAATGTTTTGTATTGGAGCAGAACCGGCGCATCCGGGAATCAAAGCCAAGTTCTCTAACCCTGATATATTCTCGTTTATACTCCATTCAACGAGATCCGGCCAATCTTCCCCGCCCTCTACATGCAAATAATGAAAGTCTTCATCTTGAGTGTGCTTAATGCCAAGCATACGGTTAACCATGATCAAACCTTGATAGGTCTCGGTAAAAAGCATGTTGCTCCCCTTACCTAACATCAATTTGGGCAAAGCTTTAAGCAGTGGAGAACGATACACTTCTTTTAGATCATCGACTGTTTCAATGAATACTAATGTATGGCATAACTGCTCAATGCCAAACGTATGATAAGGGGCTAAATTCACATCGTGATGTAATTGCAAAGGGCTATGTAATTGCATGAGACTCTTCAGATAAACTAAACTTCGGACATTCTACAACAGATGCCATGATAAGACACAAATGCCTGAACTCAAGTTTGGACACTTAGATCCAATAAAACTCCCACTGCTTAAACGCTTCTACAAACAACATTACCCAAGCACTAAACCTAAAAGTGACGAATTATCGATTGTTGCGTATAGCGATTTTTCTATGGTTGCTGTAGTACGATTTCGCTCGATTGCAGAATGTAGGTTGCTAACTGGGATGGCTGTAGATGAATCCAAAAGAGGGGAAGGTATAGGCTCTCAACTACTCAACTATTGCTTAAACGAGGTTTTGGCCAAAAATGATTTTTGTTTTTCTTATACCCATCTACAAAACTTCTATGAACAGGCTAACTTCAAAAAAATAGATATTGAAGAATTACCAAATGACCTTAGAACCTTATTTCTTAGATACAGTCAAAACGGTAAAGATCTCATTCCAATGCAGTTTTTTGCCGAGCGCAGTGAAGTTTAAACAGCTTTTCTAGCCTTTTGTTTCACTAGTTTGGTATTATCCGTTGTTCGCACATTTGCACATTTGCACATAAGTAAGGTAAAGCATTCAAAATGATCGCTCGTAGAAACCCATTCGACCAGCTGCCGACTATTGCGCAAGATCCGACTAAATTTGCCATTCTCTTCTCTGCCAAAGAATTTCGTACTCATCTCATTGAGTCAATTCGCCAGGCTAGTAAGCGAATTTACCTTGTAGCCCTATACCTAGAAGACGATGAAGCTGGCCGAGAGATTCTTACTGAGTTGTTCGAAGCTAAGCAACGTAATCCTGGATTAGATATTAATATATGTGTCGATTGGCACCGAGCACAACGCGGCCTAATAGGTAAAGCAACCTCCGAAGGTAATGCTGCGGCTTATAAAAAGTTTAACCAAGAGTACAAACATACCATTCCAACTTATGGAATCCCTGTACGCGGCCGTGAAGTTTTTGGCGTGTTACATCTGAAAGGTTTTGTTATTGATGATACTGTCATATATAGCGGAGCCAGCTTAAACAACGTTTACCTACACTATAAAGAACGTTATCGCTTTGATCGGTACCATTCAATCGAAAATGCCACCTTAGCTGACAGCATGGTCAAATTCGTTCAAGAAGAGATGTTAGCCCATCCTGCGGTTAATGATCTTAGTGCTCAAGATAAACCAGCAACGAAAGAGATCAAAACCGATATTCGTCAATTCAGAGCTTCACTGGCTCAGGCAAGCTACAAGTTTGAACCGGATGTTGTTGCTCAGGACAAAGTTGCTATTACCCCAATTGTTGGTTTAGGTAAGCGTCGTAACAGACTTAACCAATACATCGTACAACTTATCGCTCAAGCGAAAGATGAAGTATTCATCTGCACACCTTATTTTAATTTCCCAAGAAGTATCGCAAAGGAAGTAAAGAAGGCGCTCAAACGTGGCGTTAAAGTACATATCATCATTGGCGATAAAACAGCAAACGACTTCTACATTTCACCGGAAGAAGAATTCAAGACGATTGGCGGGCTACCTTATCTTTATGAGATAAACCTGCGTCGCTTCGCTAAAGCGAATGAAGCTAACATTGCCAGCCGTAAACTGTCCATTCACCTATGGAAGCACGAAGACAATAGCTTCCACCTAAAAGGGATTTGGGTAGACAAACGCTATATGTTGTTAACGGGGAATAACCTAAATCCTAGAGCTTGGAAACTCGATTTAGAGAATGCTCTATTGGTAAAAGATGACTACCACTTGTTAACAGAGCAGTTTGAGAAAGAGATCCAAAACATTCTTCAGCATACTCACTTAGTTTGTACATACAGACAATTAGAGAAGCTTGAAGACTACCCAGAAGCGGTACAACGCTTAGTACGGAAGATCACTCGAGTGAAAGCGGACAGAGTCTTAAAACAAATACTGTAAAAGCACATAATCAAGAAACCGACACCACTGTGTCGGTTTTTTTATATCTGTTTTTAGAGGTAGTGAAACATTTAAGAATGTGTAATGAAAACGATGGAGGTGACTTCTTAAATTAATACCTAGGGCGTGTAAAGCTCAGATATTCTTATCTTGCGCAGCTTACTTTCTATTTTGGTTTAGGGTATACAGCGGAACCGCTGGAACTTCACATAGTTTGCTTTTTGTATCTACGTAGTGACAGACTGTTCGGCTCTTAAACAAAAGCAAGCAGCAGAACTACTGCTCCACATCCGTTCGCCTTTCTCCAAATACAAAATATCCCTGTCATTTCTGACAAGGCTTCAAAATAGTCTCGGAGCGGACGGGACTTCCTATTACTTTACTTGGCGCGCCCCCCGGCGTGACAAGTCGGCTTTCTCTTAAACCAAGTGAAACCCACTGAGCTGCCGCTTCGTGTTGGTTCGTCTTTCTCCAGACGCAAAAAAGCCCCGTCATTTCTGACGAGGCTTCAAATAGTGGCGGAGCGGACGGGACTCGAACCCGCGACCCCCGGCGTGACAGGCCGGTATTCTAACCAACTGAACTACCGCTCCGCATTGGTTAGCGCTTGGTGCTAAATAAAAGCCTGGCGATGTCCTACTCTCACATGGGGAGACCCCACACTACCATCGGCGCTAATTCGTTTCACTTCTGAGTTCGGCATGGAATCAGGTGGGTCCAAATCGCTATGGTCGCCAAGCAAAATTTTAAAATTCGGAAAGCTGTTTTCTCTTTAATAAAGAGCATGTTCTCTACACATTCAATTCTGCTCTTGCTTTGAGCCCACAAAACCCCTTGGGTGTTGTATGGTTAAGCCTCACGGGCAATTAGTACAGGTTAGCTCAATGCCTCACAGCACTTACACACCCTGCCTATCAACGTTCTAGTCTCGAACAACCCTTTAGGACACTTAAAGTGCCAGGGAGAACTCATCTCAGGGCTTGCTTCCCGCTTAGATGCTTTCAGCGGTTATCAATTCCGAACTTAGCTACCGGGCAATGCTACTGGCGTAACAACCCGAACACCAGAGGTTCGTCCACTCCGGTCCTCTCGTACTAGGAGCAGCCCCCTTCAATTCTCCAACGCCCACGGCAGATAGGGACCGAACTGTCTCACGACGTTCTAAACCCAGCTCGCGTACCACTTTAAATGGCGAACAGCCATACCCTTGGGACCGACTTCAGCCCCAGGATGTGATGAGCCGACATCGAGGTGCCAAACACCGCCGTCGATATGAACTCTTGGGCGGTATCAGCCTGTTATCCCCGGAGTACCTTTTATCCGTTGAGCGATGGCCCTTCCATTCAGAACCACCGGATCACTATGACCTGCTTTCGCACCTGCTCGAATTGTCATTCTCGCAGTCAAGCGGGCTTATGCCATTGCACTAACCACACGATGTCCAACCGTGTTTAGCCCACCTTCGTGCTCCTCCGTTACTCTTTGGGAGGAGACCGCCCCAGTCAAACTACCCACCAGGCACTGTCCTCGACCCGGATAACGGGTCTGAGTTAGAACATCAAACATACAAGGGTGGTATTTCAAGGACGGCTCCACACAAACTAGCGTCTGCGCTTCAAAGCCTCCCACCTATCCTACACATGTAGGTTCAATGTTCAGTGCCAAGCTGTAGTAAAGGTTCACGGGGTCTTTCCGTCTAGCCGCGGGTACACTGCATCTTCACAGCGATTTCAATTTCACTGAGTCTCGGGTGGAGACAGCGTGGCCATCATTACGCCATTCGTGCAGGTCGGAACTTACCCGACAAGGAATTTCGCTACCTTAGGACCGTTATAGTTACGGCCGCCGTTTACCGGGGCTTCGATCAAGAGCTTCGACCGAAGTCTAACCCCATCAATTAACCTTCCGGCACCGGGCAGGCGTCACACCGTATACGTCATCTTACGATTTTGCACAGTGCTGTGTTTTTAATAAACAGTTGCAGCCACCTGGTATCTGCGACTCTCATCAGCTCCATCCGCGAGGGACTTCACCGTCAAGAGCGTACCTTCTCCCGAAGTTACGGTACCATTTTGCCTAGTTCCTTCACCCGAGTTCTCTCAAGCGCCTTGGTATTCTCTACCCGACCACCTGTGTCGGTTTGGGGTACGATTCCTTACAATCTGAAGCTTAGAGGCTTTTCCTGGAAGCATGGCATCAATGACTTCACTACCGTAGTAGCTCGACATCGTGTCTCAGCCTTAAAGAGAGCCGGATTTACCTAACTCTCAAGCCTACGCACTTGAACCTGGACAACCGTCGCCAGGCCCACCTAGCCTTCTCCGTCCCCCCATCGCAATTGTAAGAAGTACGGGAATATTAACCCGTTTCCCATCGACTACGCCTTTCGGCCTCGCCTTAGGGGTCGACTCACCCTGCCCCGATTAACGTTGGACAGGAACCCTTGGTCTTCCGGCGAGGAGGTTTTTCACCCCCTTTATCGTTACTCATGTCAGCATTCGCACTTCTGATACCTCCAGCATGCTTTACAACACACCTTCAACGGCTTACAGAACGCTCCCCTACCCAATACAATAAATTGCATTGCCGCAGCTTCGGTTGATTACTTAGCCCCGTTACATCTTCCGCGCAGGCCGACTCGACTAGTGAGCTATTACGCTTTCTTTAAATGATGGCTGCTTCTAAGCCAACATCCTAGCTGTCTGAGCCTTCCCACATCGTTTCCCACTTAGTAATCATTTGGGACCTTAGCTGGCGGTCTGGGTTGTTTCCCTCTCCACGACGGACGTTAGCACCCGCCGTGTGTCTCCCGGATAGTACTTACTGGTATTCGGAGTTTGCAAAGGGTTGGTAAGTCGGGATGACCCCCTAGCCTTAACAGTGCTCTACCCCCAGTAGTATTCGTCCGAGGCGCTACCTAAATAGCTTTCGGGGAGAACCAGCTATCTCCGAGTTTGATTGGCCTTTCACCCCTAGCCACAAGTCATCCGCTAATTTTTCAACATTAGTCGGTTCGGTCCTCCAATTGATGTTACTCAATCTTCAACCTGCCCATGGCTAGATCACTCGGTTTCGGGTCTATATCCAGAGACTGAACGCCCAGTTAAGACTCGGTTTCCCTACGGCTCCCCTATACGGTTAACCTTGCCACTGAATATAAGTCGCTGACCCATTATACAAAAGGTACGCAGTCACCCCACGAAGAGGCTCCTACTGCTTGTACGTACACGGTTTCAGGTTCTATTTCACTCCCCTCACAGGGGTTCTTTTCGCCTTTCCCTCACGGTACTGGTTCACTATCGGTCAGTCAGGAGTATTTAGCCTTGGAGGATGGTCCCCCCATATTCAAACAGGATATCACGTGTCCCGCCTTACTCGTTTTCACTTAAAATGACATGTCGGTTACGGGGCTATCACCCGGTATCGCGGCACTTTCCAGAGCCTTCACCTGTGTCATTAAAAGCTTAAGGGCTAATCCAATTTCGCTCGCCGCTACTTTCGGAATCTCAATTGATTTCTTTTCCTCGGGGTACTTAGATGTTTCAGTTCTCCCGGTTCGCCTCATTAACCTATGTATTCAGTTAATGATACTCACTTATGTGAGTGGGTTTCCCCATTCGGAAATCGTAGACTCAAGTGGCTTTTACTGCCTTATCTACGCTTATCGCAAGTTAATACGTCCTTCATCGCCTCTGACTGCCAAGGCATCCACCGTGTACGCTTAGTCACTTAACCATACAACCCCAAGAGGTCTTTATGTATGGCAAACAACCAAGGTTTAGTTGTCTCTCATTATTTGAATGAGCGAGAGACATTTCGATTTTGCCGGACTCAAATATGAATACTTACTTATAAAGTAAGATTCCCAAGAACACTTGAATGTGTATTGGTACCTAAATGACTAAATCATCTAGGATTTGAGAACTTTTAATAAATAACAATTCAATCAAAAATCGTTATTTGTCAGCTTTCCAAATTGTTAAAGAGCAAGATTCTGTTTTCTATTTAAAGAAATGAACCATTTTTAAAGATTCTTTTTCAAGAACACTTAAAGATGGTGGAGCTATGCGGGATCGAACCGCAGACCTCCTGCGTGCAAGGCAGGCGCTCTCCCAGCTGAGCTATAACCCCATCAGGTGTCGATACTGTTCAATCTTCACAAGGAAAGATTGGTGGGTCTGAGTGGACTTGAACCACCGACCTCTCGCTTATCAGGCGAACGCTCTAACCACCTGAGCTACAGACCCAGTATCGTCTCTTTACTTTCTAAACCTAATCAATCTGTGTGGACACTCATCAAGAGAATCTATACGTAAGGAGGTGATCCAGCGCCAGGTTCCCCTAGCGCTACCTTGTTACGACTTCACCCCAGTCATGAACCACAAAGTGGCAAGCGTCCTCCCGAAGGTTAAACTACCTGCTTCTTTTGCAGCCCACTCCCATGGTGTGACGGGCGGTGTGTACAAGGCCCGGGAACGTATTCACCGTGACATTCTGATTCACGATTACTAGCGATTCCGACTTCATGGAGTCGAGTTGCAGACTCCAATCCGGACTACGACGCACTTTTTGGGATTCGCTTACTATCGCTAGTTCGCTGCCCTCTGTATGCGCCATTGTAGCACGTGTGTAGCCCTACTCGTAAGGGCCATGATGACTTGACGTCGTCCCCACCTTCCTCCGGTTTATCACCGGCAGTCTCCCTGGAGTTCCCGACATGACTCGCTGGCAAACAAGGATAAGGGTTGCGCTCGTTGCGGGACTTAACCCAACATTTCACAACACGAGCTGACGACAGCCATGCAGCACCTGTCTTACAGTTCCCGAAGGCACTCCCGCGTCTCCGCAGGATTCTGTAGATGTCAAGAGTAGGTAAGGTTCTTCGCGTTGCATCGAATTAAACCACATGCTCCACCGCTTGTGCGGGCCCCCGTCAATTCATTTGAGTTTTAATCTTGCGACCGTACTCCCCAGGCGGTCTACTTAACGCGTTAGCTCCGAAAGCCACGGCTCAAGGCCACAACCTCCAAGTAGACATCGTTTACGGCGTGGACTACCAGGGTATCTAATCCTGTTTGCTCCCCACGCTTTCGCATCTGAGTGTCAGTATCTGTCCAGGGGGCCGCCTTCGCCACCGGTATTCCTTCAGATCTCTACGCATTTCACCGCTACACCTGAAATTCTACCCCCCTCTACAGTACTCTAGCTTGCCAGTTTCAAATGCTATTCCGAGGTTGAGCCCCGGGCTTTCACATCTGACTTAACAAACCACCTGCATGCGCTTTACGCCCAGTAATTCCGATTAACGCTCGCACCCTCCGTATTACCGCGGCTGCTGGCACGGAGTTAGCCGGTGCTTCTTCTGTCGCTAACGTCAAATGATGCTGCTATTAACAACACCACCTTCCTCACGACTGAAAGTGCTTTACAACCCGAAGGCCTTCTTCACACACGCGGCATGGCTGCATCAGGCTTGCGCCCATTGTGCAATATTCCCCACTGCTGCCTCCCGTAGGAGTCTGGACCGTGTCTCAGTTCCAGTGTGGCTGATCATCCTCTCAGACCAGCTAGGGATCGTCGCCTTGGTGAGCCATTACCTCACCAACTAGCTAATCCCACCTGGGCATATCCTGACGCGAGAGGCCCGAAGGTCCCCCTCTTTGAGCCGAAGCTATTATGCGGTATTAGCCATCGTTTCCAATGGTTATCCCCCACATCAGGGCAATTTCCCAGGCATTACTCACCCGTCCGCCGCTCGCCACCCGAGAAACAAGTTTCTCTGTGCTGCCGCTCGACTTGCATGTGTTAGGCCTGCCGCCAGCGTTCAATCTGAGCCATGATCAAACTCTTCAATTTAAGATTTTGTCGGCTCAACGAATACTGACTTCAAAACTGCTCTTACTCGAAAGTAAGACGTAATTTTAAAGCTATTACCATTCCAACAGAATGGTAATGAATTGACTGTGCCAAATAACCGAAGTTATTTGTATTGGTCACTCAGTTCATTGAAACCTAAGTTGCTTTGTTACAAGAACAAAGACTTAACTTTGATTTTCATCAACGAGTGCCCACACAGATTGATAGGTTTAAATTGTTAAAGAGCTTTGCTTTCAGTGCCTTAGCACTTGGGCAGGACGCGTATATTACGCTTCATGCTTTGAAAGTCAACATAAAATTCTAAACATTGTAGAACTCTATGTTGACTCGCTTAATAAGTAAGCAAGTCATGAATATAAGCCTGGCGATGTCCTACTCTCACATGGGGAGACCCCACACTACCATCGGCGCTAATTCGTTTCACTTCTGAGTTCGGCATGGAATCAGGTGGGTCCAAATCGCTATGGTCGCCAAGCAAAATTTTAAAATTCGGAAAGCTGTTTTCTCTTAAATAAAGAGCATGTTCTCTACACATTCAATTCTGCTCTTGCTTTGAGCCCACAAAACCCCTTGGGTGTTGTATGGTTAAGCCTCACGGGCAATTAGTACAGGTTAGCTCAATGCCTCACAGCACTTACACACCCTGCCTATCAACGTTCTAGTCTCGAACAACCCTTTAGGACACTTAAAGTGCCAGGGAGAACTCATCTCAGGGCTTGCTTCCCGCTTAGATGCTTTCAGCGGTTATCAATTCCGAACTTAGCTACCGGGCAATGCTACTGGCGTAACAACCCGAACACCAGAGGTTCGTCCACTCCGGTCCTCTCGTACTAGGAGCAGCCCCCTTCAATTCTCCAACGCCCACGGCAGATAGGGACCGAACTGTCTCACGACGTTCTAAACCCAGCTCGCGTACCACTTTAAATGGCGAACAGCCATACCCTTGGGACCGACTTCAGCCCCAGGATGTGATGAGCCGACATCGAGGTGCCAAACACCGCCGTCGATATGAACTCTTGGGCGGTATCAGCCTGTTATCCCCGGAGTACCTTTTATCCGTTGAGCGATGGCCCTTCCATTCAGAACCACCGGATCACTATGACCTGCTTTCGCACCTGCTCGAATTGTCATTCTCGCAGTCAAGCGGGCTTATGCCATTGCACTAACCACACGATGTCCAACCGTGTTTAGCCCACCTTCGTGCTCCTCCGTTACTCTTTGGGAGGAGACCGCCCCAGTCAAACTACCCACCAGGCACTGTCCTCGACCCGGATAACGGGTCTGAGTTAGAACATCAAACATACAAGGGTGGTATTTCAAGGACGGCTCCACACAAACTAGCGTCTGCGCTTCAAAGCCTCCCACCTATCCTACACATGTAGGTTCAATGTTCAGTGCCAAGCTGTAGTAAAGGTTCACGGGGTCTTTCCGTCTAGCCGCGGGTACACTGCATCTTCACAGCGATTTCAATTTCACTGAGTCTCGGGTGGAGACAGCGTGGCCATCATTACGCCATTCGTGCAGGTCGGAACTTACCCGACAAGGAATTTCGCTACCTTAGGACCGTTATAGTTACGGCCGCCGTTTACCGGGGCTTCGATCAAGAGCTTCGACCGAAGTCTAACCCCATCAATTAACCTTCCGGCACCGGGCAGGCGTCACACCGTATACGTCATCTTACGATTTTGCACAGTGCTGTGTTTTTAATAAACAGTTGCAGCCACCTGGTATCTGCGACTCTCATCAGCTCCATCCGCGAGGGACTTCACCGTCAAGAGCGTACCTTCTCCCGAAGTTACGGTACCATTTTGCCTAGTTCCTTCACCCGAGTTCTCTCAAGCGCCTTGGTATTCTCTACCCGACCACCTGTGTCGGTTTGGGGTACGATTCCTTACAATCTGAAGCTTAGAGGCTTTTCCTGGAAGCATGGCATCAATGACTTCACTACCGTAGTAGCTCGACATCGTGTCTCAGCCTTAAAGAGAGCCGGATTTACCTAACTCTCAAGCCTACGCACTTGAACCTGGACAACCGTCGCCAGGCCCACCTAGCCTTCTCCGTCCCCCCATCGCAATTGTAAGAAGTACGGGAATATTAACCCGTTTCCCATCGACTACGCCTTTCGGCCTCGCCTTAGGGGTCGACTCACCCTGCCCCGATTAACGTTGGACAGGAACCCTTGGTCTTCCGGCGAGGAGGTTTTTCACCCCCTTTATCGTTACTCATGTCAGCATTCGCACTTCTGATACCTCCAGCATGCTTTACAACACACCTTCAACGGCTTACAGAACGCTCCCCTACCCAATACAATAAATTGCATTGCCGCAGCTTCGGTTGATTACTTAGCCCCGTTACATCTTCCGCGCAGGCCGACTCGACTAGTGAGCTATTACGCTTTCTTTAAATGATGGCTGCTTCTAAGCCAACATCCTAGCTGTCTGAGCCTTCCCACATCGTTTCCCACTTAGTAATCATTTGGGACCTTAGCTGGCGGTCTGGGTTGTTTCCCTCTCCACGACGGACGTTAGCACCCGCCGTGTGTCTCCCGGATAGTACTTACTGGTATTCGGAGTTTGCAAAGGGTTGGTAAGTCGGGATGACCCCCTAGCCTTAACAGTGCTCTACCCCCAGTAGTATTCGTCCGAGGCGCTACCTAAATAGCTTTCGGGGAGAACCAGCTATCTCCGAGTTTGATTGGCCTTTCACCCCTAGCCACAAGTCATCCGCTAATTTTTCAACATTAGTCGGTTCGGTCCTCCAATTGATGTTACTCAATCTTCAACCTGCCCATGGCTAGATCACTCGGTTTCGGGTCTATATCCAGAGACTGAACGCCCAGTTAAGACTCGGTTTCCCTACGGCTCCCCTATACGGTTAACCTTGCCACTGAATATAAGTCGCTGACCCATTATACAAAAGGTACGCAGTCACCCCACGAAGAGGCTCCTACTGCTTGTACGTACACGGTTTCAGGTTCTATTTCACTCCCCTCACAGGGGTTCTTTTCGCCTTTCCCTCACGGTACTGGTTCACTATCGGTCAGTCAGGAGTATTTAGCCTTGGAGGATGGTCCCCCCATATTCAAACAGGATATCACGTGTCCCGCCTTACTCGTTTTCACTTAAAATGACATGTCGGTTACGGGGCTATCACCCGGTATCGCGATACTTTCCAGAATCTTCACCTGTGTCATTAAAAGCTTAAGGGCTAATCCAATTTCGCTCGCCGCTACTTTCGGAATCTCAATTGATTTCTTTTCCTCGGGGTACTTAGATGTTTCAGTTCTCCCGGTTCGCCTCATTAACCTATGTATTCAGTTAATGATACTCACTTATGTGAGTGGGTTTCCCCATTCGGAAATCGTAGACTCAAGTGGCTTTTACTGCCTTATCTACGCTTATCGCAAGTTAATACGTCCTTCATCGCCTCTGACTGCCAAGGCATCCACCGTGTACGCTTAGTCACTTAACCATACAACCCCAAGAGGTCTTTATGTATGGCAAACAACCAAGGTTTAGTTGTCTCTCATTATTTGAATGAGCGAGAGACATTTCGATTTTGCCGGACTCAAATATGAACAACATCAATGATGTTATTCCCAAGAACACTTGAATGTGTATTGGTACCTACATCTCTAAGAGACATAGGATTTGAGAACTTTTAATAAATAACGATTAATCAAATCGTTATTTGTCAGCTTTCCAAATTGTTAAAGAGCAAGAGTTTTTATAAACAAAGAGTTTACGAAAACCATTTTTAAACACACTCGTAAGAATGCTTAAAGATGGTATCCCGTAGGGGAGTCGAACCCCTGTTACCGCCGTGAAAGGGCGGTGTCCTAGGCCTCTAGACGAACGGGACACTAAGATACTCTTATCTTTCTAAACCTAATCAATCTGTGTGGACACTCATCAAGAGAATCTTTACGTAAGGAGGTGATCCAGCGCCAGGTTCCCCTAGCGCTACCTTGTTACGACTTCACCCCAGTCATGAACCACAAAGTGGCAAGCGTCCTCCCGAAGGTTAAACTACCTGCTTCTTTTGCAGCCCACTCCCATGGTGTGACGGGCGGTGTGTACAAGGCCCGGGAACGTATTCACCGTGACATTCTGATTCACGATTACTAGCGATTCCGACTTCATGGAGTCGAGTTGCAGACTCCAATCCGGACTACGACGCACTTTTTGGGATTCGCTTACTATCGCTAGTTCGCTGCCCTCTGTATGCGCCATTGTAGCACGTGTGTAGCCCTACTCGTAAGGGCCATGATGACTTGACGTCGTCCCCACCTTCCTCCGGTTTATCACCGGCAGTCTCCCTGGAGTTCCCGACATGACTCGCTGGCAAACAAGGATAAGGGTTGCGCTCGTTGCGGGACTTAACCCAACATTTCACAACACGAGCTGACGACAGCCATGCAGCACCTGTCTTACAGTTCCCGAAGGCACTCCCGCGTCTCCGCAGGATTCTGTAGATGTCAAGAGTAGGTAAGGTTCTTCGCGTTGCATCGAATTAAACCACATGCTCCACCGCTTGTGCGGGCCCCCGTCAATTCATTTGAGTTTTAATCTTGCGACCGTACTCCCCAGGCGGTCTACTTAACGCGTTAGCTCCGAAAGCCACGGCTCAAGGCCACAACCTCCAAGTAGACATCGTTTACGGCGTGGACTACCAGGGTATCTAATCCTGTTTGCTCCCCACGCTTTCGCATCTGAGTGTCAGTATCTGTCCAGGGGGCCGCCTTCGCCACCGGTATTCCTTCAGATCTCTACGCATTTCACCGCTACACCTGAAATTCTACCCCCCTCTACAGTACTCTAGCTTGCCAGTTTCAAATGCTATTCCGAGGTTGAGCCCCGGGCTTTCACATCTGACTTAACAAACCACCTGCATGCGCTTTACGCCCAGTAATTCCGATTAACGCTCGCACCCTCCGTATTACCGCGGCTGCTGGCACGGAGTTAGCCGGTGCTTCTTCTGTCGCTAACGTCAAATGATGCTGCTATTAACAACACCACCTTCCTCACGACTGAAAGTGCTTTACAACCCGAAGGCCTTCTTCACACACGCGGCATGGCTGCATCAGGCTTGCGCCCATTGTGCAATATTCCCCACTGCTGCCTCCCGTAGGAGTCTGGACCGTGTCTCAGTTCCAGTGTGGCTGATCATCCTCTCAGACCAGCTAGGGATCGTCGCCTTGGTGAGCCATTACCTCACCAACTAGCTAATCCCACCTGGGCATATCCTGACGCGAGAGGCCCGAAGGTCCCCCTCTTTGAGCCGAAGCTATTATGCGGTATTAGCCATCGTTTCCAATGGTTATCCCCCACATCAGGGCAATTTCCCAGGCATTACTCACCCGTCCGCCGCTCGCCACCCGAGAAACAAGTTTCTCTGTGCTGCCGCTCGACTTGCATGTGTTAGGCCTGCCGCCAGCGTTCAATCTGAGCCATGATCAAACTCTTCAATTTAAGATTTTGTCGGCTCAACGAATACTGACTTCAAAACTGCTCTTACTCGAAAGTAAGACGTAATTTTAAAGCTATTACCATTCCAACAGAATGATAATGAATTGACTGTGCCAAGACCGAAGTCTTGATTGGTCACTCAGTTCATTGAAACCTAAGTTGCTTTGTTACAAGAACAAAGACTTAACTTTGATTTTCATCAACGAGTGCCCACACAGATTGATAGGTTTAAATTGTTAAAGAGCGTTGCTTTGCAGAAACTTTCTTCTCAAAGCGGAGGTGCATTCTAGCTAGATAACTGTCAGTGTCAAACACTTTTTCAATTTTTCTTTTTTAGAAGTCTTATCCTCTACCAACACCTGCTGAAGCCTTGCGACGTCTGCCGTGTCAGTGAGGCGGCATTATAGGGAGGAATTAAAACCGCGCAAGTGCTTTTTTTAAAAAAAATTGAAAAAACAGCTCATTCGTTTAAGAAAGCAGCAAAAATAACAAAAAGAGGGCTTTTAGCCCTCTTTTTTATCTCGAATTGAGTAAGTTTTTATATAAAAGCGTATGCATCCGCAAACATCTTTTCACTCAACGCTTGTTTATTTTGCGTAAATTGTTCTCTCGCAGCACCAGCCATTTCAAAGCGTCCGGCAATATAGATATCAAAATCTGCCAAAGAATCGAAATCAGAGCTTATTGCTTGCAGCACATTACCTACTTTTCCTTGCCAGTTTGTGCCAGCTTCTTCAACTACTGGAATAAAATGAACATTTTCATGTTTCGCAGCTACTTGCTCTAATTCAGTCAAAGCATAAAGTTGGCTTTCGTCACGAGCCCCCCAATATAAATAGATAGGATTAGCTTTATTTTGGGCGATGCAGTGATCCAAGATTGAACGAACGTAGCTAAAACCAGTGCCGCCAGCAATAAGCAATATCGGGCTTTTACTCTCTTCTCTAACCCATGCATCGCCATGTGGTGCATCAATTTCAACTTCAAGTTGCTTCTCTAAAGCTTCACGCATCAGTTGAACAACTTCAATTGCGTAAGCATTATGCTCCGCAGCACCAATGTGCAACTCAAGCTCGCCCTCGTGACGACAAGGACTACTCGCGATTGAAAAAGGACGCTTATCTTTCTCGCCCATCACCACCATTAAGTACTGACCAGCTTTGAAAGTGACTGGCTGTTCAGGATGGAGCAATATTTGATATGTGTTACTGGCTAAAGACTGTATCGACTTTACTTTACATTTAATGGTCATATTTATCCTTCTTACTTACTCTTCAAAAGTAAGTACCAAATGACTTTCTGCTATAGCTTGGCAGGGGAATATCCATCCTTCAGCTTGCTCTTTCTCTGTAAGCATAGGCTCTAGATGGTAAGTTACATCACCTTCCACTTTACGGCACAGGCATGCAGCACATGCCCCAACTTGGCAACGATGAGGAAATGGAATCTGCTGGTTGAGCGCAGCCTCCAATATCGTTTGCCCTTTTTCAACTTCAAACTGAAGCTCGCTTGGCAGCAAACGTACAGTAAAAGTCATAGAATTCCTAGTTCATCCCAAAGGGCATCGATTTTCGCTACCAACTTAGGATCTTTATGAATTGGTGTTCCCCACTCCCGAAATACTTCACCCTCAAATTTATTGGTTGCGTCCAAACCTAGTTTTGACACAGCTCCATTTGTAGCAGGAATGACGTAGGTATCTCGAGCAGGATCCATTCTTGTTGTGATAGCCCAGATAATATCATTCCAATCTCGGACATTCACATCATCATCGCACAATACAACGAACTTAGCGTCCGTGTACTCTGCCAAAAATGTCCACACTGATTCCAACAGAGCTTTTGACTCACCGGCAGCATATTTACGCATTGAAACTATGGCGATGCGATTTTCAGTTGTCGGCGGGAAATAGATATCTTCAACTTGCGGATAACGTCGTTTGAACTCTTCAATATCCGCACTCTTTATTTCGTGCGAAGGTCGAGCTTCGACTTTAGGCGTCATCGCAAGTTCCGCATCCCATTTAATCGTTGCATCTAAGCCCATCTTGGAACCTAAACCAGCCACAGGAGAAGCAAAATCCAACGAATCGATTGGCGTATTCTCTATCATTAATGTATCGCGTGCCGGATCCATATGTTCACACATGGCTTGGGTCACGGAATTCCAGTCTCGAGAATTTACGCTTTCATCAAGCACAACAACATATTTGGTGTACATGAACTGACGTAAGAAAGACCACACTCCCATCATGACTCGCTTAGCATGACCTGGGTATTGCTTTTTCATTGTCACTACAGCCATACGGTAAGAACAACCTTCGGGCGGTAGGTAGAAGTCTACGATTTCAGGAAACTGCTTTTGAAGAATAGGCACAAAGACTTCATTAAGCGCAACACCTAGAACTGCGGGTTCATCTGGCGGACGACCAGTATAAGTACTGTGGTAAATAGGCTCATTACGCATAGTAATGTGAGTCACAGTGAAGACATGATGTCTTTCTACTTCATTATAGTAACCCGTGTGATCACCATAAGGGCCTTCGTCCGCGTACTCATTCGGGTCAATGTAACCTTCCAGTACTATTTCAGCACTGGCTGGCACCTCCAAATCATTGCTGATTGATTTAACCACTTCGGTTTTGCTGCCTCGTAGTAAACCTGCGAAAGCATATTCGGATAGCGTATCCGGCACTGGGGTAACAGCACCTAAGATAGTGGCAGGATCAGCACCAAAAGCGACCGAAACAGGGAAGTTCTTTCCTGGATTTGCTTCCATCCACTCTCTAAGGTCAAGCGCTCCGCCACGATGAGCTAACCAGCGCATAATAACTTTATTCTTCGCGATCTTTTGTTGACGATAGATGCCCAGATTCTGGCGTTTTTTATTTGGGCCTCTAGTGATGGTCAACCCCCAAGTTAAAAGAGGAGCAACATCATCAGCCCAACAACTCATCACCGGAATTTTATCTAAATCAACATCCCCTCCCTGCCAAATTATGTCCTGACACGGTGCTTTACGCAGCTTTTTGGCTGGCATGTTCAGAACTTGCTTGAAGACTGGGAGTTTATCCAGAGCATCACGAAACCCACGAGGCGGCTCGGGCTCTTTCAGATATGCCAACAGTTTTCCAACTTCACGTAAATCCTGAACGTTTTCACGTCCCATCCCTATGGCAACACGCTCTGGCGTACCAAATAGGTTCGTCAGTACAGGAACATCGTAACCAATAGGGTTTTCAAACAGCAAAGCCGGACCAGCTTGACGTAGTGTTCGGTCACTGATTTCCGTCATTTCATAATGCGGATCAATGGGATGAGAAATACGTTTGAGTTGTCCGTGTGCTTCGAGATGGTCTAAGAAATCACGTAAGTTTTTAAAGCTCATATCTGCTCTATGAATGATTAAACTGCAAGCAGTATAACAAAAAACACTATGCTATCGATTTCTCTTTTCTAAAAAGTGTTGCGCTTTTGTAGAGAGATTGTTCCGAGGGTGATGAACGCTTATTGCTGAGAAAGAACCTGTAAGATCGCTTGGCTTTCAACACGACGATTACTGTTCAAGAGTTCTTTCAGCCAAGATTGATATCCTTGTTCCACAAGCGCTTGAGCCACAATGGGGGCATCTGAAGAATTTTCTAAGCGTTTCACCAAAAACTGCTTCACTTGCTCAGAAAAAGGTTTCGGTATTTTGACTAAATACTGCAATGCATTGTTCGCTAACCTTGGATTGTCTGCGGCTAACATAATTTGATTAATGGCAAAATCATCAGCGACATTTGCTAAACGCTCAAGCTCTTGCTCGACATAAAAATCCGCGCGCATCAACCACAACAACTTATATAGCTGAAGGTCACCAGTTACTTGTGCCATTTTGACCATCACACTAGAAGACGGCAACCAAACAACGACATTAACCTGAGTCAGTTGTTGAACGAGATCGTGCTGAACTTTCGCAGACAAATTATCGAATTCACTCAGCAGCAAATTTTCTCGCTCCTGTACTAAATAGTCAGGCCCGGACAACCATTCATCCAGTATCAACTCACCACTTTCGGCTTTTAGGATGAAGTTAAGCACGCTCTGCTCTTGCTTCCATTGCTTTGTTAAGCGGTGAGCAATAGCAATGTAGTCAAATGCAGGGACGGAGAATTCATACCCTTCCCCTTTCTCCAATACTTGATAAACAGGAACGATGTTTTTTTGCTTTTCCACAAAATGGAACAAATTCTCAGACAGGGCGACTTGCTGTTGTTCTAAGTGCTGCAGTAATAGAAAGCGAGCGGCTTCCTGCTGCGGCAACGATATACGTTCTACAGCAAATGAAAGGGCATCAATATCGTCTTTTATCGCCAAGTCGACCAGTTCTGAGACCTTCTGCTGTAGCAGATGATCTTGCAGGAACTTTTGCTGACTTGCTGATGAAACCTCAACAGCAGAAGCAGGTGTCCAAGCAAATAAAAGAGAGAGGAATAAACTAAACAACAGTCCTTGTTGCATATTAACCTCCTGTTAACATTCCTCATAATTGTCGTGTGGTAATGAAAAGAATGCAAACAAAAACACCACCCAATGGGTGGTGCTTCAAAATAATCAATGTTTATTCATTACTGACGGCGCATTGCGTCAAAGAATTCATCATTGGTTTTGGTCATTGCCAGCTTGTCGATGAGGAATTCCATTGCGTCACTTTCGCCCATAGGGTGAACAATCTTACGCAGAATCCACATTTTTTGCAGCTCATCAGGCTTAGTTAATAACTCTTCACGACGAGTACCAGAACGGTTGAAGTCAATTGCAGGGAAAACGCGTTTTTCTGCAATCTTACGGTTCAAGTGCAGTTCCATGTTACCTGTACCTTTGAACTCTTCGTAAATCACTTCATCCATCTTAGAACCAGTAT
Organism: Vibrio diazotrophicus; assembly: GCF_038452265.1. NCBI lineage: Bacteria > Pseudomonadati > Pseudomonadota > Gammaproteobacteria > Vibrionales > Vibrionaceae > Vibrio > Vibrio diazotrophicus. The sequence goes on from NZ_CP151842.1 coordinate 3,047,502, forward strand.
CAACTAGCGCTGTAGCAATGATAGTTAAGCTACCACCTTCTTCTACATTACGAGCTGCACCGAAGAAACGTTTTGGACGGTGCAATGCGTTAGCGTCCACACCACCGGTAAGAACTTTACCTGATGAAGGGATTACTGTGTTGTATGCACGCGCTAGACGGGTGATAGAGTCAAGAAGGATAACAACGTCCTTCTTGTGTTCAACAAGACGTTTGGCTTTTTCAATAACCATTTCTGCAACTTGAACGTGACGAGACGCTGGCTCATCAAACGTTGAAGCGATCACTTCACCTTTTACAAGGCGTTGCATCTCTGTTACTTCTTCAGGACGTTCGTCAATAAGAAGTACCATCAATTCACATTCTGGGTGGTTATTAGCAATACTTTGGGCGATGTTTTGTAGCAACATAGTTTTACCCGCTTTTGGCGGAGCTACAATCAGACCACGTTGACCTTTACCGATAGGAGAAGCAAGATCAAGAACACGTGCTGTAATGTCTTCAGTCGAGCCATTACCACGCTCCATTACCATACGCTCATTGGCGTGTAGCGGAGTTAAGTTCTCAAATAGGATTTTGTTACGTGCGTTATCAGGTTTGTCGTGGTTAACAGTGTTCACTTTCAATAGTGCAAAGTAACGTTCACCTTCTTTTGGCGGGCGAATTTTCCCGGCAATCGAATCACCTGTACGTAGGTTGAAACGACGAATTTGGCTTGGAGATACGTAGATATCATCTGGGCCAGCAAGGTAGGAACTGTCCGCGCTGCGCAAGAAACCAAAACCGTCTTGAAGAATTTCCAAAACACCGTCGCCGAAGATATCTTCACCGCTCTTCGCGTGCGCTTTTAAGATGGCAAAAATAATGTCTTGTTTTCTCAGGCGCGCAAGGTTTTCTAAGCCTAGGCTCTCACCAAGTTTGACAAGATCAGATACGGGTCTGTTCTTCAGTTCTGTTAGATTCATTGTGGTGGATACTTGTTTAGTCAAAATAGGATCTATTTTCTAGTTAAGATGGATTTGGTCTCAGGATTGACCAAGAAGTGAACACTTGTTTAATTTACGTGCGATAAACTAGCACTAAATATTAGCCTAGTCTAGAAATTGTTTTTTACAAAAACAAAACCGTACATATTTCTATGTACGGTAAAGTTATGGCGAATTATAGGTTTGCGTCCAAGAACTCTTTTAGTTGAGTTTTAGACAGCGCACCTACTTTTGTCGCTGCTACGCTGCCATCTTTAAATAGCAATAGCGTAGGAATACCACGAATACCGAACTTAGGTGGCGTACCTGCGTTGTGGTCGATATTCAATTTACCGATAGTGAGTTTACCTTCGTATTCTTCTGCGATTTCATCAAGAATAGGAGCAATCATCTTACAAGGACCACACCATTCTGCCCAAAAATCAACTAGAACAGGACCTGCAGCTTTGATTACATCGTTCTCGAAACCATCATCAGATAGCTGCAAAATTTTATCACTCATCTTCCACTCCAATGTGCTTTTTTCTGCACTGATTATTAACAATCATTAGACTGATTATCGACTAACCAGTAAATAGATGCCCTATTGGAATGTATTTACTTCCGTATTGCAAGTGGAAGCTGATATTCTATAGCAATGAAAAAGACACATATCACAGAGCAAAAATTCGCCGACTTGGATTTACATCCCCAAGTAATTGAAGGATTGGAAAAAAAAGGGTTCGAATTCTGTACCCCTATCCAAGCGTTGGCGTTGCCGGTACTGCTCACCGGCCAAGACATTGCAGGCCAGGCCCAAACGGGAACTGGTAAAACCATCGCGTTTCTCGCTGCGACTTTTAACCATTTGCTAAAAACACCCGAAATTGAAGGACGTAAAGTCACTCAGCCTCGTGCAATTATTATGGCTCCGACGCGTGAACTCGCGATTCAGATCTTTAATGATGCAGACTCGCTTGTGGCGAGTACCGGTCTTAAAGCTGCACTGGCTTATGGTGGCGAAAGCTACGATAAACAGCTAGGTAAACTTCAAGAAGGCGTGGATATCCTGATTGGCACAACAGGCCGTATCATCGATTTCTACAAGCAACGCGTTTTCAATTTGAACAACATTCAAGCTGTGGTTCTGGATGAAGCAGACCGTATGTTTGATTTGGGTTTCATTAAAGACATCCGTTTCTTATTCCGCCGTATGCCTGAACCGAAAGATCGTTTGAACATGCTGTTCTCTGCGACCTTATCTTACCGCGTTCAAGAATTGGCATTTGAACACATGCATAACCCAGAGCACGTGGTGGTAGAGCCTGAACAGAAAACAGGTCACCGTATTAAAGAAGAGTTGTTCTACCCTTCTAATGAACACAAAATGGCACTTCTACAAACTTTGGTTGAGGAAGATTGGCCGGATCGCGCCATTATTTTTGCAAACACTAAACACCGTTGTGAAAACATCTGGGGTGCTCTTGCAGCCGATGGTCATCGTGTAGGCTTGCTAACAGGTGATGTTCCACAGAAAAAACGTGAACGCATTTTAGAGCAGTTTACTCAAGGGGAAGTAGATATTCTGGTTGCTACAGATGTGGCAGCGCGTGGTCTACACATCCCACAAGTAACACACGTATTTAACTACGATCTACCAGATGATTGTGAAGATTACGTTCACCGTATTGGCCGTACTGGTCGTGCAGGTGCAAGTGGTCACTCAATTTCATTTGCATGTGAAGAGTATGCTATCAACCTGACTGCAATTGAAGAATACACTGGACACTCTATTCCTGTGTCTGATTACGATCCATCCGCACTACTGACGAATTTGCCGAAACCTTTAACGTTACGCTCATCGTCACCACAGCGCCGCACGAATACAGGCGGTTCTCGCAACGGAAATCGTAAGCCACAAAGACGCCCTCGCGCGCCACAAAAGCCAAAGGATTCGTAATTCATCTATGAGCCAAACTGTTTCTTCACCGTTATATGCCGCGATTGATTTAGGCTCTAACAGCTTCCATATGCTGGTAGTGCGCCACGTCGACGGTAGCGTTCAAACCATGGCTAAGATTAAGCGTAAAGTGCGTCTTGCCGCCGGTTTAGATGACAATAACGCGTTAAGTCATGAAGCCATGCAACGCGGTTGGGATTGTTTAAGTTTGTTTGCTGAACGCTTACAAGACATCCCACACGAGAATATTCGTATCGTAGGTACTGCAACATTGCGTACAGCGACGAACATCAATGATTTCCTAGTGAAAGCGAATGAAATTCTAGGACATTCGATTGAAGTCATCTCAGGTGAAGAAGAGGCTGCCACTATCTATAAAGGTGTCGCTCACACCTCTGGAGGCGTTGGGCGTCGATTAGTGGTGGATATTGGCGGAGCCAGTACCGAAGTAATTATCGGTGAGGGCTTTGAAGCAAAAGCGTTAACCAGCTTAAAGATGGGATGTGTGACTTGGCTTGAACGTCATTTTAAAGATCGCCAGCTCAACAGCACCAACTTTAACAACGCAATAGATGCAGCGAAAAAACGCTTAGCTCCCGTGTTAGAACAATATACCCAGTTAGGCTGGGATGTGTGTGTGGGAGCAAGCGGCACTGTTCAAGCTCTGCAAGAGATCATGTTGGCTCAGGGGATGGACGAAGTCATCACTTTGGCAAAGTTAAATCGCCTTAAAAAGCAGGCAATGCAGTCTGATCATCTTGAAGAGCTTGAAATTGAAGGTCTAACTCTAGAGAGGGCATTAGTCTTCCCTAGTGGTTTATCGATTCTTATCGCTATTTTCGAATCGTTAAACATTGAATCTATGACTCTAGCTGGCGGCGCTTTGCGTGAAGGCCTGGTCTACGACATGATGGATAACTTGCGCCAAGACGACATTCGTTCGCGCACGATTCACAGTGTCCAGATTCGCTATCAGATAGACCAATGCTACGCACAACAAGTTTCTGATCTTGCCAGCAAACTGCTTACTCAGTGTGGTGGGCAAGATTGGATTTCTGAGCCACAAGCAGAGATGCTTCTGCTTACTGCTGCTCAGTTACATGAAATTGGTCTCTCTATCGATTTTAAAAAAGGCGGTGAGCATAACGCTTACCTGTTACAGAATCTTGATTTACCCGGGTTCACTCGTGCACAGAAGCACTTACTTGCTGAATTGACAAGACGCTACCGCGAACAGTTAACAAGCTTGCCTGAACAACATGCGTTGTCCGTAACCAGCAGTAAGCGAGTATTACGCCTATTACGTTTAGCTGTACTTCTGAGTCACCGTCGTTGCGTAGAGTTAGAACCGAATATAATTCTCACTGCCGAAGATGACGAATTGACGTTATCTATCGACAAACAGTGGCTACAAGCAAATCCATTAACACGCGCGGAACTTGAACTTGAAGCAAACCGTCAAACAGATATGGGTTGGCCGTTGAACATTCAAGCGAATGAATAAACGAACAATAGCTTTACCGTAATACGCTCAAATATTAAGAAGCCCTCAAATGAGGGCTATCTTTTATCCAATACGATTCAATAGAGCTCTTAACTTCAACGGTTTAACGGGTTTGGCCATAAAGCTAAAGCCGTTGGATTTAATACCATCCAGAATATCCGGACTGCGGTCGGCACTGATGATCACCCCTTCAAAGCAATCACCTAGACGCAATCGGCACTGCTGGAGCACTTCTAATCCGGTACGTCCATTATCAAGGCGATAATCAGAGAAAATCACATCAGGGATCCATTGGTTATCAAGAGCCTTCATACTCTGCTTGATGTCGAGCGCCGTTTTTACCTCACACCCCCAGCGTTCCAACAAGGTCTGCATGCCCACTAAAATGTCTTGTTCGTTATCCACACACAACACACGTAAATGCGCCAAATCATGCACCGCTTCCAATACCGCTGCTTTTTGCGGAACCACCTCATGTGGCTCAGCTTTATCCAAAGTAAGCGAGAACACACTGCCTTGATCCGGCCAAGAACGCATTGATATTTCATGGCCTAACACAAACGCAATCCCTTTCGAAATCGCTAAGCCTAATCCTAAACCTTGGTCTGAACGTACTTGACTGCCTCGGTTAAATTCTTCGAAAATCTCTTGTTGTTTATCTTGTTCTATCCCGATGCCGTTGTCCCAAACATCGATACGCACCCTACCAGCGACTCTTCTTACACCTAATACAACCTTGCCTTTCGGGTTGTAGCGAAAAGCATTGGTTAAGAAATTTTGAATAACTCTACGCAGCAGCTTAGGATCAGAGTGAACATACAACGAGGAAGATACCGTACTGAAATTGACCCCTTGTTGATGTGCCAGCGCTTCGAATTCCGCTTTCAAATTGGAAAGCACATCATTCACCTTGAAGCTCTGCAAATGCACTTCAAGTTTGCCAGACTCCAAACGAGAAATATCGAGTAAGTCACCAATCAAATCTTCAGCAGCACTAAGCGCACTTTCAATATGACGAGACAAACGCTTCGACTCTTCTTCCTGAGCAACCTCGGAAAGTGAAGATGCAAATAATCTTGCAGCATTGAGCGGCTGCATCAAATCGTGGCTGACCGCAGCTAAAAATCGCGATTTAGATTGCGATTCTTGCTCAGAACGCTGTGTGGCGGAAACGAGTTTTTTGTTCAGTGCTTCCAGCTCGCGAGTCCGCTCTAGTACTCTTTCTTCAAGATTTTCATTCGCTTCTTTCAGTGTACGCTCTGCATCTCGGAACACAGTGATATCGGTAAAGCTCATAACGAAACCACCACCGGGCATTGGGTTTCCTTGTACTTCAATCACTCGGCCATCAGGGCGAATACGCGAAGAGGTATGGCGAGTCCCTTGCTCTAAGTGATAAACCCTTCGACGTACATGTTCTTCAGGATCGCCCGGTCCACACAAACCCTGTTGAGCATTATGACGAATGACATCGGCTATCGGTCTTCCGACTTGTATCAGACCCGGAGGAAAATCAAACAGTTCCAGATAACGTTGGTTCCAAGCCACCAGCCGAAGTTGTTTATCGACTACCGCAATGCCCTGCCCAATATGTTCTATCGCCCCCTGCAACAAGCCGCGGGTGAAGTCATAAAGTTCAGAGGCTTCATCAACGATGGTTGCCACCTCTTCCAGCTGCATATTGCGGCCTTGCAAAGCAGAAGTAAGCACTAACTTGGCAGACGAAGCGCCAAACACACCAGCAAGAACACGTTCCGTATGACGAATTAATGTTGCCGGTGCTTGCTGATTGGGCATCAGAGTTTCACGTTGCTGATCCCAATACTGACCAAATGCCGCGCGCACTCTTTGTCGTCCAACAAATCGCGATGCCAGCATTTCAAGCTCGGCGACGGTTACACGGCTTTGATACAAACTGATGTTTTCGTTTTCCGGCAACGGTGTGCCAACGAAAGATGCCGACTGTAATCGCTCACTTAAACTTGAGCGTGTCGCGATAGAAATCACCACATAACAGATACTGTTCAGAGTAACGCTCAGCAACATACCCCAGTCGGAATTTTCTAACCCCATGTTGCCAAGGAACTGAGGCGGCGTGATCACCCACAACAGCACGTTACTTTCATGGTCGCCCGCCAGCATATTGGTTGCGCTCATCAGAGTGATCAGCCACAAGGTGAAGCCCACCAAGAGACCGACATAAACCCCTTTGCGGTTTCCTTCTCGCCAGTACATACCACCAATTAATGCAGGAGCAAACTGAGTAATGGCAGAGAAAGACAAAAAGCCAATGGCAGACAGCGAAGGAATAGTATCCAAAACCAGATAGAATCCCCACGCCCCCATCAATAACAACAAGATCAAAGTGCGACGAATGATGACCAGCAGACCGGAAAAGTGTCGGTGATTTCGCTGTGACAAGCGCATGCGACGCAGCAGTAAAGGCATTACCAGATCATTGGACGCCATAATCGCTAATGCGATAGTCGAGACAATCACCATTCCAGAAGCGGCAGAAGTGCCACCAAGGAACGCCAGCAAAGCAATATCATTCGCACCTACAGCAACAGGGACACTAATAACGAAAGTATCCGGTGATGTGCCACTCAATAAACTCTGCCCCACCCATGCAATCGGCAGAACGAATATTCCCATCAGAATCAAATAAGAAGGGAAAAGCCAACGCGCAGTGTGCAGGTCTTGCGCACGCTCGTTTTCTACCACCATGGTATGAAACTGACGAGGCAAGCAGATGATGGCTATCATAGTTAAAACGGTGTGGATAATTAACGTTGGCCAGTTCGGAGCCTGATAGGTTTCTCGCGCCACATCCAACAACGCGACATCTTGTTCTCGTAATGCAAGATAGAGGATGAACATTCCCACGACCAGAAACGCAACCAGCTTGACGATCGATTCAAAAGCAATCGCCATCATCATGCCTCGGTGGTGTTCGGTATTATCAATATGGCGGGTACCAAACAGCATGGTAAACAGCGCTAATGCCAGAACCACAAACCAAGAAACATTGTCATCCTGATAACCAAAATGCGTACCCAGATCAGGAGCAATGATATTTAACCCCATGGTAATACCGCGCAGCTGCAACGCGATATACGGCAGTATGCCAGCAACCGCAATCAGAGTGACGGCAACTGCTAAGCCCTGCGATTTCCCATAACGTGCGGCAATAAAGTCAGCAATTGAAGTGATGTGTTCCCGTTTCGCAATCAGGATCAGACGAGCTAATATGCGCCAGCCAAACGTAAAGACGATAATTGGGGCGATATAAATCGGTAAAAATGACCACGGGTTCTCACTGGCTTGCCCCACCGTGCCATAAAAGGTCCATGAGGTGCAGTAAACCGCAATCGATAGGCTGTATATCCAAGGTCGCCATTTCGCCAACCAACGAGTTTGACGATCGCCATACCATGCGATAAGAAACAGCACGCCTAAATAAGCGAGTGAGACTGGAACCACCAACCAACCCTGCATCCGACTTCCCTATTCCCTGTGAAATCTTTGAATGTTCTAAAGCCGCCAGTGCGGCTTATAAAGAAATAAAGCTTCTCCAATAGCCTATACCCAAATAACCTCAAGATACTTGTTCAGCGAGAATTTATTCACTTTTAGCCAAGGCACTGATTTGAATACATAGTCATTCTACGTTGAGAATCAGTAACACAGGATAAAAGTGAATAAAACTCGCCCTTTGGGAGCTCATCTACGAACCCATTTCTTCGCTAAATAACATTGAAAGGGTTAACATTCCTACTGTTATTTAACCTTGATCTGGGCTCGTAGATGAAGCTCTGAATCCTGCATCTTGGGGTTATTTGGGTATATAAGAAGCTTTATTAAACAGGTATGGGATTTTATCTCAATCTGATTGGGTTAATTTTGTGCTTCAGGCTCCGCTTTATGCACTGAAACATCATTAACTTGTGATTGAAGTAATTCGACTTTCACAAACAGCGCAAGCAAGCCCATCAACGCCATTCCCCAGAACACACCTGCGCCCCAGCTTTCGTAGCCCCAGCCGCTCAGCGTCGTCATCATTGCAATCACTGCGCCAAGAGGGATCGCGTTATACAGCGCCTGAAGTGCAACCATTTTATGTTGCGGTGCGTGCTGAATGTATTTAATCGTCGCGATATGAGCCAAAGCAAAAGTCACCCCATGCAAGGATTGAATCGCCACCAATGCCACTAATGCCGTTGTTGATGCCGTTAATCCCCAGCGTACAATGACCCCTAACGCAGATATGATAAACAGGGTGCGGATATTCCAGTTGGAAAACACTCGCTTGCTGATAGCAAACACCAGAATTTCGGAAACAACCCCTAAGCTCCACAAGTAACCAATGATATCTTCTGAATGACCGGCCGCACGCCAGTGGATAGAACTAAAGCTGTAATACGCCGCATGGCTACCTTGGATCAGAGCGACCAAAAGCAAAAACTTAATCACCGGCCATTCGCGAAGTAACTCCGTTAGCTTAGGGCGAATTTTATGTTCGTGACTTTCTGTAACAGGCATAACCTTAGGATTGCGCAGACTGATCAACAAGGTGACCAGTGTGCCGAACAGTGCGGTGTAAACGATCATGTCTGAACCATAAAGCACAATCAGATACCCCACCACAGTAGAGCCTGCGATAAAGGCGATCGAGCCCCAGAGACGAGTGCGTCCATAATCGAGCATATTGCGCTTGGCATAGTGGTTAGCAACAGAATCCGACAACGGTAATACTGGGCCACACATCATATTGAAAAGAACCGTCGCCAAAGCTAGTAGCCAAAAACTACCACCAGTGAAAAAGTGAAAAGCGGTAAATAACATCAGTGCGAATGTCACCCAGCGAAGTGCTGGCAGAAGATGTTCCACTTTATGAATACGAGGTGTAATAACCAAGTTTGCGACACAACGTGTTGCAAAACCAATCCCCACTAACACACCGATGTCACTGGCAGACACACCCTGCCCTTCAAACCATAGCGCCCAAAACGGTAGATATACGCCGTAAGCAAAGAAGAAACCGAAAAAGTATTGAGAGATCCATCCGTAGGGAGAGGGCTTAAACATTAGTTATCCTAAACAACATGAGAAAAATAAACGCGCCCATTATGCAACGAGTCACGTCCACGAAAAAGGGAACTTTGTTAAACGAACTGTTTCCCCTATCACAACTTTCATCAGGTGAAAAATGGCGTCATTAGACCAAAGTCGTCTGGAGGGCTGAGGGAAATTTGTCACACTTACCCTAGATACCTCTCACTGACGAACTTTTGTGATGCCCAATTCAATAAGCATTTCAGCAAAGTAAAAAGTGAATGAGCCCCCATGAACACAGAGAATTAATTGCAGATAAACTATCTGCCTGTATTAAAGTTCAGTGTGATTGGGGCAAATGAACGCAGCGAATGTAGCGGCAGCTTCAAGTAGGAAGGGTATATGCCTGATAAATTCAACATGCAATCTCCACCCTTTGATCGTTTAACCTCTGATCAACAGAAAAAACTTCGCGCCTCATTAGATGTGGCTTATTACCGACAAGGCGCCCCCCTACTAAAAAGCGGTCAAACCAGCACCCATTTACACGTCCTTATTAAGGGAACGGTAGAAGAACGCTCCACATCTGGAAAAGAAATATTCGCTCATTACGCCAACGACGACATGTTCGATGTGCGCGCCTTATTTGAAGAGCATACCCGCCACCAGTACATTGCGTTAGAAGATACGCTGTCTTACCTGATCCCAAGAGAAATCTTTCTTTCCCTCTATTCTGAAAATGGGCAGTTTGCCGCTTACTTCGATAACAACTTAGCCAAAAGACAAGAGCTGATTGAAGCGGCACAGCAACAGAAAAACATCGCTGAATTCATCCTGACCAAGGTCGACAACTCCATTTATTCTCCACCAATGATTGTCACTCCTGAGCAATCATTGAAAACGGTCACCATGCAGATGAAAGAAAACGGTGTCGATGCCGCACTGGTCGAGCTGGCTGAATCCGATATTCGCTTAATTGACTCTACTCATCATCCGTATGCCATCGTCACCCGAACTAATATGCTGCATGCTGTGATGCTGGAGAACCATCCGCTTGATACACCCGTAGGCAAAATAGCGACATTCCCTGTCATGCATGTCGATGAAGGGGATTTTCTGTTTAATGCCATGGTGATGATGACCCGTAATCGAGTCAAACGCGTGATGGTATGCGATGGTAACAATGCCATTGGTATGCTGGATATGACGCAGATCCTCAGTACCTTCTCTACCCACTCGCATGTACTAACACTGGCAATTGCACGAGCCTCCAGCGTTGAAGAGCTGGCCTTAGCATCCAATAAACAAATAGAGTTGATCGAAAGCTTGCTCAGCCGAGGCGTCCGCACCCGTTTTATCATGGAACTCATTTCTGCGGTCAATGAGCAGATAATCGAGAAAGCATTTGAACTCGTGGTGCCACCAGCACTGCATGATCACTGTTGTTTCATCGTGTTAGGGTCAGAAGGACGCGGAGAACAAATACTCAAAACCGATCAAGACAACGCTTTAATTATTAAAGACGGGTTGGAATGGCATCAGTGTGAAAACGTCATGCATGAGCTAACCCATACCTTGTTGCAGCTTGGTTATCCTCTATGTCCTGGCAAGGTGATGGTGAACAACCCTAAATGGGTTAAAAGCCAGTCACAGTGGAAAAAAATGCTCAGCAGTTGGGTCAATGCCGCTAAGCCTGAACAAGTGATGGATATTGCTATCATGGCTGATGCTCATGCGATTGCAGGTAATAAGTCCTTGCTCGCTCCTATCAAGTCACATTTGAGTCACCTGATGGCCGATCAGGAACTGATTCTTACCGAATTTACCCGTCCTGCGCTGAATTTTTCCGTGCCGCTCACTTTATTCGGGAACGTGAAGAATTCGAAAACCGGTTTGGATATCAAGCAAGGCGGTATATTCCCTATCGTTCACGGCATTCGTGCCTTGAGCTTAGAACACATGATTGAAGTAAATAACACCTTCGACAGAATCAGCGAGCTGGTAAAACGTCGTGTACTGGAAAAACAGACTGGCGATAACCTAAGCGAAGCGCTGAAGCAGTTTTTCAAATTACGTCTCGCGCAGCAACTCGCCCATCCTGTCGGTGCAGACACAAAAGGCACGAACAACATCGACATAAACTTGCTTGACCGAACTGAGCGAGACTTACTGAGACACAGCCTGCACGTCGTGAAGAAATTTAAACAGTGGCTTGGCTATCATTACCAAATCAGAGACTAGGCATATCAGAGATAAACGGGCAGTACTATGAATTGGATAAGTCGCCGCTATTGGCAGCATAAGCTTAAAGGATCTCATTATCAGTCACTGTTTGAACCAAGCAGTGGCAATGAGTATGTCTCGCTCGACTGTGAGACCACCAGCCTAGACCCAAACAGAGCGGAACTGGTGACCATCGCGGCAACCAAAATTATTGATAATCGCATTATCACTAGCCAACCTTTCGAAGTGAGGTTAAGGGCACCGCAGTCCCTTGACTCCAGTTCAGTCCGTATTCACCGTATGCGCCATCAAGACTTAATTGACGGTATTTCAGAAAAAGAAGCGCTCATTCAACTCATCGCCTTTATTGGTAACCGCCCTCTGGTTGGCTATCACATCCGTTATGACAAAAAGATCTTGGATATTGCTTGTCGTAAACAGCTTGGTTTTCCGCTGCCAAACGAACTGATTGAAGTCAGTCAGATTTATCACGATAAACTTGAGCGCCATCTGCCTAACGCTTATATCGATTTGAGTTTGGATGCTATTTGCAAACATCTCGGTCTGCCACAACAAGACAAACACGATGCACTGCAAGATGCCATCTCAGCCGCTTTGGTTTATGTACGCCTAACTCATGGAGACTTACCGACTTTCACCTCGTCCTATCACTAAAGTCTGATTTGTGGGTCATTTCCCTTTTCAAACAAACGCCTAATCAAACAAAAATCCGTTTTATTCCGCCTTAAACAAACCGCATTTATCCTAAAGTCTAATTGTGAAACTTCCCCTTGTGACTAAGAGTTATAGCTATAACGATATTCCTTGCTGAGTGTTTTAAACGCCATCAAGGTAATCGCCGTATTCACAAGGAGAATTTGTAATGAGTGAAGCCCACATTTATCCGGTAAAAGAAAATATTAAATCTCACACGCATGCGGATAATGACACTTACCTAGCCATGTACCAGCAATCAGTTTCCGATCCTGAAGGGTTCTGGAGCGAACACGGTAAGATTGTGGATTGGATTAAACCATTCACTAAAGTAAAACAGACTTCTTTCGATACTGGACATGTCGACATTCGCTGGTTTGAAGACGGCACACTAAACGTTTCTGCTAACTGTATCGACCGTCATCTTGCTGAACGTGGTGATGACGTTGCCATCATTTGGGAAGGCGACAATCCTGAAGAAGACAAGACGCTTACTTTTAAGCAGTTGCATGAGCAAGTCTGTCGCTTCTCAAACGCAATGAAAGAGCAAGGCGTTCGCAAAGGCGATGTGGTGTGTCTATACATGCCAATGGTTCCAGAAGCCGCGATTGCAATGCTGGCTTGTACACGTATTGGTGCCGTGCATACGGTAGTATTTGGTGGCTTCTCTCCAGAAGCACTGTCAGGCCGTATCATCGACTCTAACGCGAAACTGGTTATCACTGCCGATGAAGGTGTTCGTGGTGGCCGCGCAGTTCCTCTGAAGAAAAACGTCGACGAAGCACTGACTAACCCTGAAATCAAAAACATCAGCAAAGTTATTGTGTTTAAACGTACTGGTGGTGATGTTGCATGGCATGAGCATCGCGATGTTTGGTGGCATGAAGCAACAGCAAAAGTATCTGCTGACTGCCCTCCTGAAGAGATGAAAGCGGAAGATCCTCTATTCATCCTTTACACCTCAGGTTCAACAGGTAAACCAAAAGGCGTACTGCACACCACGGGTGGCTACCTTGTTTACGCGACCATGACGTTTAAATACGTGTTCGACTACCAACCAGGTGAAACTTTCTGGTGTACTGCCGATGTGGGCTGGATTACGGGGCATACTTATCTGATTTACGGACCGCTGGCGAACGGCGCGAAAACCATTCTGTTTGAAGGTGTACCAAACTACCCTGATACAAACCGTATGAGCCAAGTTGTCGACAAACATCAGGTCAATATCCTTTACACAGCGCCAACGGCAATACGTGCTCTAATGGCAAAAGGCGATGAAGCGGTAAAAGACACTCATCGTAATAGCCTTCGCATCATGGGCTCAGTAGGTGAACCAATCAACCCAGAAGCTTGGGAGTGGTACTACAAGACCATTGGTAACGAGAAATCTCCAATTGTGGATACTTGGTGGCAGACAGAAACTGGCGGTATTTTGATTACGCCGCTTCCGGGCGCAACAGATTTGAAACCGGGCTCAGCGACTCGTCCATTCTTTGGCGTGCAACCTGCGCTGGTTGATAACATGGGTGAAATCGTAGATGGCGCGGCTGAAGGCAACCTAGTCATTCTGGACTCATGGCCGGGTCAAATGCGCACTGTGTATGGTGACCACGAACGCTTCGAGCAAACTTACTTCTCTACCTTTAAAGGCATGTACTTTACTGGTGACGGTGCTCGCCGCGATGAAGATGGTTATTACTGGATCACTGGTCGTGTCGATGACGTACTCAACGTATCTGGTCACCGCATGGGTACTGCTGAAATCGAATCTGCTCTGGTTGCATTCGAGAAAATTGCGGAAGCAGCTGTCGTTGGTGTACCTCACGACATTAAAGGCCAAGCGATTTACGCTTACATCACGCTCAATGATGGTGTATATCCAACAGCGGAACTGCACAAAGAAGTGAAAGACTGGGTGCGTAAAGAAATTGGTCCTATCGCAACACCTGATGTGCTGCACTGGACAGATGCGCTACCGAAAACACGTTCAGGTAAAATCATGCGTCGTATTCTACGTAAGATTGCTACTGGTGATACCGGAAACTTGGGTGATACCTCGACCCTAGCGGATCCAAGTGTTGTCGATAAACTGATCGCTGAGAAAGCCGAGCTAGTTTAACCACACAAACGAATATCGAAATATCGAAAATTAGAAAGCCCCAATTCGTTGGGGCTTTTGTTTATCTCGACATCAATATTTGTCTCAATATTAATCTCGTCGACTTCGCTCAATTAGTTAAATTGGTAGGTGTATGACGCAATAACGCGTTTATCGGCTTCATCTAAGTAAGTATTGTTGTCCATCATAAAACTCATCAAGCTGAATGAGTGGTTCTTGTTGGCTAAATAGCTGACACCACCACCAAGGAAGAAACCTTTATAGTTTTCACCTTCATCGTTTTCAGATCCATAAGTGCCAGCCGCAAAGCCCATCAATGTCACTTCTTGCGATAGCGGTTTCAAACCAAAAGCACCCACATAGCCACTACTGCCCGCAGAGTCTGCCATATAGAAGCCATTTTCAGCACTTGGTGTATCGATGAAAGTCACATCTGCACATGCACCAATACCATCACAGCGAGGAGACTCACCATCGTTGTAGGTGTAACCCGCCATTGGGAACAACTGAACACCCAAAGGTTCAATGCCAAATAAACTCAGAGGAATAAAAGTACCCACACTGTAGTTAGTTTGTGTAGCGCCGTTAGTGTACTCATTCTTACCAAAGTTAAAGTTCAAGATACCAACTGGAAATAACCAAGAGCCGCCCACACGCCATTCACTCGCATCTGAATTAAGACGAACGTTAATCTTTCTCGCAGGGTCAAACGCTAATGATCCAGAAAAAGAGACGTTTGAGTCATCAAAATCATAGTTATTCGCATAAGACACACCCACTTTGGTTACTACCTTGGTTGGGTCATCTGCTAACTTAGATTCATTATCTTTAATATCCGAGTTTGGCGCCGCATGCACTGCACTAGCGAAAACTAACGTTGCTATCGATATAAATGGGGCTGTTTTCATTTTTAAATACCTTCATTGAGAAGAAATGCTTGAATGCAGGAGTCTGCCCCCTTCAATCAAATTCGCTCTTCTACTAGACCACTGACTTGAGTGTAACAACACTTTTTAAAGCCGAATTCATAAACTATAGTTTTTGATTGAGTCTCGAATATCAGATTAATAACAATATTCTGAATTTTCAGACAAATCTGATATTAGCTTACTCATAAAAGAATGAAAGACTGATGGATCGAGCCACTGTGTGCTGTTCCTTCCATTTCATCTATACTTAAAAGCTAAATAAAAGTGATAAGACCAGTAATTTGCTGCCATTTGCTGTGAATTAGCTATAATCTTGGTCAATTTAAAAATTTCTACGAATTTTTGACAAAAAATAGTGTCGAATACGAGAAGATTCCCAAGAATCTCCGATTCGCTCCACATTAGAGGAAGATAACGACACAATGGCTGCCAAATCACGCATTCTTGTCTTAAACGGCCCCAACCTAAACCTTTTAGGTTTACGTGAGCCGACACATTATGGTTCTAACACCTTAGAGCACATTGTCGCGACTTTACGTGAAAATGCGGAAAAAGCAGGTGTTGAGTTGGAACATCTTCAATCTAATCGCGAATATGAGTTGATAGAAGCCATTCATCAGGCTCATGGCAATGTGGATTTCATTATTATCAACCCAGCAGCATTTACGCACACCAGTGTCGCTATTCGTGACGCTTTGCTCGGCGTTGCCATTCCGTTTATCGAAGTGCATTTGTCGAACGTGCATGCTCGTGAGCCATTCCGTCATCACTCTTACTTGTCCGATAAGGCGCAAGGAGTGATTTGCGGTCTAGGCGCACAAGGTTATGAATTTGCTTTGTCTGCAGCCATAAAAACTCTGCAGGCAAAGTAACCAAACACTCTGCAGTTCTAACGAACTGTCTTACTCAACAAGATAAAAGAGAAAAGAAACAATGGATATTCGTAAAATCAAGAAGCTAATCGAGTTAGTTGAAGAATCAGGCATCGCTGAGCTAGAAATCTCAGAAGGCGAAGAGTCGGTACGAATCAGTCGTCACGGTGTTGCTGCGCCAGCACCAATTCACTATGCGGCGGCACCAGCTCCTGTAGCTGCACCTGCACCAGTAGCGGCACCAGCTCCTGCTGCTGCACCAGCAGCATCTGCAGAGCCAAGTGCACCTGCAGGTCATAGCGTTCTTTCTCCAATGGTTGGTACGTTCTACCGCTCACCAAGTCCAGATTCAAAACCATTCATCGAAGTGGGTCAAAAAGTGTCTGTTGGCGATACTCTATGTATCGTTGAAGCGATGAAAATGATGAACCAAATCGAATCAGACAAATCTGGTGTTGTTACTGCGATCCTACTTGAAGACGGTCAACCTGTTGAATTCGACCAACCACTTGTTGTTATCGAATAATAGAGGCCTTTTCTATGTTAGATAAAGTAGTCATCGCGAACCGAGGTGAAATTGCACTTCGTATTCTTCGCGCATGTAAAGAATTAGGGATCAAAACGGTTGCTGTTCACTCAACAGCAGACCGCGATCTAAAACATGTATTGCTAGCAGATGAGTCTATCTGTATCGGTCCAGCATCAAGCATGGAAAGTTACCTAAACATTCCACGCATCATTTCTGCTGCAGAGGTGACAGGTGCTGTTGCGATTCACCCAGGATACGGCTTCCTATCTGAGAACGCAGACTTTGCTGAACAAGTAGAGAAAAGCGGCTTTATTTTCGTTGGCCCTAGAGCAGAAACCATTCGCCTAATGGGTGACAAAGTTTCAGCAATCAACTCAATGAAAAAAGCTGGCGTACCTTGTGTTCCGGGTTCTGACGGTCCTCTGGACAATGACGAAGCGAAAAACAAAGCTCACGCTAAACGCATTGGTTACCCAGTAATCATTAAAGCGTCTGGCGGCGGCGGCGGTCGTGGTATGCGTGTTGTTCGCTCTGAAGCAGAACTTGTTAACGCAATCAGCATGACTCGTGCAGAAGCAAAAGCAGCCTTCAACAACGACATGGTTTACATGGAAAAATTCCTAGAAAACCCTCGCCACGTTGAAGTTCAGGTTCTTGCTGATGGCCAAGGTGGCGCAATTCACTTAGGTGAGCGTGACTGTTCAATGCAGCGTCGTCACCAGAAAGTTGTTGAAGAAGCTCCAGCTCCAGGTATCACTGAAGAGATGCGTAAATACATCGGCGAACGTTGTACTCGTGCATGTATCGAGATCGGCTACCGCGGTGCAGGTACATTCGAATTCCTATACGAAAATGGCGAGTTCTACTTCATCGAAATGAACACGCGTATTCAGGTTGAACACCCAGTAACCGAAATGGTAACTGGCGTAGACTTGATTAAAGAGCAACTTCGTATTGCAGCTGGTCAGCCTCTGTCATTTACTCAAAGTGACATCAAGATCCGCGGCCATGCAGTTGAGTGTCGTATCAACGCTGAAGACCCAGTACGCTTCCTGCCAAGCCCAGGTAAGATTACTCGTCTACACACTCCGGGTGGTATGGGCGTTCGTTGGGAATCGCACATCTACTCTGGTTACACAGTTCCACCGTACTACGATTCAATGATCGGTAAGCTGATCACTTTCGGTGAGAACCGTGATGTAGCGATCGCACGTATGCGTAACGCGCTGAACGAAATGATTGTAGAAGGCATCAAAACAAACGTACCTCTACAACAAGAAATCATGAAGGATGAGAACTTCCAACATGGTGGCGCAAACATTCACTACCTAGAGAAAAAACTGGGTTTGAATAAGTCTTGATAGACAAATTGAAAGAAATGCCCACTTCGGTGGGCATTTTTATTTCTGTGATTTTTTCTTTTTGTGGCTTTTCTTTTTGTGATGGCCGTCATTAACGAACAAAGTTGCAGCAGCATCAGTGCGAGAGTAAACTCTGCGCCAACATAAAGTACGAAGAGAGCAATAACATGCCTTGGATTCAAATTAAGCTTAACGCGACTAATGAAAACGCCGAACAAATTAGCGATATGCTAATGGAAGAGACTGGCGCGTTATCCGTCACTTTCCTAGATGCAAAAGATACCCCTGTATTCGAACCTTTACCGGGTGAAACTCGCTTATGGGGTGATACAGACGTATTAGCTCTCTACGACGCTGAAGTGGATACCGCACTCATCATCAGCCAAATTCGCGACAGCCAGCTTCTTCCTGAAGGTTTTGCACATAAAGTTGAACAGATTGAAGATAAAGACTGGGAACGTGAATGGATGGATAACTTCCACCCAATGAAGTTCGGTGAACGCTTATGGATTTGCCCAAGCTGGCGTGATGTTCCAGATCCAAGTGCTGTTAACGTGATGCTCGATCCGGGTCTTGCATTCGGTACGGGTACTCACCCAACCACAGCACTGTGTCTTGAGTGGCTTGAGTCCCTCGATTTAAGCGGCAAAACCGTCATCGATTTCGGTTGTGGTTCAGGCATCCTAGCTATTGCAGCGATCAAACTCGGCGCAGCAAAAGTTATCGGTATCGATATCGATCCTCAAGCTCTGCTTGCTTCTAAAGACAATGCTGGTCGTAACGGCGTTGAAGACCAAATCGAAGTCTATCTGCCTCAAGACCAACCAGAAGGTCTAGTAGCTGACGTTGTCGTGGCAAATATTCTTGCTGGTCCACTGCGTGAGCTTTCTGGTGTTATCAAAGGGCTTATGAAACCAAATGGTCTGTTAGCAATGTCTGGCGTGCTAGATACTCAAGCCGAAGACGTCGCCAACTACTACCGAGATGAACTGCGTGTTGACCCTATTGTGGAGCTCAATGAGTGGTGCAGAATCTCTGGACAGAAATTAAGCTAAAGATAAGTTATCTGCTTAATTGATTGAAAATTGGACTATTTACAAAAACAATTTGTAAATGCTCAAATATTAGTCTTTTCACGCAGTAAAAAAATGCGTAAAATGCGCGCCCTTGCTGGTACTAAGCTGTGAAGACGTTTTGAAGATCGGAAATTATCAACTTAAGAACAATCTTATCGTTGCCCCTATGGCAGGTGTCACTGATAGACCTTTTCGTGAGTTGTGTCTTCAATATGGTGCAGGAATGGCCGTCAGTGAAATGATGTCTTCCAACCCTGCACTGTGGAATACCGATAAATCAAAAAACCGTATGGTACATGAAGGCGAATCGGGCATTCGTTCGGTACAAATTGCGGGAAGTGATCCACAGCTTATGGCTGATGCGGCTCAATTCAGTGTTGAAAACGGTGCGCAAATCATCGACATCAACATGGGCTGCCCAGCGAAAAAAGTGAATAAGAAGCTAGCCGGCTCTGCACTACTTCGTTTTCCAGATCTTATAGAAGAGATTTTAAAAACGGTGGTAGATGCGGTGAATGTCCCAGTGACACTCAAAACCCGCACTGGCTGGGATACAGACAATAAAAACTGTGTCTACATCGCTCAATTAGCCGAAGACTGCGGCATACAGGCATTAGCACTCCACGGGAGAACGCGAGCTTGTATGTACAAAGGTGAGGCCGAATACGACAGCATTAAAGCGGCGAAAGAGGCAATCAGTATTCCGGTTATCGCTAACGGTGATATCGATTCTCCGGAGAAAGCCAAATATGTGCTTGAGTACACAGGCGCTGACGCTTTAATGATTGGACGCCCTGCCCAAGGTCGTCCGTGGATTTTCCAGGAAATCCAACACTATTTGGAAAACGGCACCACAATGCCCGACCTTCCTCTTGAGGAAGTGAAAAGTATTATGCTTGGTCATGTGACAGCTCTGCATGGTTTCTATGGAGAGTATTTAGGGCCACGAATCGCGCGTAAGCACGTGGGTTGGTACTTAAAAGAACATGAAGAAGCGAGTGAGTTTCGCCGTACCTTCAACGCCATAGAGGCAGCATCGCTGCAATTGGAAGCGCTTGAAGGTTATTTTGATAACGTTGCATCATAATTAAGAGAAGAGCTAGACCGAATATGTTCGAACAAAATCTGACTTCAGAAGCTTTAACAGTAACTACAGTAACTTCACAAGACCAAATCACGCAAAAGCCACTACGTGATTCCGTTAAAGCATCTCTTAAAAACTATCTTGCTCAGTTAAATGGCCAAGAAGTAACAGAACTATACGAGTTAGTTCTAGCGGAAGTTGAACAGCCACTATTAGACACAATCATGCAGTACACTCGCGGTAACCAAACTCGCGCAGCAACTATGATGGGTATCAACCGCGGCACTCTTCGTAAGAAACTTAAAAAATACGGCATGAACTAATAGAAAGTGCTAACTAATTGAATCTAAAAAGCTCAGCTAGAAGTAGTTGAGCTTTTTTATTGCATCTTTGCCAAGCCTCTGTCCCATCATCAAATTCTCGCTACAACACCCACGCCAAATTTCAACTAATAATTGTTAGATCTCACCAACAGTTTTTACTTTTCTATCCTTTAGTCTCATATACAAATCAAAAGCCACATTGTTACATTAATGTTAACAACACAACTCAATATTCAGTTTGCTAGCCCGAATTGCCGTATTACAAGGAGTGGCTTTATGATTTTTGTCTCTTTACGCCGAATCAGCATCCGTGCTCGCTTATATCTGCTTAGTGGGATGATCACTCTATTCCTTCTATTTCCGCTTATGGTAATGGTGCAGGATTATCAAAGTGACCTAATAAAAGCCAAACAGACTCAAACTCGCCATTTGGTTGAAAACACCCACTCTCTGCTCAACCACTTCTATCAACTCCAGACTCAAGGAACCTTGAGCGAACAACAAGCTCAAGACCAAGCCAGACAAGCCGTAGCCCAGTTGCGTTATGGAGAAGAGGACTACTTCTGGATGAATGATCTGACTCCGACAATGATCATGCACCCATTTAAGCCTCAACTTGATGGAAAAAACCTTTCTGCTGTGAAAGATCCACAAGGCAAAGCCTTATTTGTCGAAATGGCGAACATTGCCCGTGAGCAAGGCGAAGGAACCGTTTATTACATGTGGCCTAAACCAGGTTCAGACACTGACGTTGAAAAAGTCTCTTACGTTAAACTGTTTGAGCCGTGGGGCTGGATTGTCGGTTCAGGGGTTTATATTGATGATGTAAACGCTTTGGTTTGGCAACGTCTGCAAAGTGTATTTACTGGCTTAGCTATCGTACTGGTAGCTATGTTGACTCTTGCGTATTTGATCGGTCTAAGTATTACCAAACCATGTGTTGCGACATTGCAGGCGATGGAAGATATCGCTAAAGGTGAAGGAGATCTTACTAAACAACTTGATGCATCAGGCAAAGACGAACTGTCTCGTATCGCTCAAGCCTTCAACCAGTTTACTCATAAGCTTCGCCATATAGTGTTGGATATCGTGCCAGTAACGGATGGGGTGACCGGTTCAGCACTTGAGCTGACTCATGTTGCTCAAAATGCGGCAGGTAAAGCAATGGAACAACAGCAATCGGTGGATACCGTTGCTTCAGCCATGAACCAACTTCACTCCAGCAATCAGGAAGTGGCTAACGCGGCACAAAATGCGGCAATTGCAGCTCAAACTGCTAATGAAAAAAGCCAGCAAGGGCGTGATGTCATTAATCAAGTATCCGTTTATATGGATTCACTATCAGAAAGACTTACCGCTACCGACAGCAACACCCAAGCCTTAGCCAAAGAGATTCAGCAAGTAAGTGCGGTACTTGAGGTGATCTACGGCGTAGCAGAACAAACTAACCTGTTGGCTCTCAACGCAGCCATTGAAGCAGCTCGTGCTGGCGAGCAAGGGAGAGGTTTTGCGGTAGTTGCTGATGAAGTGCGTTCACTGGCAACCCGCACTCAGAGCAGCACTCAACAAATAGAACAGATCATTGCAGGGCTACAAGAGCGAGCACATCAGGTGAGCGCGTCAATGGACGAAACTCAGCTACAATCGAAAGGTACTCAAGAGCAAGCAGAAAAAGCTCAGCAGGCATTAGATGATATTGATCAGCAGATTCGACAAATCCTGCAATTGAATGAACATATTGCCGAAGCCAGTGCCCAGCAATCTTTGGCAACAGATGAAATCAGCCGGAACCTTACCCTGATAGCCGATCACAGTGCTCAAGCGGCCATTCAGGCAGAGCAAGTAACGGCAGCAAGCGAGCAGCTACAAGAAAACGGGCAACGTCTAACTCATAGCTTTTCTGTGTTTAAGGTTTAAAGGAGAAGTGGGCAAATGCCCACTTTTTTCTTTCTCACATCGAGCTTTAACTTGTTAACGCATCTATATCTTATTTTCTGACTACAATATCAACAGCTCAATCCACTCCCACTTCCCAACTAGAAATAACTTGCTTTATTTACCTCTTCGTTACTTTTTTCTCTTGAAAAACCTGTTTTTAGATATTATTTTCCCCATGCCAAACGATTGCGCGAGATCTTTTGTAATAAATTGGTTAGAATACGCGCCATCCGAAATCTGGAAGACTATTGATACAGATATAGGGTCTTTACCAAAACTGACCAAGCTGTGATGAATCACCATTACCCATGAACAGTTTTGGCAAACACCTTTCGTATCAACTCCATGAATTAAAGGAAAATGGAAGCATGAGTAACGCTCGTCCAATTCGCCGCGCACTGATCAGTGTTTCAGATAAAACTGGCATCGTTGAGTTCGCCCAAGCGCTAGCACAGCGCGGTGTCGATATCCTATCTACTGGCGGTACCGCTCGCCTGCTTGCAGAAAAAGGCATCGCTGTAACTGAAGTTTCAGACTACACCGGTTTCCCGGAAATGATGGACGGGCGTGTAAAAACGCTACACCCGAAAGTTCATGGTGGCGTATTAGGCCGTCGCGGCCAAGATGATGAAATAATGGCTACTCATGGCATCAACCCTATCGATATGGTGGTTGTTAACCTTTACCCATTCGCTGAAACAGTCGCGAAAGAAGGTTGTACGCTAGAAGATGCTGTTGAAAACATCGATATCGGTGGTCCAACAATGGTTCGTTCTGCAGCGAAAAACCATAAAGATGTCACTATCGTAGTTAATGCTTCAGATTACGACCGCGTTATTGCTGAAATGGATGAGAACGAAAAATCTCTGACTCTTGCTACTCGTTTTGACCTCGCTATCGCAGCATTCGAGCACACAGCAGCATACGACGGCATGATCGCTAACTACTTTGGCACAATGGTTCCATCTTACGGTGAGAACAAAGAAGGTGATGAAGAGAGTAAATTCCCTCGCACATTCAACATGCAGTTCGAGAAGAAACAAGACATGCGCTACGGTGAAAACAGCCACCAAGCAGCGGCTTTCTATGTTGAAGCTAATCCGCAAGAAGCGTCTGTTTCTACAGCTAAGCAAATTCAAGGTAAAGCGCTTTCTTACAACAACATCGCAGATACAGATGCTGCGCTAGAGTGTGTTAAAGAGTTCGCTGAACCAGCATGTGTGATCGTAAAACACGCAAACCCATGTGGTGTAGCACTAGGTAAAGATATTCTTGAAGCCTACAACCGCGCTTACCAAACTGACCCAACGTCAGCATTCGGCGGCATCATCGCATTCAACCAAGAGTTAGATGCAGCAACAGCTTCCGCTATTGTTGAGCGTCAGTTCGTTGAAGTAATCATCGCACCAAAAGTTTCTGCTGAAGCGATTGAAGTTGTCGCAGCGAAGAAAAACGTTCGTCTACTAGAGTGTGGCGAATGGTCAACGAAAACAACTGGCTTTGATGTTAAACGCGTTAACGGCGGCCTTCTTGTTCAAGACCGCGACCAAGGCATGGTTTCACTTGATGACCTGAAAGTGGTTTCTAAACGTCAACCAACTGAAGAAGAGCTGAAAGATGCCCTATTCTGCTGGAAAGTTGCAAAATACGTGAAATCAAACGCGATTGTTTACGCAAAAGGCGATATGACAATTGGTGTCGGCGCAGGCCAAATGAGCCGCGTATACTCAGCTAAAATTGCAGGCATCAAAGCAGCAGACGAAGGTCTTGAAGTTGCGGGTAGCGTAATGGCTTCTGACGCATTCTTCCCATTCCGCGATGGTATCGATGCAGCCGCAGAAGCTGGCATTAAGTGCGTAATTCAACCGGGTGGCTCAATGCGCGATGACGAAGTAATTGCAGCAGCAGACGAACACGGCATGGCGATGATCTTTACGGGTATGCGTCATTTCCGCCACTAATTTAAGGATTTTAAAGAATGAATGTATTAATTATTGGTTCCGGCGGCCGTGAACACGCCCTTGGTTGGAAAGTTGCTCAAAATCCGAACGTTAAAAACATCTTTATCGCACCGGGTAATGCAGGTACAGCTCTTGAACCTAAACTACAAAATGTGGCGATTCAGGTAGAAGATGTTGCTGGTTTAGTCGCATTCGCAAAAGAAAACGCAATTGACTTAACGATTGTTGGCCCAGAAGCGCCACTAGTCATCGGCGTAGTTGATGCTTTCCGTGCAGCAGGCTTACCAATTTTTGGCCCAACGCAAGCCGCGGCTCAGTTAGAAGGTTCAAAAGCGTTCACGAAGGACTTCCTAGCTCGCCACAACATTCCAACAGCGGCATACGCAAACTTCACGGAAATTGAGCCAGCATTGGCTTACGTTCGTGAACAAGGTGCGCCTATCGTTGTTAAAGCAGATGGCCTTGCGGCTGGTAAAGGCGTGATTGTCGCTATGACGCTGGAAGAAGCAGAAGATGCGATTAAAGATATGCTCGCTGGCAATGCATTCGGTGATGCTGGCAGCCGTGTTGTAGTGGAAGAGTTCCTTGATGGTGAAGAAGCAAGCTTCATCGTAATGGTTGATGGTGTAAATGTGCTACCTATGGCCACCAGCCAAGACCATAAACGCGTAGGCGACAAAGATACAGGTCCTAACACTGGTGGTATGGGTGCTTATTCTCCAGCTCCAGTGGTTACTCAAGAAATTCATGACCGTATCATGCAGGAAGTGATTTACCCAACAGTACGCGGTATGGCTGCAGAAGGTAATCCATACACAGGTTTCTTGTATGCTGGCCTTATGATTGACAAAGCGGGTACACCTAAAGTTATCGAATACAACTGCCGCTTCGGCGATCCAGAAACTCAACCTATCATGATGCGAATGCAATCAGACCTAGTTGAACTTTGTCTGGCCGCTATTGATGGCAAGTTAGACCAAATGGAATCTAAGTGGGATCCACGCGCTTCTATCGGTATTGTACTTGCTGCGAGTGGCTACCCTGGCGATTACAACAAAGGTGATGTGATTTCTGGCTTACCAACCGTTGAAGTTGAAGGTCAAAAAGTTTTCCACGCTGGTACAACTGACAAAGACGGCAATGTTGTGACTAACGGCGGTCGTGTTCTTTGTGCAACGGCACTAGGCAACACAGTATCAGAAGCACAACAACGCGCTTATGAGCTAACAAAACAAATTCAGTGGGACGGTGTTTTCTACCGTAACGACATCGGCTACCGTGCTATCGCGCGCGAGCAACAAGCTGATAAGTAATAGCTAAAGTAAGTAAGATTAAGGCGCTGTGGAAACTCAGCGTCTTTTTTATTGGTTGAAAACTCAAAAAACGTTATTCAGTTATCAACTGAGGCCTTTCGATACAGTCGTGATCGTCATCTGCAAGAATGAGCAATTCATCGATATAAACGGTGTTATTGCGGATTTTCCCTAGAAAACCAATATAGTTATCCAGCGTAGACAAACGGCTCATAACAAAATTCGGAAGCGTATGGTTAAACTCAACCTTGTTGTAATCGGGTCCGTTACAACGTTCAAACGTCGAACCATCCCAATACCCCTGAATAAATTCAAGACCTTGTTTATTTTGGTCTTTCGTCATTTTGGTAATGGCTTTTGCTTCTAAAACGTAGCGTTCTAATTGCCCTTCGTTGAGAGGCAAAATTTTCTTGTTCACTCGGTACTGCTGATATACCGCTTCGCCATCCTTATTAAAACGGACATGTGCAGTATAAGGTACCAAGTCACCATCTTTGAGTTGCTCACCTTTACGAACCACTTCACGCACACTTCCTTCATCCCAACGGTAAGAGGTTTCATACCAGCCATAGGTTTCAGAGGTAACATGATCAGAAGCAGATAAAGCTTGAGAGGTACTTTCGGTGTACCAGTAATAACTGGTTGCGTCTCCGGTACGTTGACCACCAGAAAACTGACTCATTTGAGTGAAGTTAGATGTGTCGACGGAAGAAGAACATCCCGCAATAAGAGTGGCAGCGATAAAAGAGGAAAGAATTTTTTTCATAGAAAAGAACGCCGAGATAAGACTACCTCGGCGTAGTATAGATTACTTAACAGAATCTTTCAGTGCTTTACCTGCTACGAATGCAGGTACATTTGCTGCAGCGATTTGAATCTCAGCACCAGTTTTTGGGTTACGGCCAGTGCGAGCTGCACGATGATTTACTTTGAATGTACCAAAACCAATTAGTTGAACTTGGTCACCATCTTTTAGTGCACCTTCAACTGCGCCTAGAGTCGCTTCAAGAGCAGCTTTAGCTTGAGATTTAGATAGGTCTGCTTTTTCTGCGATAAAGTCGATTAATTGGGTCTTGTTCATTAGTTTTCCCTTCTGATAGGTTATCGAATTCGCTTCACTCTAAAGCATAAGTGACCCAGCTGGCAAAGGTTTGTCACGCAAGATCCGCTTATCTGACGTAGTTTTAACCATATTCTGAGCATTAACTCACAATTTGCTAAATCAATTGGCTGCATATCCCCTTGCTTTACCACAAAAAAGCCTTATTAAATAAGCATCAATGCGTTGAAACATCTGAAATATTAGGGTGTATTTCGCTCTCTTACCTAAGGAGTATTCATGTTTCTACTCGCGATTTACGTCTTGATTGCGATTGGCGTGTCGTTTATTTGTTCGATTCTTGAAGCCGTGATACTGAGTATTACGCCAAGTTATTTGGCACAGTTACGTCAGCAAAACCACCCTTGCGCCCAAAAGCTTGAACGCTTAAAAGCGGATATTGACCAGCCTTTGGCCTCAATTTTGACGCTAAACACAATTGCGCATACAGCAGGCGCTGCGGGAGCAGGCGCTCAGGCATCTGTCGTATTTGGCAGTCAGTGGCTGGGGTTATTTTCTGCCATATTAACGCTGGGTATCCTTTTTCTTTCAGAAATAGTGCCTAAAACTATTGGTGCAACATACTGGCGACAACTTGCTCCTGCGACCGCAAAAATTCTGCACTGGATGGTGTTGTTGCTTTTGCCTTTCGTTTGGATGTCAAAAAAGATCACACATGTACTTACGCGAAATCGAATAACACCTAAAGTTCGAGAAGAGTTGTCAGCCATGGCTCAACTCGCCCATGAGAGCGGTGAGTTTACGTCTGGTGAATCCAAAATCCTCTACAACCTATTAAACATTCAAAACGTGCCAGCAATACAGGCAATGACCCCGAGAAGGGTGCTCTTTAGAGTTGATGCCACAATGACTATCAATGAGTTTTTGACCCAACATAAAAACACACCGTTTTCTCGACCACTGATCTACAGCGAGAACAAGGACAACATCCTCGGTTTTGTGCACCGACTAGAGCTGTTTAGACTGCAACAAAAGGGAAAGGGAGAAAAGCAAATAGGCAGTGTTATGCGTCCACTGCATGTTCTGCTGAACACAATCACTTTACCCAAAGCTTTTGAACAAATGATAGAAAGCCGTTCACAACTGGCAATGTTGGTTGACGAATATGGAACCGTTCAAGGCCTGTTAACGTTAGAGGATATTTTTGAGCATTTAATTGGTGAAGAAATTATTGATGAAGCAGACCGTACGACCAACATGCAAAAATTAGCAGCAGAACGTTGGGAGCGATGGAAACAAGCACACCGTGTAATTGAAAGTCGTGACCACGACGAGTAGAAGAAAACACAGACGGATAACTGAAAGAGATGACGATTGCCCTTGGCGTCACTCACTAAGGGCAATATAAAAAAGAATGGTTACTTCACCCGCAAGAGATGATGCGTCTGCTGACCAAAATGAAAGATACGAACCTGAGAACGCTGCATATCCTCGACCTGTTCTAGCATCACGGGAGTGTAATTACGACGCTTCATCCACTGTAAAGGCTCTTGAAAGCTATCTTCGTTAATAACAAAGGACTCATCTTTCAATCTTGATTCCGATATTCGAATCACCCAAATGCGCGAATGAAAATCTAACGCTCGTACAACCTTGCTACTTACTGCACTTTTCAACTGCGCTAATTTTTTAGACAGAAACATAGCTCGTTAAACCTAAACCGAGTTAGAGAGTCACACCAATATTGCTTACGCCTTCATCACGAAGTTCTTGGCGCAAATCTTTAATTAGATTGATATCACGACCTTCAGCTTCACGCAGAGGACGATAAATTGCCCACTGAACGTCCCATTCAGCACAAACGGCTTCGTTCTGCTTTTGGTTTTCGTTAGTGATCTCTTCACCCGTTTGAGCTTCTTCCAATTGAGCGACTGTAGTTACCGATATCTGGCTGACTTCTAACATGTTTTCAAACAGGTAGTCACGGTCCAGCAGGCCGTGTAGCAAGGTAGACAAAGCTACACAAGCATCGATAGCAGGATAAACAGCATACATATCGAAATCTTCAGAATTCGGGATAATCTCTTCTAATTTCTCTAATTGATGCTCAAAGTTCACTTTGGCCGTTTTGACTGTGAGCTGCTCCCACACGCTGTCTAAAATATCGCGATAAACACGGGCATGAGCAAATTCAGTATTTTCACAAAACATGGCATAGTTAGGGTACATACGCTCACACAAGCAAGCCATGAAGGTAATTTGTTGCCAAGGCTCGAACTTTTCTAGACGAACCTGTACAGGATTTTGGAGCATAAGCACTCAACCGTTGAGGAAAATAGACAGCGGAAGTGTACTGGATAACCAACGGGGAAAAAAGCCGCTCTTATGAACAATTTCACTCACAAGCTTTATATTTTGTCAGAACAAAACGACGTTTATCGAGAAAACGTTGAATCACTGATGCTTGAAGACTTGGTCATCACAGAACAAAGAGAAGAAGCGTCAATACTTTTGGCTGCGCCTCCCATGGCTGCGAAATACCTTGATGATTTCCCAAAGCTAGAATGGCTGCAATCCGCTTATGCAGGTGTGGATGCTTTAACCGCACCTCATCTTCGAAAAGACTATGAGCTGACCAATGTGAAAGGCATCTTCGGCCAGCAAATATCCGAATATGTTTTAGGTTACACAATTAGCCATTTCCGTCACTTTGCAAGGTATGAGAAGCAGCAAGCTCAACATCAATGGCAGCAACACTTATATCAATCCCTTGATACTAAGGTGATGCTGATACTCGGTACTGCCTCTATCAGTTCTCACCTCTCTTCAGCAGCCGCGGCACTAGGTATCAAGGTGATAGGCGTTAACACAACGGGCATTCCTGCAAAATCGGGGAAATTTCATGATACTTACCATATCAATGAACTCGAAAACGCCATGAAACGAGCGGATATCGTCGTTAATACCTTGCCAAATACCGCAGAAACTAAAGGGTTGTTAAACGCTAAAACACTGGGTTACTGCTCAAACGCTCTGCTGTTTAATGTTGGACGTGGTGCTATTTTGATTGAAGAAGATTTGATTCCTGCTATTGAACATGGGCATATCAAACACGCCTTTCTTGATGTGTTCATCAGTGAGCCACTAATACCAGAACACCCTTTCTGGGAACATAGCTGTATCACTATCACACCACACATAGCAGCCTTGAGTTTTCCACATCAGGTGGTTGAAATTTTTGCTCACAACTACCGTTTATGGCGAGATGGCTTCCAACTAGAAAATCGAATTGATTTTGACAAAGGTTACTAATGTTAGATCTTCTACTCAGGGAAATCAGAGCTTGTGATGTATGTGCTCACTCACTTCCCTTAGGTGCAAACCCGGTTATTCAGGCTAACAAAGAGGCTAAGTTGCTCATCATAGGGCAAGCTCCGGGAGTAAAAGTACACGAGACTTCTATTCCTTGGAATGACCCCAGTGGCAATCGACTACGAAGCTGGCTGGATATCGATAAAGAGACATTCTATAACCCAGAGAAAATTGCCATCATGCCAATGGGATTATGCTATCCCGGCAAAGGTAACAGTGGCGACTTACCGCCAAGAAAAGAATGCGCCCCACTCTGGAATCAAAGAGTGCTAGCCGAATTACCGAATATAGAAATGACCTTACTGATCGGTCAGTACGCGCAAAATTACTACCTACAAGATAAACCCGCAACCCTCACAGAAACCGTAAAGCAATGGCAAAAGTGGGCACCAAGGTTTATACCACTTCCACACCCTTCACCTCGGAACACCCTTTGGTTAAAGAAAAACCCTTGGTTTGAAGCAGAGGTTGTAGAGTATACCCGTGATCATTGAAGATGCTTGATTTTCGATAGAATCAGGATCATGCTACGAACCATGAAAATTACACTGACTCCTCAACAGAAACTGCAACTCGAACAAATGCACGACATTGAACGTGATAGTCGAGTTTGCGACCGTATTAAGGCTGTTTTGCTGGCTTCTGAAGGCTGGAGTCAGACTATGATTTCACAAGCTCTTCGTATTCATGAATCGACCGTTGCTCGTCATCTCAGCGACTACGTTCTTTCTGAAAAACTTAAGCCTGAAAATGGCGGAAGCCAAAGCAAGCTTTCTGCTACTCAAACCATGCACCTAATCGAGCATTTGACTGAGAAAACCTATTCTCATACGCATCAAATTGTCACTTACGTTAAAGAGACATTTGGACTGGATTACACGGTTTCTGGTATGAATAAATGGCTTCACCACAATGGTTTTAGCTACAAGTGCGTATTTCGGTGATTGCGATCGCTCGTTTCCCCCCTGTGTCAGCATAGTTGTCGCCTAGATTTTTAAGGAGATAACTATGCCAGCCAATCCAGTTCCAATTGATGTGAAAACGAAAGGCCAAACTTGGCTGTTACCACCATATAATTGGTCTCATCGAAGAATTGCTAAAGAATTAGATGTGAGTCCTTCTGTGGTATCTAAGTGGAGAAATGAACTTGTTGAAAGCGGCCTATTGTCTACAGAGCCGCCGTTAGAAAATACTACTACTGATTATTCAGCGGAGCAGAGATTTTTCATAGTGATTGAAACTGCAACAATGTCTGAACGCGAGTTAGCTGAATACTGTAGGTCTAAAGGGTTATTTGTCGATGACGTTAAAACCTGGCGAGCACTGTCTATCAAGGCGCAGAGTACAACATCGGCTTCAATGTCACACAAAGAAAATAAGCTACTACGTGATGAACGCAGAAAGGTAAAAGCGTTGGAGAAGGAGTTGGCACGTAAAGATAAAGCACTTGCTGAAACGGCTGCGCTACTGGTTTTGCGGGAAAAGTTCAATGCCCTCTGGGAAATCAACGAGGAAGACTGATTCCTATCTCAGAGCGGCTTAAAATAGTCACACTTGTTGATGAAGCTGTACGTAAAGGGGCAACAAAGACAAAGGCTTGTTCCACCGTTGGGTTATCAATACGAACGTTCCAGCGTTGGACACGGAACTCTGCCGAAATCACAAGTGATATGCGTCAGCATCCTCGGCAGCACGAGCCTCATAATAAGCTATCAGAAGCCGAAAGGCAGCAGATATTAGATATCTGCAATACACCAGAGTATGCCGATTTACCTCCGAATATCATCGTTCCAATGTTGGCTGATGAAGGCATTTACATTGCCTCAGAGTCCACATTTTATCGTGTATTAAAAGCAAACAACCAGCTAGGTAAGCGAACTCGTAACCAAGCTGGCACAAGTCCTTCTCGACCAAAGGTTCAAAAAGCCTGCAAACCAAATCAGGTATGGAGCTGGGATATCAGTTATCTGCCATCGAAAATACGAGGGAAGCACTATTACCTCTATTTGATAATGGATATCTTCAGTAGAAAAGTAGTAGGTGCAGAAGTGTATGATCAAGAGCTAGGCGAATATGCAGCGGAGTTACTCCAAAGAACAACATGGCGGGAAAAGTGTGTGCAAGGCAACATTACTTTGCATTCTGACAACGGTGCTCCTATGAGAAGTTACACCATGCTTGCAAAGATGTATGACCTTGGGATTGCAAGCTCTTACTCTAGGCCAAGAGTAAGCAATGACAACCCATACTCTGAGTCGTTGTTCAAAACAATAAAGTATTGTCCTTCATGGCCAATGGATGGGTTTTCTTCCATTGAAGACGCTCGGTGTTGGGTTGGTCATTTTGTTGATTGGTATAACAATGAGCATAAACACAGTGGCATAAAGTATGTAACACCTCAGCAGAGGCATTGCGGGGAGGATAATGAAATTCTCCGACAGCGTATGCAAGTCTACCGACGTGCTCAATTGACTCATCCAGGCAGATGGAGTCGGCAAACGAGAGACTGGAGTTATATCGATGAGGTGTACTTGAACCCTGAAAAGTGTGCAGCGTAATCATTCACGTTACTAAATTGTAAAAAAGACGACAACTTGCTTGAAAAATAGCGGAAATGACTGATCGGAATGCTCCGAAATATGCACTACAAGCAACCGAAAGGCGTACCACACAAGTTTGATGAAGCACAACAGCAAGCATTTATAGAGGCTTATGAAGCGTTAAAGGCAAGCTGTGGCAAGGATAAATCGATAGTCTTTATCGACGCAGTTCACCCAACACTATCAACAAAAATATCTCATGGCTGGATACGAACTGGTCAGGATAAAGTGATTGAAACAACGGGTAATCGTAGCCGATTGAACATTATTGGCGCACTGAACTTGTCGGATATTGGAGCAACCATTGTTCACAACGATGAGAGCATTAACAGTGAATCGATTGTTCGCTTTTTCTGTGAGTTAAGAAAGAGTTATCCCTTAGCCCATAAGCTTCATATCATCTTGGATGGTGCGGGATATCACCGCAGTGACTTAGTCAAAAATGCGGCGTTTGTCCTGAATATTGAACTGCATTATCTTCCACCTTACAGTCCAAACCTCAACCCAATCGAACGGCTATGGAAAGTAATGAATGAGAAGTCGAGGAACAACGTTTACTTCAAAAGAAAACGGGACTTCAAGGCGGCAATAGACCAATTTTTTGCAGTGACTCTTCCAGAGATCGCAGGCTCTTTGACATCTCGAATTAATGATAATTTTCAGGTTCTCAAGCCAGCATCTTCAAGTTGATTCGGTATATATGCGTAAGATGGTTATAGGTGTATTGTGAGGCATGCCTGAATGAGTTTATAAACGCTCTATACCTCCCCTTTTCAAGGGGAGGATAGGTGGGTTTTCCTCCACTAAACGTAAAAGAGTTACAATTCAGTCACCGACCTCACTCAAAATCAAATCAACCACACTATCTAAATCCGACATAACCTGAGAATTAGTTACCCGTAACACTTTCAACCCTAAAGAAATCATACATTCATCCCGAATTTCATCACTTTCTTTTGCTGAATTGGTGAAATGGCTATCTCCATCAATTTCAACAATCAATTTCTTCTTCGGACAATAGAAATCAACAATATATCGACCTATACCATGTTGACGTCGAAACTTAACACCTAAGTGATTATTACGAATACGGAACCACAATCGTTTTTCAGGTTCCGTCATGCTTGTTCTCAAACTCTGGCGAAGCTTTTTATATTGCGGAACATTAAAGATATTATTCATGACAAATTGCTCTTAGTTCTCCCCCTCAGATGAGGGGGAGTTAGAGGGGGTTGTTTCCACGATACTTATTAATAATTGCAATATTTATTAAGTTCCGTGGAAACAACCCCACCCAACCTCCCCTTCAAAAGGGGAGGTGTTTCATCACTCCACTACCTCATACCCTTTACTACGTAATAACTCAGCAAAAGCGAGCTTAGATTTAGACTCTCCGTGAATGAGATGAATCTGCTTAGGTTTGTTTGGTATACCTTCAACAAACTTTAGTAAGTCATCACTATCCGCATGAGCAGAATAGCCTGACATAGTATGAATATGAGCGTTTACTGACACTTCCTCTTCATCAATCCAAACTGTTTTGTTTCCCTGTTGGATACACTTACCTAGCGTCCCCTCAGCCTGGAAGCCTGCAAATATCACATCGGTTCTTTCATCAGGCAAAAGAGCTTTGAGATAATCCATAATTCTCCCGCCTTCGCACATGCCAGAGGCAGCTACCACAATCGCAGGTTCTCCTGTTGAAACCAGACGATTCACCAGTTCCTGATGCGCTTGATGGTCGCCAACCGTAATACATTGTTCAAACGCGAGTGGATGGCGATGCATTTTCAGACGTTGTTTAGCTTCCTCACCCCAAAGACTTCTGAATTTTTGATAAGACAAGGTGACCTTTTGCGCCATGGGTGAATCAAGAATGATAGGCAGTTTAGAATCGAGTTGGTGTTCATGAATCAATTGCTCGATATCGAATAACAACTCTTGAGTTCGACCGACACTAAACGCGGGAATAAGGATTGTGCCACCATCAGACAAAGAACGATCGATGATCTCTTTTAGTTTCTGAGACCTGTGCTCTACCCCTTCATGTTTGGCATCACCGTAAGTCGTTTCAATTACCAGATAGTCTGCTTTTTTAGGAGAAACCGGATCTGGCAATAACGGTGTGTTACTTGGACCTAAATCGCCAGAAAACACTACGAGTTCCTGATTTGGCAATTCCACTTCTAAATATGCAGATCCTAATATATGACCAGCCGGATTAAATCGGCATCGGAAAGTATCGACATCAATCCAGCGATAATAATCCACCGGATGAAGCAGACGAATGATCGCTTCAATGATTGGCTTTCGAGCTTCTAACGTTAGGCCTTGCTGAATTTTCAGCCCATCATCAAGCATTAACGGTACTAACTCTGCCGTCGCTTTGGTGCAGTAAATGGGTTTATCAAACTCCTGAGTGATGAGCCAAGGCAAGCGTCCGATATGGTCAATATGAGCGTGAGTAAGCACTAACGCTTTCACGTTATCTAAAGGAAATGGTTCGGTAAGTTGCTGCGCATCCGCGCCTTGAAACATACCGCAATCAATAAGAATCGAACGGTCACCAAACACGAGTTCGTGACAAGAACCTGTGACTGTGTTTTTACCGCCGTGATGGATGAGTTGCATTGCCAGCACTCCCTATCTTTGTCTTTAATATCAGAGTAATACTCAAGACAAAAATAGGAAGATTAGCATAGTGAAGTTGCGGAGGAAGTCGAGTTAAACTCGATCTCCAGATCCTTTACCTGTCGCTGTTTGGATTAAATAAGTGAAATAGTTCTTCATTGGCATAATAAATTTAGATAAAAACATTCACTTCGAGTAAACAAAAATGATCTATGAGTTTTACCAAGAGCATAAACGTATCTACTATGCTAAAGTGGTTATTAATACAACAAAATACCTTAATGCTAAATTGAAAACCTCAATATCTTTGATATTCAACCTAATCCTTTATACCAACACAAATTTTGCCTAAAAATGCCCAACCTTTTTAAAAAGGTAGTAATGGGTATTTATTCAACCACTTCAGCTTTAGTCGGAACCGAAAAGATCACGAGTGTAAACTTTATCTGCGACATCGGAAAGTTCTTGCGTCATTCGGTTGGAGACAATCACGTCAGACTTAGCCTTAAACTCCTCAAGATTTCGCATAACTTCTGAATGGAAGAACTCATCTTCTTGGAGTACAGGTTCATAAACGATAACCGTAATCCCCTTCGCTTTAAGACGCTTCATAATGCCTTGAATAGAAGAAGCACGGAAATTATCAGACCCAGATTTCATAATTAAACGATAAATACCAACTACTGAAGGGTTACGCTTTAAAATCGAGTCTGCAATAAAATCTTTTCTAGTACGGTTTGCATCAACTATCGCAGAAACAATATTGTTAGGAACATCCTGATAATTAGCTAGTAGCTGCTTAGTGTCTTTAGGTAAACAGTAGCCACCATAACCAAACGAAGGGTTATTATAATGGCTACCAATTCTAGGGTCTAACCCTACCCCTTGGATAATCTGGCGCGAATCCAAACCATGTGCTTCGGCATAGGAATCAAGCTCGTTAAAATAAGCAACACGCATAGCTAGGTAAGTATTTGAGAACAACTTAATTGCTTCAGCCTCAGTCGAGTTTGTCAGTAGCACGTCAATATTCTCTTTTACAGCCCCTTCAACCAACAGACTGGCGAACTCCTGGGCTCGTTCACTTTGCTCGCCTACAATAATACGTGATGGATGCAAATTGTCATAAAGGGCCCTTCCTTCTCTCAGAAATTCGGGAGAGAAAAGTAAGTTCTCACAGCTAAGCTCTTTTTTTATACGTTCAGTATAGCCAACCGGAATTGTTGACTTAATCACCATTATAGCTCGAGGGTTAATAGCCATAACATCATTAATAACTGACTCGACCGAAGACGTATTAAAGTAGTTAGTCTCGGGGTCATAATCAGTTGGTGTAGCAATTACAACAAATTGTGCATCTTGGTAAGCAAGTTTCTTATCAGTCGTTGCAACAAAATTGAGTAATTTACTTGATAAAAAATCTTCAATTTCAGCGTCAACAATAGGAGAGATTTTTTGGTTAAGGAGCTCAACTTTTTTTTCAATAACGTCTAACGCAACCACTTGGTGATTTTGCGCTAGTAACATTGCATTGGAAAGGCCAACATACCCTGTACCCGCTACAGCAATCTTCACAACTTACTCCATTTAACACTCACTTATGTGAGATATAGACTCATTATATCGAGTTATTACTGCTTCGAAACAATGATATTGAACGATTAGATTAACAAGCTCAGCTGAATATCATTAAACTGTGCTAGATGCATAAAGTACCACACAATGCAGACCAAACAAAAAACCTAGACCGCTGTATCAGTGATTTAATTCACCTAGTATTTATAGAATGATATCGAGCAATAGTAGCGCATTGACCGGCCACCCACCTACTAAGAATCGTACATACGTATTTTCCCGCATACGGCGCAAGCCTTTATCGACTAGCGGATGTGATTCATAAGCCGAGCGAATAAACTAACTTATTTAAGGTTGGCCCGGCAGGTCTTTGATTTTAACCTATCGAACATGATCCTAGCGGAGAGCTAGAGGTAATGTCGAATTGATGCACGTTGAATACCGACGAGTAAAAAGGCTCTGAGAGTATATTACTTAATGACTTCAATAACCTTGTGCTTGTCATCAACGATCATAACTTTTGGCTAATAGTAATTTTCAGAGCTTCAGCTTCCATTTTGTCATGTGTAAAACGTTGCAGCCAAGATCTCATGCTTTTGGCAAAGCTCCCGCTTGGGGATAGCAGCTTCCGCATCTTTTAAAATGGCAATGATTTGTTATTCATTGAATTACTTTTTCATATTCATCATATCCTTGATTGGATAAACATTACTAGTGTGTAGACTGGACTAGATTAAGGGGAACAATTCAAGATGAGAAGTCAATCTGGGCTAAAAATCTAGCTCAGATTAACCTGACAGGCACCGAGTCAAAAATGGATAACGGTCATATTACGTCTACTTTAGCTCACTCTAATGAACTATATCTGGATAGCTATCATTTTTATGAAGCTGCTGCCAAACTAGATCGCCGATACCATCGGTAGGATTAAAATCTGCAGGCGCTTCAAGTAACAACTTACGTATCTTATCATGATCAAAGTTATGGCATGCTTTATCTAATTCTTCTAAAAGCTTAACATACTGCTCTAAAGGAAGGAAAATTTCATTTGCCGTCATAATTTGCGAGTGAGCAGTTTCACCGACATTGTCGCCAATAAGTAACTCTTCGAAGAGCTTCTCTCCAGGACGAAGACCTGAAAACTCAATGGCTATATCTCCATAAGGGTTACTTTCATCTTTTACATCCAAGCCCGAAAGATGAATTAAATTGACCGCCAAATCTGTAATTCTTACTGGCTCCCCCATATCAAGAACAAACACATCCCCACCTTTGCCCATTGCACCGGCTTGTATAACTAACTGTGCAGCTTCTGGGATCGTCATAAAATAACGGATTATATCAGGATGAGTCACCGTAACTGGTCCACCACTCGCGATTTGTTTCTTAAACAATGGAATTACTGAGCCGGAAGATCCAAGAACATTCCCAAACCGAACCATACAAAAACGAGTACCACGCTCTTTTGCATTCTCTTGCTCAGCCAATGCTTGTAGAGCTAGCTCTGCCATGCGCTTGGTGGTTCCCATTACATTGGTAGGTCGAACGGCTTTATCCGTAGAAATAAGAACGAAAGACTCAACTTTAGCTTCTATCGCTGCTTTAGCTGAGTAGTAGGTACCAAACACGTTATTTCTAACCCCTTCCACAACATTGTATTCAACCAAGGGAACATGTTTATACGCAGCAGCATGATATACAGTCTGGACAGCGAAACTCTTCATTGTAGTAGCAAGACGATTTATTCTCTGAACCGAACCTAGCAAAGGAACAATTTCTACATTGAGGGCTTCATTCTCTATCAGAGTTGCAAGTTCACTATCGATTTGGTATAGGCTAGGTTCAGATAACTCAAAAAGGATTAAAACTTTAGGCTTTTGTCTAATAATTTGACGACATAGTTCAGAACCAATAGACCCCCCCGCTCCAGTGACCATAACGACTTTGTCTTTGATATTTGCTTCAATCAGAGCTTGCTGAGGAGCAACAGAATCTCTACCAAGTAAATCTTCTATTTGAACATCTTTTAACTCATCAATTTTGGCTTTTCCTTCAACAATATCTTTCATATCAGGAACAGTTAAAACTTCTGCTGAAAGGTGTACTAGAGAATCTAGAATCTCTTTTCGACGAGCCCTTGAAGCACTTGGTACAGCAAGTAAGATTTGACGCACGGAGTGCTTCTCAATTAGAAATTCAGCTCTACTAATACTTTTAACTTTGAGGCCCATAATAATGGTATTGTAGAGCGTTTTATCTTCGTCAATAAAACCTATAACCTTATGTGTATCAGAAGACCGGAGCGCTAATGCGAGTTGCCTGCCAGCCGATCCAGCTCCGTAAATCAGTACATTTTTCATTCCTTTACTGTTAGTTTGAGAAACCAAAACCCTGACAATTAAACGTGAGCCACCACATAGCAAGCATAAAAATGAACCGTAAATAATAGGTACTGAGCGTGGTACTGGTGCACCAAAGTAGAATGCTAAAACTGAAATGGAAACTGCTGAAATAATAGTACCGATACTAACCACAGCCAAAGCGTGGAATGTAAGATAGCGCAGAATAGCCCTATATAAACCCAAACGTGTGAAAGTGACAATGGTGATAATCAACGTCCCAAGCAACACATATTGGTTCAGGACATTTTCAAGAGACGCTATATGACCGACTCGAGCCCAGTACGCAGCATAAAATGATGCAACGATAAAAATGGTATCAATAACAACGCTAATCAGACGCTTATTGAAGCGGGATATCTTCCAGAGATTATTAAACTTAGCCATACTATCTACATAAATTAGAAATACCTTATATTACATAAGGCGTAAAAGAAAATTACTCTGAAAACTAATAATGTTAAACGTACTACTTAACTGCGTCACCTGCCCCTCTACCAGTTAATGTTATAACAATGTATTTAAAATAATCTTTAAGGGTTAACGAATCAATCATCTTTTTATCAGTTATGGCGAGTAAAGTTGGTGTAGACATATCAATATTTTGAATTTGAGCCAACCCAGTAATACCGGGGAGAACCTCATACACGCCTAATGCATCTCGTTCAGCAATTAGGTCTTTTTGACTAAACAAATTTGGCCGAGGACCAACTAAACTCATATCTCCCTTCACAACATTAATCAGTTGTGGCAACTCATCTATCTTAGTCTTACGCAAAAAAGAGCCAAATTGAGTAATAGAAGCAGAGCTAGCGAGATGGCTTGCCACAGATTCTGTATCTAATGACATAGTTCGAAACTTGATAAGTTTAAATGGCTTTTTCTTAAGCCCTACTCGCTCTTGAATAAAAATGGGCGCCCCGGTATCAAAAAGACCTATCAATATCACTAAAATGAATATTGGCCATAAAAAAAGCAAACCCAAAAAGGCTGCGAGAAAATCTATTAGACGAATCATGGTTCCCTATTTATTTTCTAGATTTCTGAAAAGTATCTGCGGTTTGTTTAAAGCCATCTTTAAGGCTTTGTGGTGGAAACCAACCGAGGGTCTTTTTCGTGTGTGTTATGTCTACTTGCAAAGAGCCTATGAGTCTATCTACAACATCAGATCTATTGAAAAGTTTACCTACAATCCAGTAACAATGCGGAGGCATAGGCAATTGCCAAGCTGGCTTACCAAGGGCAATGGCCATCTCTCTCACTATTTCAGATGTAGAAAGATCATAGTCGTCAGAAACCAAGAAAACTTGGTTCACAGCGTTTTTGTGCTCTAAGCATACTACTATTAGGTCAACTAAGTTAGTAACAGATACTAAACTCCTCTTATTCTTAGTTATGCTA
The DNA here is from genome assembly GCF_038452265.1 of Vibrio diazotrophicus. Taxonomy (NCBI): domain Bacteria; kingdom Pseudomonadati; phylum Pseudomonadota; class Gammaproteobacteria; order Vibrionales; family Vibrionaceae; genus Vibrio; species Vibrio diazotrophicus. The sequence continues at coordinate 3,088,465 of NZ_CP151842.1, forward strand.
CCAAATGGTAGAGGAAAGCCTTTTCGAACTAGGGACATCAAGGATGAAAAATTGGCCTTTACTCCAGGACCATATACGAGAGTAGGTCGTATTATGACTATTTCTAGCTCGGTATCTTGTGACAATTTCAACAACTTTGATTCAGCTTCTGCTTTAGATTGCCCGTAGCAATCTTTAGGTGACATTTCATCATTATGAAAAAAAGGCCGACCAAGCATTGTAGAATCACCATTAACTTTAACAGAACTTACAAACACGAACCTCTTAACGCCGCACCTAGCAGCCTGCATTGCTAGATTGATAGTTCCATAAGTATTGACTTTGCGATATTCTTCAATAGGGTCAAAAGAGCTGTCATTCATAATGTGGACTCGAGCAGCGAGATGAACAATTGTGTCAACACCTCTCAAAGCTTCGGAGTAATCAGCGGTACTATCTATTGCTTGTTCGTAATATTGCGAGCTAGGGAAGTTGCAGGGTTTTCGCCGACCTAGCACCTTCGTTGTAGATAAATCTAGTCTCGCAAGTAACTCTGTTCCAATAAAGCCAGATGCCCCTGTAACAAGAACATTCATTTCAGCAACTCCAGGATAGTATTGTGACCGAAAAACCGCTCACATTCATACGGAGTATATTCCATATCTTTCGCTTTATTTATACAACACTCGATTTCACTTAAATCAAAGCACGAGATTGCAAAATTATTATTTTGAACGTACTTCGCCAGCTCAATCTGATGATTATCAGCACGCATCAAGTTAGGCACGACAACTAACCGCTTTCCTTGTTCAAGCATCGAATAAACTGAACCAGCACCTGCATGAGTAACGATCAAATCTGCGCAGTCTATATAAGTTTGGAAACTATCACTAAATTCAAATGAATCGAAGTTTCTTGGTGTATATTTATGGCTCGATGAAATCTGAGCAAGGATTTTTATATTTTCGTCATTTTTGAAGCGTTCATCAACAGCTTTGATTAAATCATCAAAGGCGGTTGTACCGACGGTAACTAATATATTCATACTAAAACCTGCCCACGTACTTCCCGTAAGGTATTGAATCTTTCAATTCGATATTTTGAATAAAGATGTTTTTTGTAAGATACCTCATAACCCGTGTTGTTATTGTCGGTGAATAAAACTTTGACCAAGTTTCAAAATGGATAATAGAGCAGCCTGCAATTTTAGCTGCCACTCCAGCAAAAATTGCAACCCCAGGACCAAAAGAAACCAATGTAGACACCTTGTTTTTTCGAAGAAATTTATACGCGCAATAGGTGTTCAACAAAAATTTAATAAATGATACGGTTTCTCCAGAGTACTTATCTCTAAATGGCCCCAAAGCCAAAAATTTTCCGCACCAAGCCGGAGAATCTCCCTCATCAGTTATACCATGAAACATTATATCCTCGTCATAAGAAAAAGTCTTATAAAACCTATTCGCCTGCTCTCTATGACCACCACAACCAAATACGATAGCAATATTTTTCATTTATATTCTCATTTATCAAAGTAACGTTCGAAAACATGGTAAAGGTCGTCTATCACTTTGACCGAAGAGTAATTACTTGCTACATCTAGCGCTAGTCGACTAAGTTTCAAATAATCCTCACTTGAAACCTTCCTAGTTTTGTTTAGAGCTTCCAAAAGGTCGTTAACATTACCCGGTTCGAAAAAAAATTTACGCATATCTGATATAATATACTCTTCCGTGGCTCCTGCTGTTGTGGACAAAACTGGTATACCACACATCATTGCTTCTATAGGTATTAAACCTAGACTTTCAGGGACTCGAGAAGGAAATACTAGAAAATCAATTGAATTATAAATTTCAGCTAACTGCATTTGACTCGTGCCTTGTATTAAGGTCACACCTGTCATAGTTCTAACCATTTCCTTCAGCTTTACTTCGCAACTGCCGCTACCAACTATAAGAAGCTTTGAGGTTTCATCAATACACTGAAACAAGCGGAATGCTTCAATCAAGTCGAATATACCTTTCTCTTTTTCAATTCTCCCTACATACCCAAAAGTATATTTTTTTTGTACACTAGGCAAAACATGGAAAACCGAACAATCAACCCCTCCGGATGGGCTAACGACGACCTTTTCGTTCGCCACGCCATAATTTTCAGATAAGAAGTTTTTAAAATAGTCAGACGGAGAGACAATTAGTGTCGAAATATCCAATATTTTCTTTGAAAGAATAACCTTGCATTTAGATAAAACATTATTGTCAATGGGGAGAACATCACTTCCATGAACATTTGATACCACTATAAGCTTTTTCTTGGACTTGAAGAAAGAAGCCAAAATCAGACCAAGGGAAGAATGTGATGTATAATGAACGTAATGTACATCCCCCTCAACGGCCCTAATGCCCGAAATAAAAGATCGCATAAAGAACTGTATATAAGCTAAAGTTCTAATGAACTTATTAGATGTAAGTTCATGTAAAGAGATCAGAGATACATTACAACCTTTCCCCTTAAACCCTTCCAGCACATTCCTAACAAATGTCCCTTTAAAGGGTTTATATTTTGAGGGATAAAGGTTTGATACAATTTTCAATTTCATCGTCTAAACTTACGTTGATAAGAGCCCAAAATGCACTTCAGAAAAACTTTAAAGTCTAGCTCAAGAGGATATTTGTAACACTGACCAGTAATGAAAAGACGAAAAAGGTGAGTGCGAGGAAACGAATTTGAAGAGTAATTAATAATACGGTTGAACGTAAACACCGCAATGGATTTTGCCGTCATCAAAGCACGAATCTTATTTAGCCAAACTTCCGCAGGTACGGGATCTACCGATGATGATATCCTCCTTCCCTTATCCTCATTTGTCACATCTACTAGTACTGCCTCAACAAAAGTAAATTTAGCATAGTGTAGCTTTTGAGCACGGATGATGAAATCAGTGTCTTGGAACCTTTCTAGACTAGAGTCAAATCTTACTTTCTTCGCAAAGCTAGCACGCATAAAAAGTGAGGAAGTCTGCATTGCTTGATTCTCTACGAGCAAATATTCGTCCACATTATTGTTATTGTTGAAAGCATATAATGGTTTAGCGCTCCCCCTATCATTTACTTTTGAGTAAAGCACCTCTTTTTCTTCAATGTATCTACTAATACAGGTCTCGATCTTTTCAGGTACCCAAATGTCATCGGAATCCAAAAATGCAATGAATTCGCCGCTTGACGCATCGATTCCGGTATTTCTTGATGCTCCACCATGCCTATTGGTCTCGTGGCGGATATATTGAATGTCCAAATCATATCCATCAATTAGAGTTTTAAGTGCTACGCTGTCGTCAGAGCAATCGTCAACTACAATCACTTCAATATTTTTATATGTTTGACTAGCTACGCTATCAAGCGTGCGCTTGATTACATGAGCCCTATTATATACAGGAATTACAACTGTAACTAACATTCAACAACTCTACTTATAAAGGTGGACTAAACCGGATGCTAAAGATAGCAAATACTAGTAACAACAAAAAGCCTCCTGACGGAAAGGCGTCTCATATAATCAAAGAAATCTAGTAACAAAGACACACTTCTAATCTCAAAGTCCCCGTGATAACCATGAACAAACAACGTTATAACCATGCAGGACAAAATAAATCAAACTCTCTCATACATCGGTTTACGGAGTTGCGAGTATATGTTCAAAAAGTTTAGTACGTCTGTTATCACCTCGACTATATAACTTCAACGCTATCATTCAGCTCAATGAACCTATCCATATATTCAATTCCGTTAATATTCAACAAAATTGTTTTACATCCAAATTCAACACCTTCATACAAGGCAGTCGAGAAAACACCAACCTGATATTCGGAAGAAGCAAACAATTCATATAAAGGAATTTCATCTTTGATTATTGTTACATTTTCAAGAGCGGACAAGATCTTAAGAGATGGATAACTAATGTAACTATCAAATTCGCCCGGATGTAACTTATAAAAAATATCAGCATTATCAAATAGGTGTATATTAGTCAAAAAGTGATTGGCTATCTCTTCACCAATAGCGCCTTGAGATATAACAACAATTTGATTTTCGATTTTTTCTAAGTGTCTAACCCTGGACTTTTCGTGTTCCAAAAATCTAAATTTATCAATTACCATGTTAGAATCAGGTATAGGCATTTCTATCAACTCTTTCCAATATTGATTCCAAACATACATCTTATCGGGAAAATAATCTAAACGCTTTTTCCTTTTTGGAAAACTATAGCCTAAGTGATATTGGCTAAAAGTACCGTGCTGTAACTCTATGACTTCCATATCACAACCTCGGGCAGCACTAATTACGGGAGCATTAAAATAAGAAACTACGATATAAAGAGTCTTAGCTTTAATTTTTTTAAATACTATTCTGTAGATAGTGTCTTTTGCAATAAAATCTTTTAAAGTACCAGCGAAAAGAGATGTCAAATTTATTTTATAACCAAAAAAAACAGAGAACTCTTCTTCCACTAAGGATAATTTCTCTTTTTCTTCATCGCTCATTTTTACATTAATGGTTTTTGCATAGAGGTTTGAAAATAGACTAATCCAATCATTATGATGAGAAAACTTATATTTTCTCTTTTTATGAAAACCATAATTAGGAGATTCTAACTCTGTTAGTTTTACTCCATCTTTCAATAGGTCATCAATAAAAAATTTAGTGTAGATATCAATACATTCACCATCTACTGAAGTAACTCTAGGGTGAGAAAAAACGACAACATCACTTTTCGAAAGAGTAAAGTAGTTATGACTAAAAACTGTTTTCAATAACCAATAAAGCTTCTTCAATATTCCAACATCATTTATATGACAATGAGGTTCTTGCAATGCACCGGATTGTATCGAAAGCATATAATATATCTTCATCCGATTACACTGCCATATATTTACTCCGCTAATCTGAAAATCCAACAATCCATATTTCTCTTCAATATGCCAGATGAATTCACAAATTTCCTTGATAGTATATAGTTTTCTACTCAATGAAACTTACCTTCGCGTTTAAGTCTTTCATAATGAACTGTATCCATTTTATAAAGTTCTTGTACCGGAATAGAACACTATGAGGCATTTTATATAACCACACTCCGATCCAACCTGAAAAGTAGCACCTTCCAAAATTGCGCTCCATTCGTTATTATAACAAGCTCCTCTAGTCAAACTCTTTCTTCGCGCTTGACGTCTTTAGTAATGATTTATCTTGTAGTCATATAATTCCTTTTATGATTTCAATCCCCAAGGCATTGGATATATTTTATTAGATACATACCAAGCAATAACAAGAAAAACTAGCCATGTCGTAATAAGAGAATAAGCTGAACCAAATAAACCAAACCTGTCAATCAGATAATAACTAAGAATCAAAGAAACAATTGAACAAAATGTTGTTAATAAGGAGAGGATATATGTCTTCTTAGTATAAATAATGTAGTTAACTATCATAAAATAAAACCCTTGAAGTAAAAATGCCGTAGATATCAAGGGAAGAAGTTCTTTAGCTTCCATGAATTTTTCGTTAATAATAAAAACTAAAAAATGAGGAGATAATGATATAAAAGACAGATAAAAAACAAACATAGCCAACATTGTTTTATAAGTAAGCTTCACTATTTCAATCTTATTTTCCATTGAAGGATTATTATTAAGCTTTTCGTATAAAATAGGGGACAATGCTTGATTAATGGAGGTAAAAACAATCAGAGTTGCACTTGAAACTTGAAATGCGACACTATATATACCTACGGCATCCGTTCCGAGATGACTAGCTAAAAATATTCTACCAGACATAGATAATAAAACACTCGCTATAGCATGGGGTATAAAAGGAACACCAAACATCAGTGCTTTCTTAAAAATGTCAAAATCGAAGTAAAAGCGTAGTAAGTCAAGCTTAATCAATAATACTAACGCAATTATTGAGAAAATAAAATATGATAATAATATTCCATATAATCTTCCTTGCCATGATAAACTGAACGTAACAATCAATATAATAGATAAAGAAAGGTTTAGTATTGTCAGAGATATTTTATATTTTCCATAATTAAGAGGCTGTTTCTTAGCCTGGAAGATACTCATAACTATAGTTGGAATGGCTTGTACGAAGACAAGTACTGGTATTATAAATAAGAAATCATTAGGTATAGGAAATTTTAATGATATATATTCACTGAATAAATAAAATAATAGTTCTAGAAGGATTAGTGAAAATATTGGGATATATATTATAGAGCTAACTAGGCTCTGAAGTTCAAAATGTGAAAGCTTACTAAATTCAATTTTTACCAACCCGCCAGAATTAAGCATTACTAAGGGCAAGGAGATTGCTACCAAAACTTGAATTAGCGATAAAACTCCATAATCAGAAGGAGATAAAAAGGTTGTCAATATAGGTAATAACATAAATGGAATAGAAGCATTTATGATGTTAACCCCTGCATACGACATCACTTGTTTCTTTATATTCATACTAATTTTCTATATGGGATTTCAAATAATTATTTAGCGCATTGATAGTATATAACCTGTCGATCATAGTTAGTTCATATTTAGATTCAAGTAACGTTAAATCGATTTTAAGCCGGTCAAGTAACGCTACACTTAAACTATCTCTTGAGTTAATTTCATATAGTTTTTTCAACTTCTTCTTATTAGTTCTATATCTAATGAACGATAATATATTATTAACAAATATTAGCCGTTTTAATTTAGATGCAACAACAACCTTTACAACACTAAAATAGGAATTGACTGCTGATAGTGAATTAATAGGGATACCTTCTAGACATGGGGCAAAGTGAATAATCAACTTATCTTGGAAAGTGCCACCTTTTAATTTTTTATCATCCATCATAAGTATTGGATTTACTAAATGCCAATCCATAAAAGGGTGTAGAACACCACCATAAATTGACGATAGCGATACATTTACCCCACCCCATATCCTCATTTTGTCGATTGTGTAAATTAAATTTGTATGTTGGTTGTTACTATTTATTTTGGGATACTTACTGATCTCAGAGATTACGAGTTTTTCATACGTTTCTGTATTGAATAGTCGATCTATTTTCTTCAGCTGATAATATTCTTCCAGACTACTTTGGTTGTAATTTGCACGAATAACCTCTCCACCATAACCCCCGATTACTAAATCAATTTTATTGTACTTATTTCTTAACCTTTGCTGGAATTGCTTTGACCTGAAAATATTTCTTCCAATATTAGTTGCATGTAGTAACCAGCCAATATTAAGATTCTTTATTGGTGTATTATGAATTATATCTAAACCTATCCCCAGTTTTTTCGATATAGTTTTAGAAACAGAAACATCTATTCCACCATCAAACTGGTTAGGATTAGTATTCGCACAAAAGTCTTTTATACAGTGATGTGAACAAGATACAACTAATCTTGTGTCATAACCAGCCGACAAGTCTGAAGTGATCTTGCCCTCAAATTTATTTATTAGCTTAAAGTAGCTACTTACTCTTTCAATATACTCTGATTCGGTTAGCTTCTCACAATCGTAATTATAAAAATTCTCCTCTGATACACTCCCACTTGTTATTGAAAGTTTATTACCTAAACCCAATCTTTTTATTTTGCTAAATACTGTAATTCCACCTACAGTAGACTCTCTATTTAAGAACTGTTTAACTCCTGCTTCTGAAAAGCTAGTATTCCCTGAAGAAATGGAAAGTTGAACTATATCATCTGAGATATGAAAATAACTTGATTCTGGAACATAGTAAACATTAAGCATCCCAATCTTATCTGTAACCACCGATATACTATCTTTCTCTTCAATAATAAAAGTATAGTGACCATATAAGCCATTTGACTGTATCTTTTTAAGTTCATCTAAACTTGAAATTTCATTTAGAACAGATTCTCCAAAACCAGATTTACTAAAGAATGTCCCAAAGCCAAAAATATATCCGTTATCTGTAACCTTTTTTAACACCTGCTTAGTGTAGCCCGAAGAGACAATGATGTTTGCATGTTTAAGATTGAAACAGAGGGAGCTTCCATATAAATTTTTCCAGCTATTTTCAATTAATTCACACTTACTTTTATCATTTGTAATATAAAACATTTTTATCCTTTATTTCATTTGAATCAAAATACAATATGACTCCGAAACTTGTAACCGTTTAAAAATCCTGCCATTTTTTATCCTGAATACGAGAACAGTAAAATTTCATATCTAAAGCTAGCTTATAAACAAATGAGTATAGAACTTAAACCTTTTTAATTTATAAAGTATTAAGTTTTCATCTATAAGCAATTATTCTTTAGCAACTGTAGTGTCTAGAAAATTCCAACCGGAACAATTATCGCTCAAATCAACGTAATCTGTAATTCATATTTCATGATCTCGGAATAAAAATATTAAACTATATTAAATCTCGTTCGCTAGCGAAAATAGTAAAACAACTAGTTTTAACCACATCTAGGTTTCAAGGTAATAATAAGACAAATTTTTTCATCAATCTATAGTTACTATTGATCGCACTTCTTGTTAGCCCTAACCTTGGTAAAGAGTTTTTGAGTTCATAATCAAGTGTCCTTAATATCTCATTAGGCATGTCGTCATTTACTACAAATGAAGAACTTAGATTTAGCTTGTTTAAAATCTTACTATAAAGGCTTGTTTTAACCAGCTCGAATCCATTGACAATAATACCACCAAATACATCCTTAAGTGCTTTTCCTCTACCATCCTCTGTAATTAATACTGATAACTTAGAAACACTCGTCATAAATATGTGGGCATGAACTCGATACCCAATATGAATATCACAATCAGAGTAATGACCTATTAAATTTTCGGCCGATCCTGCTATGTCTTTATAAGATATATCATTATCCTTTAGCCAATTAATGAATGCTAAGTGCCCAGACAAATGCCTTTTAGTTGCATTATGTGTTTCTAGAAAACTGGCCTCTGTTGAATGATGGAATATTACTTCGAATTTTTTTGATTTTCGGAAATATTCTTTTAGCTTCAAAATTGTTTCTTTCATTTGTAGATCCATCTTTTTAGAAGTTAAAAAAGATACACCAAGAGAAAAAGAAACATTGTTAATTTTTTCTGGAAGAACTACTGGTTCTGTAAAACTCTCCTCAACATAACTAGCAGGGCAGCCTGTCATAATTACATTATGATATCCGTAACTACTCAACACATTCAGAGTATGATAATCCCTAACGCTGCTAGTTAATCCATCGTCAGCTATTCTATCCAGCAAAGATAGTGTATGTTCAGATAATGGGTAGTTTTTAGTGTCATTCCAGTTACCCGATAGAGATTTCCATCCAACTCCCATCAGGGAAATTTTTGTTGTGATTTTAGATAAGTCATCAACTAAAGGATAAATTTCTGGATACATATTTTTTTGTAATGCAGGTCCCCCCATCAATAATAATGCTTCAGCCCCATTAACTAATTCTAGAGTAGCTTCATCAAATGGCTTCCAGCCATCGAGATCAATAATGTCTCGATCTGGTCTAAGTTTACCCAAAAGAGCTTTCGCTCTATACTTTATAAGAAAATCACCAGCGTTATTTTTAGAACCAGTCAATATTACGTAGTATGCTTTTTTTTTCATCTTAAGTTAACCTAAAAACCAGCAAGTACTTTGCTGGTTTCGTAGTTTGAATTCTAATATCTATCATTAACTAAACCATATCCCAAGTAAGAACAGTATCTTCCTGCAAGTCTTGTTTTACGGCTCTTCCTACAACTATCCCAATATCGTCAGGACTAATACCTGTTCCTGGTCTTTTGGTCACCAAATGTTGAGTAGTAATTTTCTCGCCTTTTTTTAAATCGCTAGCTAAAACAAGAGATCTGCGAGCTTCTCGTCTAGGAACCATTTCGCACGGCAGTACGGACTTAATTTCGGCACCATATACCTGTCTTATAAGTTCAAAATTTTCACTTGCCCGCTTAAGATCATTACAATCCATAGAATGATAATGATCGTTGCCAGGCAGTGATTTGTCCAAAGTAAAATGCTTTTCAATTACCGTAGCGCCAAGCATATAAGAAGCAGTCAATATTGCCATAGATGGATCAGGTAGAGTATGATCACTATATCCAATTTTTAATTCCGGGAAGATGGCTTTTAAATGTTTAATCATTCCCAAGTTTGCATCTATATTTTTAGTCGGGTAAGAAAGAACACAGTGCATAACACATAGCTCCGTACAACCTGCTTCTAATATTACCCTCACTGCTTTTTCAATTTCTGATATGTAAGCAGCCCCCGTTGATAGATAAATTGGCTTGCCTTTTTCAGCGATATACTTGATAAAAGGTGTATTTGATAAGTCAGATGAAGATATCTTATAGATATCAATCATATCATTAAGATAATCGGCTGATGCATAGTCAAATGGAGTCGACATGAAGTCTATCCCAATCTCACGACTGTAATCGCATAACTCTTGGTAATCTTCTTTGTTAAAGCTGTCATGCTTTTTAAACAAGCCATGTTGAGTTGGAGTTGACTCTTTCGATAAATCCCAGTAAGCAGGAGAGTTCTTTGATACAATCGTATCAGCTTTATAAGACTGGAATTTAACAGCATCTGCACCATTTGCTTTTGCTTCCTTTACATAAAGCTTTGCAGCTTCCATCGGAGTGATATTTAATGATTTCGCAGTATCAAAAAAGTTAACACCAATTTCAGCAATAAGATAAGGTTTATCCATGCTATCCTCTATAAACTGTTAATTAATCCAAGAACACGCTTTCTTCCATTTCGAAGATCATGTTCTAATAGTTTTTCTTGAATTTCCTGCCTATCACTTTTTCCAAGCGATAAATATAAATCTAAATTAGCTTTTATAACGCTATCATTCGGGTTTAGCCCCAAATAATTAAAACCATTTTCTTGACTTACAAAGCCATGCTTCTCTTCTCTGGAATTTTGAGCCATTGCTATTGTTGGCACACCTAATAGTGCCAACTCATATCCTGTTCTCCCCCTAGAAGTAATAGCAATATCACATTTCGACATTAGCTGAGGCATATTACGAACATCATAGAGCACATCAATATTTTTATAGGAATTATACTTTAGGAGGGATTCAACGTTTTCCTTAGCTCGACCTATAACTACAGTAAAATTGTAATTCTTATATTCTGAACTATTTATTATATCCAAGATTCTATCAGTATAATTTTGAGGATCTGCACCACCAAATGAAATAAACACTCTCTGTACGTTATTATGTATTTCAATTGGTTCATAGAACAGAAACGTTTTACCACAAATATAGAAATCTTCACCAGCTTTCATTTGAGGCACTGTAGGGTTTTGATATAATGCGTTAATAACCAAGTCAGCCTTTAATACTCCTTCGCCATCATCTTCAAAGTTGATAATTTTTTTTGCAGGGTTACACGACTTTAGCGCAATCATATAATCAATGGTTGTATTCAAAATATCATTTATAAAAAAATCATACTTCTTGCTCGACAATATCTGAAACAACTCTCCAATACCATTTACACCGACAAAGTTATGTGTACTTTCGCCAAAAATCTCTCTTGTTGTTTGGTTGGTATCATAATAAATATCTGGACTAACACAGAACTCATCAGCAAGCTCAAGGCACCTGTAAACATGTCCAAGACCACGCTTTGTGTTTCCATTTACATAAAATGCCACCTTCTGGTTTGATAGAACGTGTTCAGCAACCTTGAAGTCAGAATAGGTATCTATATCAATAGATTCATCTTCACTTACTTCGAAGACTTCGATATTTTGACCCAGTCTTGACGAAGGCCTAACGAAAGTCCTTTTTGTGATTAAAAAAGCCCCCGTCTCTATGTAATACGGTGGCAAATATTGTCTATTAAGACGCTTCTCATAATCAGGGTATTTACCGCCAGAATCATTTTGACGCCATGCTAGATGTGGCTTATTGACACAAGATATTAGAGTATCGAGTCCTTTATCTTTAAAGTTCCTCAAAGCTGACTCTAGAGTTAGTTTCCGTAAAGTCGGTGATGTTGGCTGCATTGTCACTACAATATCAGTTTCATCCGTATAATGCTTAGTAGCCGCGTCATAGATAACGCCATCTAGAGTTACCTCATCGCCACATAGTTGATCATCACGCCAATGAACCTTCGCGCCCATTTGCTGTGCAATTATCTCCACCTCTTTAGAGTTGGTAGAAACAATAACTTCATCAATCAACTCACAATCTATTGCATTTCTAATAGCATAATAAATTAGCGGCTTTTCATTAAGAAGACGAATGTTCTTGTTTGGTATCCCTTTTGACCCAGCTCTAGCTGGAATTATAGCTATTGTTTTCATTGGCTTTACTATTGCGCTATAGAGTAGATATAGAGCTTATTGTATGGTTCCCAAGGGACATTTGCAATCTTAGCCAAGCCAAGCTCTGAGGTGTTGATGATTCGACAAACACTAAATATGTACTCTACTTTAAGAGAAATTAACGCTTCTTTATCTACTCTTAGCTCCACAGGTTCACAACTAAAAGGCGTATTAGTCTTTCTGTAATTATCCGAATCTTCAAATACATACATCCTTCCACCCCAATGGTCAAAGTATTGACGATGACTCTCATTTACTTCGAGTTGAGGGGCTATAATTTTCCTAAACTGATGTTTGTAATTTAGTGGTGCATAGGTGAAATAGCCATCTAACGTATTAATATTGTTGAAAGTTAAAATGCCTGGATGAAAACCCACAGCTATTGCTAGTTCATCTGTATATCCCAAGTCAGACTTCAATTGTTCAAAGACATTCAAACCGTAGAATTCACTATACTTTACGTATTCAGAGTTAAGCGTGTTACGTAAAAAATCATTGTAGGTGGAAGGAGTAAACAAACTAAAAACTAGTAAACACACCACTATAAATGAAGATTTAACACTATCAATATTCTTTAATGAAAAAGAGAGGACAAACAATAGTCCAACCCCATACATCAATATAAACCTAGACCAGTTAACCATATTAAGTAGCGGAAACGATTCTGTAGCAGAATAAAACCACTCAGTTTTAGCAATAGATGAGATAATCAATACGAGAAAGATATAACCCAATGAAAAAATAATTGGAGCAATATAAAATTTAATTTCCCCATAATCTTTTAATTTAAAAAAGTTAATAATAAAACTAACGAAGATAGCAAAGTAAAAATAAACAGGATATGTTTCCCAATGATAGTGCCCTTGTAATATGTTTATCTTTAGACTCGAGAATAGCTCTTTAGGTGTGCGTACAAACTCGCTTCTAATAGATTCATAATCAGAAAAAATTTGTAGCATAAATATTCTATATTCAAAGAAAAAATAAGAAATCGTGATAAAAAATAAGACTATAAATAGCTTTTTCGCCTTTTCAATATCATAGAAAGATAGGACTATCAGAACTATATAGAGTGATGCAAGAACATACACCCCATGTAAGAAAAGTAGCAGTATAGAAGGGGTTATTAAGAAAAAAATCCAACAAAAAACTTTCTGTCTATTGGTAAACTCTGTCGTTATGTATCTAACCAAAACATATAAAAAAAGTGGTATCCATGCTTGGGATAAATAACCAGAAGGAAAACCGGGTAATATTGAATAAACTAAGCCAAGCAGAATCGCTGGTGCATGATCTAAGGCTATATATTTAGTTCTAAGAAGCAGATAGACTCCAGCCAAAGATATTGCCACTTTAAGTGCAAGTATCAAATAATAGGCATTAATCATATCAAAATGCGCATAGATCTGAGTTACTAAACTATACTCAGACATGAAGGTGTCTCTATCAACCCCAAGAAAAGAGCTCAAATGGCAACTTTGATATATACAACCACTGTCTTTAAGAACTTTGAAATAAACATGGGTAGAATCCAAGTTATCGTGAATTGTTATTATAGAGTTATCACCTTTATAAACCTGAAAAAAATAAAAGATAACGACAGTAATAAGAACAAAAATATTAATCAAAGAGTTAATTCTTTTTTCAGACATTAAAGAACCCTTCAATGGCTTTCACAACCGATGAAACTTCTGAATGTGTTAACGAATCATACATAGGTAATCGCAATAGCTTTTCAGATTCACTGGTAGTGTAAATATCTGCTCCGACAAACTTTGTCTTTTGTTTTCCAAAGTTTGAAGAATGTAAGGGGATATAATGAAACGCAGATTCTATTTCAAAATTTTTTAGATATTTAATTAATTTTGAGCGTTCTGTTTCACTTGACAATTTAATCTGAAACATGTGTGCATTATGAACGCAGTACTTTGGAACTTCAGGTAAACCAACAAAAGTACTTAACGGCGATGATTTAATCAGTGAGTAATACTTATTCCATAAGTCTCGCCTTCTAATGTTAATATCCTCAGCTAATTCTAACTGAGAGTATAAATATGCACCTTGTAACTCGGAAGGTAAAAAGCTACTTCCGATATCAACCCAAGTGTACTTATCCACACTCCCTCTAAAAAACTGTTTTCTGTTCGTCCCCTTATCTCGAATAAATTCAGCTCTTACTGAAAACTGCTCATCATTTATAATAAGCAAGCCACCCTCACCACCTGAAGTATAATTCTTGGTTGCATGAAAGCTATACGTCCCAATGTGACCTATAGTCCCTAGGGGTCTGCCTTCAAAGGTCGACATCATCGCTTGCGCTGCGTCCTCAATAACAAATAGTCCATGTCGCTCTGCAATATCCATTATTGTATCCATTTGACATGCGACGCCAGCATAATGGACAGGAACTATAGCTTTAGTTTTTGAGGTAATCGCTGCTTCTATAAGAGTTTCATCTATATTCATTGTATCTGGATGAATATCTACAAATACGATAGTTGCTCCCCTGAGAACAAAAGCATTTGCTGTAGAAACAAATGTATAGCTAGGCATGATCACTTCATCACCAGGCTGTATATCTATTAATATCGCGGCCATTTCCAATGCAGCTGTACAGCTAGGAGTTAATAAAGCTTTCTGACATCCTAGTTTTTCTTCAAACCACTGATGGCATTTTTTAGTAAAAGGACCGTCTCCAGATAAGTGACTACCATTGATAGCCTGTGTAATATAGGCTTGCTCTTGACCAGTAACTGTTGGTTTAGTAAAGGGGATCATTTTTTCTTTCCAATAACAAATAAGCTGCCACCAAACCAGTTAGGCTTCAGGTAATGCAACCAATTTTCGAAAATGCAAAGTTTATAAAGAATAGTATTTATAAAAGAACTAATGTGAAGTGATTTATTTGTAGTCGTCCCTTTATCATGTTCGTTATCTGGGTCTAAAAATTTTCTCAGTAACAACAACGGGGTAATAGTAGTAAAAAAATACTCATTCTGAATAACTTCAAAGCCATTTCGGAGTAATTCATTTTCAATAAGACTTTTATTATAACGCCTTTTATGCCCCGCAACTTTATCGTCATTGCACCAAAGCCATTCATGTGCAGGAAGAGTCAAAATAACATAGCCTCCAACCGACAGCATTTGCCTCACGTTCTTCAAAGCACGGTTACTATCTTCAATATGCTCAAGTACATCGAACATACATACTGCATCAAATTCATTGCTAAAAGGTGAACGTAGTAAATCAAACTGATAGCATTTCTCTATTCCGTAACTCTTAGCATACTCAAGTCCAGACCGATGCATCTCTCCTACCGATATATTTTTATATCCATTTTCGATTAAATATCGAGAGACACTACCTGTACCGGCTCCAATTTCTATAACTTTACTATTTTTATCAATAATTTTAGACATCATCTTAAAAATAAATTGCCTACGAGCTAGAAACCAAAAATGTTTTTGCTCAAATTGATATAGTTTGTCTAAATTATCAGAATC
The DNA here is from genome assembly GCF_038452265.1 of Vibrio diazotrophicus. Lineage (NCBI taxonomy): Bacteria > Pseudomonadati > Pseudomonadota > Gammaproteobacteria > Vibrionales > Vibrionaceae > Vibrio > Vibrio diazotrophicus. The sequence continues at coordinate 3,104,352 of NZ_CP151842.1, forward strand.
GTAATCTTCATGCATATCTACAATATCATCATGAAACACAACGATATCATTCACTATTTTATGACTTTTCACCTAGCCTCCAAAATCAATAAACTGACACCAAATACTATCAATGAAAGTGCCAACATTTTCATTACCGAAAAAGACTCACCAAGAAAAAAAATTGCTAATAACGTGGTAAATATAACCAACCCGCTGATAACTATAGGATACGCAAAACTAACTTCAAACTTCGTCATCGCTGCCATCCAAGCTAATGCAGATAGAAATGCTGCCAAAAATCCAGTTAACACAAAAGGGTCAAAAACTAAAGTAAACAACATTTTTAACTTATCAAACCAATAACTAGGTAATTCAACTTGGTTCATTCGCCATTTAATAATTATTTGTCCGTAAACTGTGAAAGCGACTGTAGCTAATAAGTATATATATCCTTGCATTATTGTTTCTCTATTCGATCAATCTTACCACCAATCCTTGCCCCTTCTAATAAGTTATTGTGATAATATTCTCCAAAACCGAAAGCTGATAACCTATTTATAATAGAACTTGGATCGTATGACACCCTATTCAGTTCAATTTGGTTAGTATTTTGACAAAATAAAGCATAAGATGCCGTTGGCTTACCATCTCTAGGTTGACCAACAGAGCCTGGGTTACAATATATCTGCCCATTATCAAAATACTCGACATGTTGTACGTGAGTATGTCCTGAGAAAAAAAACTTATAGTCAAATTTTTCAAAATAAGATTGTGATAATTTATATAAATATTCATCTATAGGATTATTAAAACCAGCATGGGTCATTATTATATTATTTTGCTTATAAAATAAAGGGCTATTAGATAAATATATCAATGCTTCTTGAGATATTTTATTGACAAATAGCGAGCTTAACTCATTTACACTCTTTGACCTAGGACAACCAAGTCCTGATACCAAATAAAAGTCATGATTGCCCATCAAATTTATTACGTTATTTTCCTTAAGTATCATTATACAATCGTCAACAAATGGATAATATCCAGACACATCACCCAAAGAAATTATTTTTTCCACATCATATTTTTTTATACTTTCCAGCACAGCCTTCAGGGCGGGTAAGTTACCATGGATATCAGATATTATCGCTATCATAAGTTACTACCTCATCAATATACCTTTCCGCATAACCATATTTCATTGATTGAACAACAGGAATGCGAGAGAACAAATAATACTCTAAGCACATTTGTGATTCGTTAACTCCAAACTTTTGGCGTATGGATGTCGAAGATGATATTCTAGGATTAACTTCTAGTAATAAATACTTAAGTTTATCTAGATCCAAAATAAACTGAAAATTAGTTGGCCCTACAGGCTTCGTATACTTCACTAAGCTATCAATAACTTCTTTAAAGGGAAGATAGTCAGTCACTTTTGCTTTATGAGTCGCTCCGTCAGGCCCTAATTTTCGTTCAAAAGCTATAGGATTTAAATAGTTGCCATCCCCCACCCCAAATATAGACACCGTAAATTCTTTATCAGAATTAATATATCTTTGAAATATCCCTTTTTTTCTTCTAATAATTCACTGATTTTATTCTTATTATCCAATAAAACAAGCCCCTTTCCAGCATAAGAAGTATATGGCTTATAAATACAAGGTATTCCACATTTATCTATCACGTCTTGTGATGACTTAGCGGAAGCAGAATCAATATATTCGATGAAATCAAGCCCTAATTCTTCTTGAATTTCACTTGTCCTTAACTTATTTCTAAAAACCTTCAAAGCACCAGATGAATTGATAGCAACCAGTTTTTCTGATAGCTCTCCTCTTAATATCATCAAATGCAAAGCATCTACGTCTTGTTCAATTCCTGGAATAATTAGATCAATTTTTTTATCTTCTATAATATTTTCTATAAAACTTGGATACTCAGGAGAATTAGCATAGCATAAACACATTTAACAAACGAATCGCACCAGTGCCTCCCAACCGCATCATTGAATACATCCATACCGATTATATTAATATTTTTTACATTCGAAGCCTTTAAAGATTTAACAATTCCATATCCTATAATTGCACCAACTCCTGTGACGAGTATATTTTTACTATTCATTATTGATAATCTCTTTTATATCTCTAGCAATATCTACGTTCCATTTAGAAATAACATTGTCTACATTAACTGGAACATATATAGATTTTAGCGACTTTTCTTTTTCATTCCAGTGGATTTTAATATTTTTATTTCTAACTTTGGCTACAACGTCAATCAAATTGCTCACACGTAATGTTTCGCCTAATATATATTTATATACAGAATTTGTATCTTTACAGATTATAGCTATAATTCCTTGAGTAACCAAATCAATCGAAACATAATTTCGAACAACATCTCTTGAACCGAATAGTGTTATAGTATTATTATTCTTAGTCTGTTTAATAATATTATATAAAAATGGCTGACTTTTATATGCTTTCCATTCCATATCATATATTTGACTACATCGAACAATATGATACTTAAGACCGATTTCTTCACAAAAATCCTTAACCAGTAACTCACCAGCTAATTTAGAAATAGCATATTTGTTGAAATACTCATTTTCATCTGACAGTTCACAGGATAGTGATGATATGTGAACAAGCTTAGCACCTAGAGAATACGCCAGTTTTGCAACATTTAAAGCACCTATTGTATTAACACTAAATAATTGTTCTTCATCATTACTATTTAACTGAGCTGCACAATTAATAATACAATCAACTGAACCAAGTTGATTAACTAACTCTGGTATGTTTAGATTAGTAACATCACAATCTTTTCGAGTTAAACTATATACCTTATAATCTTTAATACCCGACAGAGCATGCTCTAGTGCTTTACCAACAAGCCCTGAACTGCCAACGATACAAATTTTCATCTAATTTTTGCTTCTAACAATAATCCCGTAGATAATTCTGGATACTCAATCCCTTTTTCCATTAGTGCTTCAAATATTGCATCATCTAATTCTAGCGATAAGAGCTGTGAAGTTGTAAAAGGCTTCAAGAAAAGTCCTTCAATAGATAAAACTTCATACCCACATGATTCTACTAATGATTTTAATGATTCCGGAGTGAAATATCTCAAGTGCCCTAATTCAATATCAGCATCTGATAATCTTAGCATATCGGGCAATATACCAGCTATATTAGCTAACTGTCTATGAAGGGAAGTGGCATTTGGTACCGATACAAATAGCCGCCCCGTTTTACTAAGCATGTTTTTATATTTTTCCAATATATCCTTAGGGTTATTTACATGCTCAAGAACAAACCCCATAACAATATTGTCAAATTTATCATCGGTATGAAAATCTTCAAAATATGTTTCAATTATTTTAACGTGATTAAGATCTGTGTTTGAATTGTAAAACTGTTCTATAACTGCCGGCGAACCTTCAAGAATAGTATAATCACCCAATACTTCTGAAAACTTCCTACTACTATAACCATGTCCAACCCCTAGCTCCAATAAATTCCCTTTCCAAGTTTACTTATTACTCGTTTCGCATACCAATTTAGCATTAGTTTATTATCTAATTCATACTTAAATGATTTATTGTATGCAGATACATGTGTATCTAGATTATTTTCTTTCATATATTTTTCTCACTATATATACAGGCCGATTTTTCACTTCATTAAATATTTTTGACAGATATATACCAATCACTCCTATAGCCATTAAAATAATTCCGGATAAGAACCATATTGATACAATTAATGATGTCCAACCTTCAAGAACGTAACTACTAAGTAATACTCTTATTACCAAAAAAAATGAATATAAGAATGTCAAAAAAGAAATTGTTCCACCTAAATAGAAGAAAATAACTAATGGTACAGAACTAAATGAAACAATTGCTTGAATAAAGAGATTCACTCTTTTTGTAACTGTGTATGATGTCTCTCTTCTGGAAAATTTTTCAACTGTTATCGCTTTTTGCTTAAAGCCTGTTATAGAGAAAAGTCCAGCAAGATATAATTCTTTTTCTTTGTGTAATAATAATGCATCAACATATCTACGAGTCATAATCCTCATGGTCATTACATTATCATCAATACTCACATTTGACATATATTTGAAAAAATTATAGAAAAACTTTCCGCCATATTTTGCTAAGCCAGAATTATTTCTCGAAGACTGAATGCCGTAAATGACATCTATGCTATTTTTATTTTTTTTATTGGTAATACATTCATAAAAATCAATTAATTTTTCTGGCGGTTCTTCTAAATCAACATCCGTTAAGTATACATGTTGACCTATGCTGTTTTCTAAACCCGCGATTATTGCAGAATGATGTCCAAAATTCCTAGAAAGATCTATTATTTTTACTCTTGAATCTTTCTCACTAAGATTAATTAATTTAACGATAGAATTATCGGGAGAGCCATCATTAACGAAAATAATTTCACAGGATTCATCCATGTTTACTTTTTTAATGGATCACAAATCCTTTCGTAAAACTCATCAATAAACGATTCAGATTTATATATAGTTGTTACAATAGATATTTTCATTATATTATTTTTCTTATTAAAAAATCATTGCTTTTTACACCTTGATTAAAAAGAAGATCCACTATTGACACATTATGTGCAAATCCATCCCACAATTGTTCATATTTAGGATAACCACTATAATCAAACCATGTAACCTTTATCCCTGCATCTTCAAATAAATTCACATCTAAGTATTCCTTCGCTGCTGGACCAGAAACATACTCCGTCGCACCAGCTTGTAAACATATGTTAACTAATTTTTCAGACTTACCTTCAACCAAGTCATAATCCCATGAATTTGAAATTTTCGTATCAATTCCAAGATAATCACCAATAAACTCTAAAAACTTTCGATTACATTGGGATAATGTGAGATATTTTTCTTGTATATATAATGGTTCTAAGAGTAAAGTTATCTCATCAAAATACTTCGATTTTCTATAATTTTGACATATTGATTTCCAATGTTTTATCTGCCAAAGATTATTAGATATTTGGGTTTCCCTGATTGTCTGACCAAACTTACCTTTTGTTACTACAGGTATTGTTAACCACTGCAATCCGTTTTTTGTTTTTATTGTATTTCTATTGCGCCAATCATTTTTTGTATATTGCATATCATCATATAATACAAACTCATCCACAGATGAAATCATGTCAAAATATCCTTTCCATGGAATATAATTTGACTGCAAAATGGCTATTTTCTTAGTCATAAAAACCATCCTCTATTAGCTCTAATACATATTTTCCATAGCTATTTTTTTCTGATATGGCATCGCTAGATTTCACTTTATCAGCACTTACCCAGCGATATCGAAGTGCTATTTCTTCCAGACAAGCCACTTTAAACCCTTGGCGGTTCTCCAGTGTTGCCACAAACTGCCCAGCTTCAAGTAAGCTTTCATGTGTGCCGGTATCCAACCATGCAAATCCACGGCCAAGCAGTTTTACTTTAAGAAGTCCTCTCTTTAAGTATTCCTGATTGATGGAAGTAATCTCCAATTCGCCTCTTACTGATGGTGTCACTGATTTAGCAATCTGCACGACATTGTTATCGTAAAAATACAGGCCAGTGACAGCAAAATCAGATTTGGGGTTGGCGGGCTTTTCTTCTATAGAAATTGCATTTAGTTTATCATCAAACTCAACCACACCAAATCGCTCAGGATCATGCACTTTATAACCGAATACAGTCGCACCTTCTAACTGTTGTGCTGCTGAAATTAGCAATGGGGAAAAACCTTGCCCCCAAAATATATTATCTCCAAGGACTAGGCAGACACTTTCGCTACCGATGAACTTTTCGCCAATGATAAAAGCTTGAGCCAATCCTTCCGGTTTTTCTTGTATCGCATAGCTTAACTGAATACCAAACTGGCTCCCATCTCCAAGCAGGCGTATAAAACTGGCTTGATCTTCCGGCGTCGTAATGATCAATACGTCTTTGATACCCGCCAGCATTAATACAGATAGCGGATAATAAATCATAGGCTTATCATAAACAGGTAATAGCTGTTTAGAGACACCTTGCGTTATAGGATACAGCCGGGTTCCGGATCCGCCCGCTAATATAATACCTTTCATAATAATTTTACTTTCCCTAAACGCTCACGGTTATAAGAACCATCTAATACTCTCTGCCACCATTGCGTATTCTTTAAATACCACTCAACGGTTTTCTTTAGCCCTGATTCAAATGTTTCACAAGGGATCCAGCCTAGCTCTCTTTCTATTTTACTGGCATCAATAGCATAACGGATATCGTGTCCAGGTCTATCTGACACAAAAGATATCAAATCTTCATAATATTCAACGTTAGATGATTTTATTGGTACTAACTCTTCCAAATGCGCGCAGATAGTCTTCACAACTTCAATGTTAGTTTTTTCGTTATGACCACCAATATTGTAAGTCTCACCGACGTTACCTTCGGTAACTACTTTATAAAGGGCACGGGCATGGTCTTCAACAAATAACCAATCACGGACTTGTCTACCATCGCCATATATTGGTAGAGGTTTACCATCTAACGCGTTTAATATAATTAATGGAATGAGTTTTTCTGGGAAATGATATGGGCCATAGTTGTTGGAGCAATTTGTCACTATCGTTGGTAGACCAAAGGTTCTTAACCACGCTCTAACTAAATGGTCGCTTGATGCCTTCGAGGCTGAATAAGGAGAGGATGGCTTATATGATGTTTGTTCAGTAAACAAATCGTCCGTACCTTCTAAGTCGCCGTATACTTCATCAGTCGAGATATGGTGAAAACGGAATACTTCTTTCCTGTCTTGATCCAAGCAGTTCCAATAAGAACGCGAAGCTTCTAGCAAAGTGTATGTACCGACAATGTTGGTTTCGATAAATGCTGCAGGCCCATCAATCGAGCGATCAACGTGCGATTCTGCCGCCAGATGCATTACAGCATCAGGTTGATGTTGGTTAAAAACACGTTCGAGTTCAATACGGTCGCAAATATCAACGTGCTCAAATGTATAGCGTTCACATTGAGAAACGCTCTCCAGGGAATCTAAATTTCCAGCGTAAGTCAATTTATCTACATTGATCACGCTGCTCTTTGTATCTGAAATTATGTGACGAACGACAGCAGAGCCGATAAAACCAGCCCCACCAGTGACAAGAATTTTCATGCGTAATTTCTATCCATGAATGACTATATTAGTAAGGTACACTACCGTACTTAGGTTTTGTCTCCTAAATCAAGTATACTGCTCACCCGTATGTTATAACTTTAACTGTTGCGAAGTTTAATCTAAAACCAGTTCAGGTGCGATCACTAGTAATTCTCTACCTAGATTTTGTGACAAGTAGCGCGAGCTTATCAAATATTTACCGAATCAACTTGAAGATGCTGGCTTGAGAACCTGAAAATTATCATTAATTCGAGATGTCAAAGAGCCTGCGATCTCTGGAAGAGTCACTGCAAAAAATTGGTCTATTGCCGCCTTGAAGTCCCGTTTTCTTTTGAAGTAAACGTTGTTCCTCGACTTCTCATTCATTACTTTCCATAGCCGTTCGATTGGGTTGAGGTTTGGACTGTAAGGTGGAAGATAATGCAGTTCAATATTCAGGACAAACGCCGCATTTTTGACTAAGTCACTGCGGTGATATCCCGCACCATCCAAGATGATATGAAGCTTATGGGCTAAGGGATAACTCTTTCTTAACTCACAGAAAAAGCGAACAATCGATTCACTGTTAATGATCTCATAGTTGTGAACAATGGTTGCTCCAATATCCGACAAGTTCAGTGCGCCAATAATGTTCAATCGGCTACGATTACCCGTTGTTTCAATCACTTTATCCTGACCAGTTCGTATCCAGCCATGAGATATTTTTGTTGATAGTGTTGGGTGAACTGCGTCGATAAAGACTATCGATTCATCCTTGCCACAGCTTGCCTTTAACGCTTCATAAGCCTCTATAAATGCTTGCTGTTGTGCTTCATCAAACTTGTGTGGTACGCCTTTCGGTTGCTTGTAGCTAAAACCATTGTGGTGAAGCCATTTATTCATACCAGAAACCGTGTAATCCAGTCCAAATGTCTCTTTAACGTAAGTGACAATTTGATGCGTATGAGAATAGGTTTTCTCAGTCAAATGCTCGATTAGGTGCATGGTTTGAGTAGCAGAAAGCTTGCTTTGGCTTCCGCCATTTTCAGGCTTAAGTTTTTCAGAAAGAACGTAGTCGCTGAGATGACGAGCAACGGTCGATTCATGAATACGAAGAGCTTGTGAAATCATAGTCTGACTCCAGCCTTCAGAAGCCAGCAAAACAGCCTTAATGCGGTCGCAAACTCGACTATCACGTTCAATGTCGTGCATTTGTTCGAGTTGCAGTTTCTGTTGAGGAGTCAGTGTAATTTTCATGGTTCGTAGCATGATCCTGATTCTATCGAAAATCAAGCATCTTCAATGATCACGGGTATTGATATATCTTTTTAATTACTAGGTTCTAATTAATGGATAAGATTGCAAATCGGGGCCCCCTTATGGCATAGCCTCTAGTATTCATAAACTGGACTGTCCCAATTTCTCAGATGACGCATACATTTAGCATGATATACTGACTTCATTAGGCTAATTTTTTAAGGAATAACTATGATCATAGTAACCGGCGGTGCTGGCATGATTGGCAGCAATATCGTTAAAGCACTTAACGAACAAGGTATTAACGACATCTTGGTTGTCGATAACCTAAAGAATGGTAAGAAGTTTCAAAATCTAGTCGACCTTGATATCGCAGATTACATGGATCGTGATGATTTCTTAACTCAAATCATGGCAGGCGATGACTTTGGTACCATTGAAGCAGTCTTCCATGAGGGAGCGTGTTCTGCCACTACAGAGTGGGATGGCAAGTACATGATGCTCAACAACTATGAGTATTCCAAAGAGCTATTACATTACTGTTTAGATCGTCAGATCCCATTCCTTTACGCTTCATCAGCGGCAACTTATGGCGAAACAGACACCTTCATCGAAGAAAAAGAATATGAAGGCGCATTAAACGTATATGGTTACTCAAAACAGCAGTTTGATAATTACGTTCGCCGTATCTGGCAAGAAGCGGAAGAACATGGCGAAAAGCTTTCTCAAGTTACAGGTTTTCGCTACTTCAATGTTTATGGGCCCCGCGAGCAACACAAAGGCTCAATGGCATCTGTTGCATTTCATTTAAATAATCAAATGAACGCTGGAGAGAACCCTAAACTGTTTGCTGGTAGTGAGCATTTTAAACGTGATTTTGTTTATGTAGGTGATGTTGCAGCTGTAAACCTTTGGTTTATGCAGCACGGTAAGTCAGGCATTTTTAATCTTGGAACGGGGAACGCGGAGTCATTTAACGAAGTAGCCAAAGCGGTGATCAAATACCACGGTCAAGGCTCAGTAGAAACAATCCCGTTCCCTGAGCACCTAAAAGGCGCATATCAAGAATATACTCAGGCAGACCTAACTAAGCTGCGCGCCACAGGCTGCGACCACCAGTTCAAAACAGTGGCAGAAGGTGTTGCTGAGTATATGTCGATTATCAATAAGTAACACCACGACTTCAAATATCTAGAGTTCCTGCTTTGAACTCTGGATATTTGCAGATTAGAATACAGCGTTTACAAAAGTATCGTGGGTTAACTGATGAATATTTTAATGGCACTGTCGCAGCTAGAAGTAACTGGAGCGGAAGTGTATGCAACAACTGTCGGCAATCAGCTAACTAAACGTGGCCATACAGTCCATTATGTGTCAGACACACTGACTAAACCTTTCGTTGGTCAATATTTTAAACTTCGCTTCAATAAGCGCAGTATCCTACGCAGATTCTGGCACGTTGCTTATCTTGTTTATCTAATCAAAAAACACCATATTCAACTTGTACATGCCCACTCGCGTGCATCAAGCTGGAGTTGCCACGTGGCCTGTAAAATAACGGGCACGCCAATGGTTACAACAGTGCACGGCCGACAACCAGTACACCGCTCACGTAAAGCGTTTCATGCTATGGGTGATAAAGCTCTACCAGTGTGTGAAGCAATCGAGCAGCAACTTATTGAAGAACTGGATGTACCGGCATCCCAGTTAACCGTAAGTCGTAATGGCATCGAGACCCAAGCTTTTTCGCCTGCAGAACCACCTAACAACGCTAAACCTATCATCACCATTGTCGGTCGCTTAACCGGCCCTAAAGGTGATTTATGTTATCGCTTGTTAGATGAATGCCTCGATCTAGGCAAGTATGATGTGCGTGTTTTGACTGGTTCTGCAATGGAAACAAGGTTTGAGAATTTTACCAAGAAAGCCTCTTTTCTTGGTTATACCAACGATGTCGCTCAAGTACTGCATCAGTCAGACCTAGTCATTGGCGCAGGTCGAGTGGCTATAGAGTCGTTACTTTGTGGCCGCCCAACATTCGCGATTGGCGAAGCTATCTCGATTGGAATTGTCGATGAAAACAACCTACCACATGCTATGGCTACCAACTTTGGTGATATAGGGCCTAATATTCTCGATATCGATTTTGACTCTATCGCTCACGAGGTTGAAAAAGGGCTTGGTCATTCATCATGCAGTCCATCCGTAACAGAAAAAATTCGTGACTACTACAATCTCGATAATATCGTCTCTCAGTTAGAAACTATTTACCAAGATGTGGTCGTCAGTAAACTTCAAAAAGAGATGCCCGTCTTGATGTATCATCGCTTTATCGACAACGAAGCGAAAAAAGGCACACGCGGCCCATACATAGACATTCAACTTTTTGAAAAGCACTTAAAACTTCTTAAGCGAATGGGATTTGAGAGCCTCACTTTTGAAGAACTCGCACGTAAAGGTTCTATCGAAAGATTAAATCCAAATAAGCGTTACTTTATGTTAACTGTGGATGATGGCTTCGTCGACAACTATGAGTTAATGCTACCACTATTGAAGAAGTATAATTTCAAAGCGGTAGTCTATGTTGTAACAGGCGAAACTTACAATCGCTGGGATGTGGAAGCAAACGAAAATCCAGACAAGCCATTTCCACTTATGAGTAGTGAGCAAATTAAAGCGATGGCAGACTCTGGCTTTATTGAGATTGGTGGCCACACACTTAGCCACCCATCCTTAAGTAAACTTTCATATGCAGAGCAAAAGCGTGAAATTGAACAAAACAAGTGTGAATTAGAGTCGATTATTGGTAAGAAGCTAACTTCATTTGCTTACCCCTATGGTGACTTAGACGATAACTCAAAAGCCATCGCTCGCAACTTAGGTTTTGAGTTTGCGGTCGCAACTAATAGCGGCCCTCTTGCATTTCATCAGGACTTATATCAAATACGCCGTATAGCTATTTTTCCTAAAACCTCAGTATTTGGACTGTGGAGAAAAATTTGCGGAAACTACACTTTTAGAAAAAATAATCCTAGATAATGAACAAACTACAACTAACTCAATTCGTAAATGCACTACCGTTTGTATGGCTCTTCTCTGGCTACTTGTTAGTAAGTAATGGACAAACTTACTTAGCGTACTTTCTTATTTTGGCCACTCTATATAATCTATTGACAGGCAACATCCAAAAAGAAAAGGGCAGGGTAAGAAAATCACTAATACTTTGCACAATGATATATATAGCCGTTTTTTTATTAAACTACATATACACATCAAACTTTTGGTTTGTTATCCGTAGTTCTTTGTACTTTTTACCTTTTGCACTGACAACGCCAATCAACAAGAAAACCATCGTTAGAACTATATACATTTTACCATTCACGGCTCTTGCTCTTTCTGTTTTATATTTAATACATAGCGAGTCAAGATACCTAAACAACTCAGGCCTAAATCCTATTCCTTTAGCAACTGTAACAGCTCTTTATTTAGCTTTTTTATTGTATTTATTCTTTAAAGAAAAGGACTGGAAATTCAATAAGTTCATATTATTCTCTGGCAACCTATTTTGTCTTTACATAATAATCAGAACAGAGAGTAGAGGTGTTTGGGTAGCAGTAGCTTTGATGATGATTGTTGCTGTCTTATACGGGATAAAAACAGCGTTAAAGTGTAAATCATACAAACAAATAAGTGGTGTATTCGTGTTCACTATCATATTGGGAGTATTAGCTGCTAGTTCAATTTCTCAGCGCATAGATACTACCTTGCAAGAATTAACTAAGATTGAACAAGGTTTAAATAATACATCTATCGGAGTCAGGCTAGAATTATGGAGAACAAGTTACCAATTAATAGAGAACAATAATTTCATCCTACCAGCAAAGGAAACTGATATTCATGATTTTTTTAAACAAAAGCTAGCTGATAAAAAAATAACTAAAGCGACATTAGACTTTAGTCCAAACGCCCATAACCAATATATTAACTCATGGTTAAGAAGTGGTTTAATCGGACTATTTGCCACATTATTTCTGTTAATCTACCCTTCAATTATAGTGATTAAAGAATACGGCTTTAACTCAAGCATTCTCCCATTAATGATAGTAACCATAATATTAATATGTGGCTTAACTGAGCTACCCCTTACACAAATATCCGCATATCAAGCGTTTTTGATGTCTATGTTGGGTAGCATTATTATGTTGGAACAAAAAGAATGAAGATATTAGTCATTGGCCCTTCTTGGGTAGGAGACATGGTGATGTCTCAAAGCCTCTATAAAACATTAAAGCAACAAAATCCAGATTCGGATCTTCATGTATTAGCACCAGCTTGGTGCAGGCCTATTTTGTCTCGTATGCCAGAGGTTGACAAAACGATCGATATGCCCTTAGGGCACGGTACATTAGATCTAAAAACCAGATATAAAATGGGTCTATCTCTACGTAACGAAATGTACACACACGCATATGTACTACCAAACTCAGCAAAGTCAGCCCTAATTCCTCTGTTTGCTAATATTCCAAACCGAACTGGTTGGAAAGGTGAGTTTCGTTATGGACTGATAAATGACCTTCGCACAAACAAAAAAGTGTTTCAGTTTATGGTGGAACGCTATGTCGCGTTAGCATTTAATAAGCAATCGATGGAATCTATTGTAAAATTAGACAACTGCCCAGTACCAGAGCTTTCTATTGATATTACAAGCCAAAGAAATGTGATGAATAGACTCTATCTAGATTCTACTCGCCCAATATTTGGTATTTGCCCTGGCGCAGAGTTTGGTCCAGCTAAACGTTGGCCTCATAGATACTACGCTGAAGTAGCAAAACACATAATCGAAAATGGTGGCCAAGTGTGGACATTCGGTTCAGCAAAAGACCGAGAAGTAACTCAATCGATACGCAATACATTGTCATCACCTCTTCAGGAATTTTGTTTTGACCTTGCAGGAGAAACATCTTTAGTTGAAGCCGTAGACCTACTCGCAATGTGTAAGGCAGTGATTACCAATGATTCCGGACTCATGCATGTTTCAGCATCTGTAGGAGCTCACGTTATTGCAATTTATGGGTCAAGCTCCCCAAGTTATACCCCTCCTTTAACGAAAAAATTGGATATACTAAACACAGACATTTCATGCCGCCCATGCTTCAAACGCGAATGCCCTTTAGGCCATTTAGAATGTTTGACTAAGCTGTCCCCTGAACAAGTAATTAAAAAACTAGATAAATTACATTTATATGAATAATTTTGGACTGGTTGTAAGCAACCGACTAATTAGACTGATTGGCAACATCTTTAAGATCCTTTCTTATCCATTTCATATTGTTTTCAAAGATAAGCGATTCGTCATTCCTGAATACTCGGCAGCGAAAGTAAAGCCATCATCAAAATCAAAGATACCTCGAGTTATTTGGCAAACTAACTACTCTAACAAATGTGCTTTGCCTGTATATTTAAACTACCTATTTAACCGATTATGTAGTCTCAATTATGACTATCACTACGTTAGCACTGAGGCACGTGAAGAGTATTTAAAAGAAAACGCACCATTGAATTGGTATAAAACATATTGTCGACTGACAAATGGGGCCGCCCAAGCGGATCTTTGGCGATTATTTGTTCTATATAAAGAAGGTGGTATCTACATGGACATAGACGCGACCTTGGTATGGAACCTAGATACGCTTATCAATAATGAAGATTCTCTATATATCCGTGTTAGCAATAATACAGAGATAACCAACTACTTTATCGCTTCACAATCAGGTAATGGCTATCTCAAAGAGTGCTTAGATCTTATTGTGCACAATGTTGAAAACTATGACCCAGAGATGGGGGTTTACCACTCAACTGGTCCTACGGTTCTTAATAAAGTGCTCGAAGGTAAGAAAATTAATGCAAGAGACCGTAAATATGTGTGTATTCAGGGTACCTTTACCAACGAATACTTCCAGTACTTAGATAAACCGCGTGGTAAATGGGTACATATGGATACCAAAGATCTTGTAAAAAAAGACCATGATTAAAGTAACACTCGTTGTATATTCTCTTGTTCTGTACCTAATCGCGCCATTAGCTCTTATAGCTCTAACAAGGAAGCACAGTAACAAGCCCTATATTGGTACGCGATGGAAAGAGTATTTAGGGATACCAAGTGTAGCTAAAAGCGACAAACCTTCTATTTGGATCCACACGGTTTCTGTTGGAGAGGTCATTGCTGCATCGCAAGTAATAAGGGAACTTAGACTTTCATATCCTGACACACCTATTATCATCACTACGACAACCACAACCGGAGCTGAAAGAGTGGTAAACCTTGGTATCGATGTAATTCATCAATACATGCCATTTGACTTTACATGGGCCGTAAGAAAGTTCATCAAGCACCACAACCCTGCCTTTTTAGTCATTATGGAAACCGAGCTTTGGCCAAACACTCTAGTTACTGCTCGCAAAATGGAAGTAGGTGTAGCTGTTTTGAATGCCCGTTTATCCGAAAAATCCTATAAGAACTACGCAAAGTTTCGCACAATATTTAGCAAGCTAATGTCAGGAGTTTCGCTTGTTCTTTGTCAACACAACCAAGATAAACAACGTTTTTCTAAACTTGGAGTTAACCCCAATTCACTACACACAACGGGGTCCATAAAATACGATTTCAAAGTGTCACAAACACAAATCAGAGAGGCTATTCGTCTAAAAAAAATACTTCATCGCAATAAGTATTGTTGGATTGCGTCAAGTACACATGAAGGGGAGGACGAAATTTTATTAAAAATTCACCACTCTCTACTCACTAGCTATCCAGATCTCTTAATGATAATTGTTCCTCGTCATCCAGAACGCTTCAACGATGTCTATAAAATGGCTTTAGGATATGGATTCAGCTCTGTAAGACGTAGCCATATCTGCGAGTCATCCAACACTGAGAAAGTGAATGTTTTAGTTGGTGACTCAATGGGAGAAATGCAGATGTATCTTGCTATGTCAGACATCTGCTTTATGGGAGGAAGCTTACTAGGAGAGGCAGTTGGAGGCCATAACGTCCTAGAGCCCGCTGCACTCAGCATCCCTACAATCACTGGTCCAAGCTATTTTAATTTTAAAGAAATCACCGAGAGCCTTGCTGAACACAATGGTCTGTTCATCGCTAATAACGCCGATGAAATATTCAACTACATTCATAATCTTTTAGCAGATGAACCAAATAGAGCAACGATTGGTCGCAACGCCAACAACGTATTTAAATCAAATCAAGGTTCAACTGCGAAAGCTGTTAACCTTCTTCGAGGTCAAATAAATCTATGAAGAACTTCCTTTTTATCATCGACGATTTATATGGTGGCGGTGCAGAAAAGGTACTGCTTACAGTAGCTAGCGGTCTAGCATCTAGAGGTCATCAAGTAAAAGTATGGTTACTTCGCGACAAAATTGAGCATGAAGTACCACAAAATATCGAACTTGAAGTCCTCAATGTTATTACACCTTTTACTAAAGCAATCCGTACAAAACTCGTTCGTATCTACCAAGCAAAGCAAGTTCAACGTAAGTTAGACAGGCTAAAAATTGACACTTTAATTTGTTGCTCTAGCGAAAACGTTACATCTTTAGTTAATCATCCTAATCAGTATTTTTGGCTACATGCAAATTATGAGCGGACTAAACAGAAACACCTCAAGAAACTTCATGAACGATATACGAATAGAAACATTATTTCCGTGTCGAAAGGTGTTGAAAAAAGCTTACTTGATTTAGGTATAACACCCGCAACAAGCCAAGTATTTTGGAACCCTATAGATTATGATGGAATTCACTGTAAAGCTGAAGAGCTTACTTTTCCTCATACTAAAGACTATTTTGTATGTGTTGCTGCTTTAGAGGAACGAAAAGGACACAAGGAGCTATTGGAAGCCTTCGCCCAAAGTGGTTGTTTTGATGACTTACTATTAATAGGTAAAGGTTCAGAAGAAAATAACTTAAAGCAGTTAGCAAACGAATTGGGATTAGCAAATCAGGTCCATTTTTTAGGCTTTCAGAAAAATCCATATCCTTATATTAAGCATGCTAAAGCTCTGCTTCTTACATCAAAGAACGAAGGAGCTCCACTAGTACTAGTTGAAGCACTAATGCTAGGCACCGCAATCTCTGCTATGGATTGCCCTTCGGGGCCTAGTGAAATTTTGGGCTATGCCGGACTAGAAGAATACTTAGTTAAGCTAGGTGACACCAAAGGTTTTTCTGAATGCATAAAAAGATTAAGCAATAGTCAACCCAAAATAGAACGCTCTCAGTATGAAAAGTTCTTACCCGAGAACGCTCTAAAGCAGTTTGAAAGTCTATAATTTACCAGTTAGCTTGTTATATCTCTTTGCAATACTGTTCTTATATTTTTCAAGCTTCGTTTCTTTTACGACATCAGGAAGATCGTGAGACTGAAGCTTGAACATTTCTACCGCATCATTAAAAGACAGACCTTTCAAAAATACACGCGTAAAGAACTCTGTAATTAAGTTATCCCATTGAGGTTTGTTACCCCAATAGTGCCTAATGCAATCTTCTGCATCTGATAATTTATTAGCTTGCAAGGCTAGCGAGAGAGAGAACTGTTCTATTAATTTACGTTCCATACCATCGTCACACATTGCATCACAAGCAGTAAGTGCGCTATTAAGTGTTTGAACCGGGTCATTTTTTGCAGAAATAGCGACTACTCCCGCGTTCCACATCGCACTTTGCTTGGTCAACGTGAAATCCCCATAAGTTTTCCCTAAACCATGAGTTTTCATTTTTTTACCCGTTCGACCTTTCGTGGATTCAAACTCAAACTCTTTTACATGCATATGGTTTAAACCATTATCGAGTGCATCGTATAAAAGACTAAGGTCGGTGTAAGCTATAGTATCCGTATCAAAGTAAACACAGTGATGCTCACTATTTTTCTTCGCTACATACAAAATAGCTTCGATCTTTATCCGCCAAAAAAAGTCAAAAGGGCCACGCCATTCTGATAAAATACTTTCCTCAACTTGAACGACCGTAAACAGGTCACCATCAAGCCATTGATAAAACTCAGGCTTATCAGTCACAATCGTAAAATGATAGGGACGTTCTAGTGGAGAATGGGCAACTAGACTTATCATCGAATAAATCAGTTGGCTATGATAATGAGTTCTCTCACCAAAAGTTAGAAATATGAATTCAATAGGAGTTTTAGACATAGTTAAACGCTTTAATTAGGTCATGTAATTATTCCAAGAGTAGCTGTGCCATTCTTTCGCGTCAGCTAACTTCTTGTAATGCTCTTCATCTCGATAAGAAAATACTCTCGCAGGATGCCCACCAGCGATTGCTAACGCAGGGATTTTTCCAGTGACCACACTTCTTGCTTGAATAACCGCTCCATCGCCAATTTCAGCGCCACCTAAAATTAAAACGTCTTCACCAATCCAAACATTGTCACCAATAGTTACATCTTTTGAAATCCAACCCTCATCGAATGGAAGCTTTTTCCCTTCGTAATCATGCCAAGATGAAACAATAGTCAAACCGGTCGCTGCGTGGAAATTATCACCTATGGTAATCTTCCCTTCACCACCAAGTTGGGCCCCGTCAAAGCACACGTTGTCTCCTAAGTAAGTGTTTTCACTAACTTTGACCTTTTTATTACACCAGATCCTACCTTTGATGTAAGCAGCTTTTCGACGGACACGTTTTTCATAGAACTGTCTTCTCAACTGCTTTTTCTTTAAGTTTAGATACTTAAACATTTATTCCTCTCGAAGCTGCAACGTTTCATCTATGGCTCGTATTGCTTCTGCTTCTACTTGCTCTATCGAAGCGATACTTTTATCTGGGTTATACACTATGTAATGTGATTCATACGAGGGAAGATAACGAAATGGTACGGTACCAATAAATAATCCAAGTGTAGGAGTATGAGTAGCGATAGCCGCATTTCGAATTCCAGTATCGTTAGATATAACCAATGTTGCTTTAGCAAGGAACTCTACCACATCATCGATGGGCATTCTCTGTTGGTAAGTTACATTTGAGTGACTTTCAAATACGCCTTTCCAAGAGTCATGTGATTCTTCAGATTTCACCCCTTCAAGCAGTACAAACTTTAAATGAGGGTAACGGGTGGCTAATCGCCTAATAACCTCTTTGTATTGTTCCATTGGATAGCATTTACTCGGAGCAGCTGAGCCAGTAAAAAATACTACATATGGACTTTCTGTATCTCTAATTTGACGGTTATCAGGTAAACCGAACTCTAAAGGCAAAGAAGGGCGATGACCAAAGAACATTAACATTTGCAGCATGATTTCTGCTTCGCAGGAGAAAGAACTGCGTTTTAAAGTCACATCGTAAAGTAGTCTTGCCTGATGATCTCTATGGGGATAGCTGACTTTTAATTTTGCCTTAGTCAATAAAGTTACATAGCTAGAGCGATTCGTACATACTAGATCAAAGATTATGTCCTGTGGTGGAAGAGATGCCATTTCTTTAAAACGACTTACTAAACTTTCTTTGCGTCTATCTTTACCAGGGACAATATGAACACTATCAGCCAAATCTACAGGTGCACCAAGCAGAGAGTCTGATGTTGTACTTAATGTAATATGAGCATTTGGAAAGAACTTTCTAACCTCTATCATAAAGGGGCGCGTGACAATCATGTCTCCCAAAGCTGCTTGACGGATAACTGTTACCCTATTTACCTCATTAGGGTGAAACTCATTTAAATACTTTTGCGCTTTTTTACTAATATAAACGCCATCATCATTCCAAAAATAGGGCATACGTTACTCTATAGCTTAAATATAATTATTAAGATTGATGTAAAAAGAAACTAACACTTCTCGTCTCTATATGCACTTTCAATTGCCCCAAAATCAGCTAATTGCCAATATATCTGGCGCTTACCCACTTCCTTAATAAAAGATCGCTTCAATCTTTCTAGGTTTCCTTGTTTCCAACTATCGCCGGATTGCTGGTAACACTTATCAAAATCGATGATCCAAACCTGTTGTTGTTCATCAATCAAGATGTTGTGAATGTTGAGGTCAGTGTGATTGATTTGTGCGTTATGCATTTTCCTGACTTCTCGACCAATTTTTTGGTACATCTCAGTGCAAAGTGGAGTTTGTTGCAAAATAGCTACTAAATCACGTGCGTTAAAGACTTTTTCACTAAGCAAGTCGGCTTTATAAGTAAAACCCGTTCGGATCGCACGTGCCGCTATTGGCCTTGGTACATTAACACCCGACTCTCTCAGTTGCTGTAAAAGCCGAAACTCCTGATAACTGCGAGTCTTTTCCCAGCCACTAAACCAGTAACTATCTGCCACCAACTTACCAAACAAGCCACCACGACGATAATGGCGTAGTGCTGCGGCCACAGTCTCTGTTTGAACGAACCAAGTAGTCCCTCGCCCTATCGCACTGCCAATAACTTTGTCGGTTTTCTGCCAATACTCAGTATCAAAAGCTTTTTCTACTGGCTCTTTCAGCAGTTGTTCATCATACCAAAATGCATGGTTGTTCTCGGTAACACTCTTCATTGTACTTAGCAACGCGACCTAAAATTAGCTGAAATCGGTTCTATTTTACATTTATTCGTTAGCTCTGCATAATTCGATATCACTAACAAAGAGTTATTCGATGCCATGGCCCTTTTTGATACTGCTCCACAATCTCTATGCATATTGCGCCTTTCTGCAATTGGCGATGTGTGTAATACCATCGCTACAGTACAGGCGATCCAACATCAGTGGCCGACTACCCAAATAACTTGGATAACTGGAGCACTAGAGGCTAAGTTGCTTGAGAGTATCGATGGAGTTGAACTGATTGTTTTTGATAAGAAGAAAGGTTGGCGGGCATACCAACAACTTTGGTCCATACTCAAAGGCCGTCAATTTGATGCTTTGCTACACATGCAATACGCTTTTAGAGCAAGTATTGCTACTTTAGGCATCAAAGCCCGATACAAGCTGGGCTTTGATGCTAAGCGCAGCCAAGATTTTCAAACCCTGTTTACTAACGTCAAAGTGCCATCACCAAATAAACCTCATGTCCTTGATGGATTAATGGCTTTTGCTCACGAGATTGGTGTTGAGGATATTACGCCTAAATGGCACTTAAACTACTCACAAAAAGATGGTTCATGGGCGCAAAGTTACTTAAGTACCAGCAAGCGCAATCTTGTATTGGTACCGGGAGCGAGCAAGTCATATAAAAACTGGCATGCTGAAGGCTATAGCCAGCTTATCCAGCATGTAAGAAGCCAAGGTTGGAACGTTATCTTGGCAGGCAGTCCTGCAAAGGTTGAGACAGACTTAGCAGAAAGCATACTAACCCTATACCAAGATGAAGTTACCAACCTTGTAGGTAAAAGCTCATTGATGCAAATGCTGGCCCTATTAGATAAGTGTGATTTAGTCATCGCTCCAGATACCGGTCCTGCCCATATGGCCAATGCGATGAACACACCAATGATTGGCTTGTATGCACACCATAATCCGCAGCGAACCGGTCCGTATCAATATCTCGATTATGTTGTCAGTGTATGGGAACAGGCGATCGAAGAGCAAACTGGGAAATCCACCCAACAACTGAGTTGGCGCTCGCGAGTTAAAGATAAGCACGCCATGAATAGAATTACCTCTGACCAAGTCATATCCATGTTCGACTTGGTCTGTGAAAAAGAGTCATTATTATGAATCAACCCAGTCATAACCGAGCGACGATAGCCGCCGTCATCATCACTAAAAATGAGCAAGACAGTTTACGCGACTGCCTAGAGAGCTTACGTTGGGTCGATGAGATCATCATCGTCGACTCTGGCAGTACCGACAATACAGAAGCAATTGCCCGCGAATATACCGAGCACTTCTATGTGAATGCCCAGTGGCCAGGATTTGGGAAACAGAAGCAGTTAGCACAAAGCTATGCCACCAGTGATTGGGTTTTAGCGGTTGATGCCGATGAACGTATTGATGATACCTTGCGTGAAAACATCCTTACCATGTTGGAAAACCCACCACAAAACACCGTTTATAACCTGAACGAGCTCACTTGGGTATTTGGTCGTTTTCTCAAGCATTCTGGCTGGTACTACCGTCATGTACGCCTCTATCCAAACAAGTTGACCCAATACAATGATAACCTTGTCCATGAATCAGTCATCATTCCACAAGGCTGTCAGATAGCAGAGTTAGATGGAGATATCCTCCACTACTCTTATCAAAACCTAAATCATTACTTGGTAAAGTCGGCAGGTTATGCCAGAGCATGGGCCGATCAACGCCAAGCTCGCGGCAAGAAAGCCTCTCTCTCACAAGGGATTATTCATGCTATCGGATGCTTCCTGAAAATGTACGTACTCAAGCGTGGTTTTCTGGATGGCAAACAAGGTTTCCTTATCGCGTTGCTTTCTGCTCACTCAACTTTTGTTAAGTATGCAGATCTATGGGCTCGAGAGAATGACCCACATTACAAGAACTAAAACCATCAGCGAATTAAAAAGGGCTCATCTGAGTCCTTTTTAATTCAGTATTTGTCGCATCCACGGATTCACTTGCCCGACAACCGTAGCAATATCAATGCGGGTCATGTTCTCTTGGCTTTGCTTGTCTTCTGCTTGTGGGGGGCAAAATGCGATATGACGACCTTCTGAATTCAGAGGACGCCAACGCAGCGGCGTGGCTGAACGCTTAGCAGGGAAGAAACCAACCGTTGGTACATCTAATGTCGCAGCAATGTGCAGTGGTCCTGTTGAGCCCGCAATAAACAGCTGAGCACATGCTATAGAGCGAGTGAAATCCACCAAACCATCGTTTTTATCGTACAGAGCCGATTTACCGCCAAGCTGTTCAATAATGGCTTTTAGTTCTGCGGCCTTAGCTTCTTCTCCCGGGCCTGCCGTCAACACCACTTCATGCTCACCTTCCAAGCCCTGAATTAAATTCGCGTACTGTTCCAAGGTTAGATTGTTTGCCGAGCCACCACTTCCAGCATGAACGAATACCCAAGGCTTATCGGTATCAAGAACAAGTTGCTCTGAGAGTTTGTTTCGCTGAGCTTTCAGTACTTCGTCGCTAAATGACAAATAAGGTGCGGCAGGTTCAACGATTGGTATGCCTGTATCACGCAAAAATGCTCTGACTAAATCCAAATTGTACTCGTACTCCGGCTTGGCCGATTGAGAGCGTTTCTGCTTGATGCGTTTGTTATAGAAGATTTGAGCCAGTTTCGTTGCAGGCGCTAGACGATAACGAATCCCAGCCTTCCACACTAACAACGCATTGTAGGTAGTGGAGAATAAGTTAATTGATGCATCGAAGTCTTGCGCTTTAATCTCATCGATTAACGCTTTCTGAGCGCTTTTATCTGACTTCTCCGTCGGGTCAATCATCACAGCATCAATCCAAGGACATAACTCAGCCAAAGCTGCGGTGTACTTAGGTACCAACGCTGTTATGTGACAATCAGGCATCGATGCTTTTAACATAGCAAAGCTTGGCCACGCCAGCATGAAGTCGCCAATTTTATCGTTGCGAATAACAAGTAACTTTTTCATTCTGTTCTGTTTATACTCTAATTAACTGGTTCAATCATACCGACTTCAAAACCTTTTTGTTAGTATGGCGGACATTCCGTTCACTAAAGAGCAATAGATTGTGAGTCAAAAACGTATTTCTCGAGTGCTTTATCCGGGCACTTTCGACCCGATTACCAACGGTCATTTAGATTTAATTGAACGTGCGGCGAACATGTTTGATGAAGTCATTATTGCGGTAGCGGCAAGTCCTAGTAAACAAACCATGTTTACTTTAGATGAACGAGTGGCCTTCGCCCGCGAAGTAACCAAACATCTTGATAATGTCACCGCGAAAGGTTTTTCGGGACTATTAGTCGATTTCGCTAAGCAAGAACAAGCCAATGTCCTGATTCGAGGCTTACGCACCACGGTCGATTTCGAGTATGAGTTTGGTTTAACCAATATGTACCGACGCTTAATGCCTGGCTTAGAGAGTGTGTTTCTCACTCCAGCCGAAGAGCACGCGTTCATCTCTTCGACTATTGTTCGCGAGGTGGCGATCCATGGCGGTAATGTTGACCAGTTCGTGCCGGAAGTTGTCGCAAATGCTCTGAATACAAAGAAAAAAGTTTAGCAATTTGTCCTAAACCCCTTGTGATATGAGGTATGTAGTGGTCAACTAAATTTGGCCACGGTTTTAGAGTTTTCCCAATACAGTCGTTCAGACTCATTGGGTGTCAGCCCACCATTATATTGATGTGGCCTGAGTTGGCTGTAATAGCCCGTGATGTATCGAGTTATATTCTCTTTTGCTTCGCTAAAATTCCGATAACCTGACACGGGTATCCATTCTGTCTTTAGACTTCTGAAGAACCGTTCCATCGGACTGTTATCCCAGCAATTACCACGCCTAGATAAGCTTTGCTTGATTTGATAACGCCACAACAGTTGTCGATAAAAACGACTTGTGTAATGACTTCCTTGATCACTGTGGAACATCACGCCTTTCGGCTTACTTCTTGACTCGAACGCCATAGCGAGTGCTTTTCCCGTCAACTTGCTATCGGGAGAGACTGACATCGCCCAGCCAATCGGCTTTCTCGCGAATAAGTCAATGACAACAGCAAGGTACATCCACCTCTGTCCCGTCCAGACATATGTCACATCTCCCACCCAGACTTGGTTTGGAGAGGTAACGGCAAATTGTCGAGATAGATGGTTGGGGATCTCTACGTGTTCTTGTGATGCCTTTCTATAACGATGATTCGGTGTTTGGCAGCTTACCAACCCTAATAATTTCATTATCTTAGAAGCTCGATAGCGTGTCAGTTTTATACCTTGAGCCGTCACCATATCGGCAATGCTTCTTGCACCAGCAGAGCCATTGCTTGCCATATGAACTTCTTTAATGAGACTTTTAGTTTCACCAATTCAGGGGATACACGTTTAAGGCGACAACGCCAGTATTTGTAACTGCTGCGGTGGACACTGAACACATGACACAAGGTGGTTATATTAAAGCTCTGCCTGAGTTTCTCGATTATCGCGAGTTGTTCAGTGAGTCCGACATCAAGAGAGCTGTAGCCTTTTTTAATATTTCATTGTGTTCTTCAAGACGGGCTAGTTTCTTCTTCAGCTCACGTATCTCAATTTGCTCTGGTGTCATCGGTGAGGCTTGGGGATTCACTCCCTTTCTTTCTTGTCTAAGTTGCCTTACCCACTTGTCCATTGTCGATTTACCAACACCCATGGCTTTTGCTGCTTCGACAACGGTGTAGTTTTGGTCGAGGACAAGTTGCGCTGCTTCGAGTCTAAATTCCGCACTGAAAGTACGTCTGGTTCGCTTAGTCATAGTTTCACCTGTCATGTTATGAGGTGCATCTTAGCACCTCTAATCAGGTGGCCAAATTCACTATGCCACTACAGTATTCGATGCAAAGCTGAGTATTCTGGGGCACCTAGTTTTGACATAAACCTTTAGAGTTTCAATTTTTGCACCGCCAGAAGTATCAACACACCATCAGGCAGAGCTTTGCTCTGCCTGATGGTGTGTTTTGTCACCGCTACATACGAGATAGAACAGCTTTCAAATTATTAACCATTACACTGATTTGATAGTTTGGGCGGGAATGAGCTCAGCATTCAATAAGTTCACACAAGCAGGTTCAAACGCCTCTCATCTGATCAATAATTACGCCAGCAAAAATCTTTCCTCGATACTTCGCCGTGAACACCAGAGCAAAGCTTGGTCACACTATGCCTTTTCCTGAGGTGGTCTTGAAGTAACTCTTTGCTGTGCGCTCTCACTTTACAAAACTCTTTAAACAAATAGCAGAATGATTTTATGCAAATGAGCACTTAAATGTTAAGAGCAATAAAAATATACATTTATCCAAGGTAAGGGCAACCTGAATTTTTAATAGCAACAGCGTGAGCCTATACGTTTTATGACCAAAAAAGCTCTACATTTAAAGTCTCATAAATACCGCAAGCACAGTGTCACGCTAAATCCCCAAAAGGATTTCAAGCCAATGCTTGGTGTTACAAAAAAGCCACGTAAATACCACAGGCTGAAATAGTACAACTAAATTGCATTACAGCAAGAAGCTCAATCTTCACTAAGCATTTGATAATTTGCTTGATATAAAGCTGAATGCAAAAAATCGCATGGTAAAAAGCATTATTGTCAGTTTGAGTAACACAGGCAAGTTCTAAGCTTCCATTCTCGTTGGTGATTAAGGGCTACCCCAACACCGTTCGTAATTTATCAATTTAAGCTGCAAACCCCAGCATCACCAAAAACGACAAACTTATAATCTCAAAGGACCATTTTTGAGATCCCTTATCCATTTTTCAAAAAAAACATGATCCTCGTTCATAGAAAGTTTTTAACGTCTGATGAATTGTGATTATGATAATAAAACAGGAAACACAATATATCGTAATAATTACTACAACATACACAATATATTGCGATTTAATTCTAATTAAAAAATAGTGCGCCAATTATGAATTCAAAAACAAATAGAATAATTTTTCACACTATAAGACTCCAGATATATTGGAGACTCCACTCATTCACAAAAAATTATCTTTTCGCTTTCATAGGTGCTCACCAGCAGAGTTCGATTTATTCTACAGAGAGTCATCTACCACGAGAACGACACTCACTACCTGTTGTGATTGGCACGCAGCCGCATAGTTTAATGCCTATTCAATATATAGAGAGACTCAGCGATCATTCTGAATACGAGAAGCTATTCATGCCCATGATTATGCGTGAAGACAATGATGTTCACGAAGTCCTAAGCCCTTTCTTGTTTTTAGCTCTCACATGTTTAATCAATGTATTCTCGAATCAGACGCCGAGCAGACATCAGCGTATTAGCCCTATCTCACCACTCAAAATTACTGCACGAACAAAACGGGTAATGGCGACTAACGAAGATTACTCACCTTACGCTTTTAGATAATTCAAAGGGATGCAGCATGGTATCAATTAATCACATTGCCCGTAGAAATCGACAACACAATTCTGGAGGACGCTATCCTGACGCACTTAAGCACGCTACCACGATGGCTATTATGCTACGAAAATTGGCAAAGGAGAGTTCGAAAGACCGCCCGGCAATGACCATTGTGGCGTTACATCTTTGGCTGACTCAGCAATGGCCAAATATTAGATCATCAGAAGATATACCAGATTTTGAGCGGATATCAGGCTCTACGATTTGCCGAAAAAATACCTTTCGAACTTATTATGATGGTTCGTATACATGGACCGAGTATGCGCATGGCTATCAAGACGGAGAGTCGACTCATTATCTTTGGCACCCCCTACCTCCTCATTTCAATGCTTTCTTTCAGCCATTTATCAGTGGCCAAAGCTATGAAACGCCATTCTTGCGCCCTAAGGTCAAAACTCGCCTTTTTCTGTTGATGAATCAAAATTGGAAAACCCCGCCCTCATTAAGTCACTTACCAAGAGTCCGCAAAGATTCATTTCACCGGTATTTGATCAATTGCGCTCTTGTCGACAATACACTTTCAGCCATCCCAAGAGCACAGATAGTAACCAACAATAGAAATCATCACAAACACGCCGAACGATATCAACGAATTGACAGTGACAGAGTCCGATACAAACTCTTCGATGCACAGCATCGCTACATCACCCGCCTAATACAAGCCGCAAGAAGTGCCAATTTATCCACTCACTTCGATGTATTTCACGAAAATCACGCAACTAACCTTATTGCAGATCGCACAAGACTAGCCAGATACCTCACTTCATCAGGACGTATTGCCCAGTATGTTTTAGATACGTCCAATAACGTCAAGCAAACTATTCGCAGCCCCGCTATCAAAATTGGCAGTAAACGTTACCTCGACGAGAATGAAGTCGTGCATTTTTTCGACCTCTTATTTAACTATGTTGAAAAACTCGCCCCAAAAAAATCAGCAAAAAAAAATCTGTGGATAAACTATTTTCAAGCAGCTACTTATCGAGTGGCATTACTTTTTATCTTACTCACCGGTGCGAGACCAACACATGGTATCAGCATTTTGGGAAAGTATTATGCAGGGGGAAACATTGTGTTCATTAAAGATAAAGGTCGACTTAGGCAACTCATTGTTTGTGATTATCTAAAGCGCGAAATCCAACACTATCGTGAACTACAGGCTAAAGTACTTTCGAAGTTTTCTATAAGTAACAATCTTGAAGAATTATGGTATTGCATTGATGACTCAGGACGAACTTTTCGTTTGTCCAACCGTGCTCTCCGTCAATTTATGAACCAACTTTGGCCAGGTGTCATTCCTTATCAACTTCGTCATTTTTTTGCCCAAAGTGCAGTCAATGATCTGTCTTCTGCTAGGTTACTTGATCAAGACATTGACCGAATAATGGGTCATGAAAGCATTGGAGAACATCTGGGGAGAGATGTAGTGTTTCCATTCACTGTCAACACTATAAAAACTTACCTCAACCATTATGCTACTCGACTCTCGCTGAAGGAGTTCATCTATGTCTAGGCGCGACAATCTTCTACTTGCTGGAGCAGTCCAACGCCACTTCGAACAACTTGGTAAAAACTGCGCATACCTAGAAGATCTTCTTTGGTTGCTAGAGCGTTGGAATATTGTTGACCATTGTGAGCGAAGACTGATACAGGCCGACATTCGGTGTGCTAGAAAAATCATCGCAACAGTACCTACAGGAAAACAGCGGCACTATAAACAAGCACTGAACGATATTTTGTTTTACCTGCAGGATGCTTGTCACTGGCGTTTACCAGAGCAAGAACAGGTAGCTATTCGTGATACGGAATTTGGATGGTTCGAATCTATCGCTAAGCAGTCTCAGAAAGCTCATCAGATATTCGACAGTTTTCAGCAACAAAAAAAACAATACTTTGTAGACCGAGGAACGCTGTCTCCAGCATTCATCGCCTTAATGATAGGCTTTGAAATCGCTCCGTTGTCCTTAAGCCACATTGATTGCATTTTAAATGATGTCACTTCTATTACATCTGAGCGACCAATACCTAGACTTCGCTTGACTCATCAGAATACCAGCAAAGATGAGCTTCGAGTAACTCACTATCATTTACCATTGACGAGCTATCGGCTACTTAGCGACTACTATGCCCAACCATCTAAGCATATTAGTGAATCTATGCTTTTTAAACAATTATCGAAATGGCTTGTTGATCACGGCCTTTCTCAGGCTACTCGCGCCGAGTGGTCAAAAAGATTCCAAATCACTTGGTATCTACATCACTACTTGCCGCCAATCCTGCTCAAAGATCTTGCCAACCCAGAGAGACACGTGAGCTTACCTTTGAACATCCAATCATCTAGGCACCAGTTATCTGAAATTTACACCATTGATTGGGATGCCAACTGGTTTATGGGAGCAATTCAGTCAAAAAATAAACATGCTTGGCCCCATAAATTACTACTCAAATCACATGCATCACAGAAAAAGCCCCCTTTGCCACCGAGGTGGGACGCAAATAACCTTTTACCACGATTACTGTATGACTACACTCAGCAGTTGCTGACCCATGGTGGCGTCAAGAAATCCACCTTAGCAGTTAGCTCTATTATTAAGTACACCCAACTTGAACATATTCTTAACCTCTACCCTTTGACTTATGCTCAGGCGATCGACGAAGCTTCCGTCAATTTGTGGGCAAAAAATATCTTTGACTCATTGAATGGCGATGCTCTAAGACAGACCTTTTTCTATTTCTTACGTTTTCTCAGCCATCAAGAGCAAACAGACAGCATTGATTTAACACTTTTTACCATGCCCACAACTGCACCGTCAGTCAGTGCAGGCCGTTTGGACTTGATTGAACTTGATACCCTTATTCAAGCGCTCATCACTCAAAATACGACCCATCCTCTTCGCAGTTTATTCACAGTTATTGCAGCGTTATTAGGTTACTTTGGTATGCTCCGTCGAGGCGAAGTGCTGCGTCTTCGCTGTCAGGACGTACAGTTTGTTCCTAAAACAGGTTTACTTACTCTATTCATTGCAAATACAAAAGAAGGCCGCACAAAGAGCGGGCTGTCACGCGCGGTGTATACCACCATACCTAGTCCCTATAGAAAGCTTTTTCAAGTGATAAAAGCGATAAAAGAGGGAACCTCTCCCGACTGTCCATTAATTGGTTTTGACGATGAAAAATACCATTCTCGGCAACTCTATTACCTATTACCCATCACTAGAGCACTAAAAATCCTCTTCGGTACACACATGCACTTTCACCATCTGCGCCACAGTGGTGTGCATGTTTTCATGATTCAGATGTTACATTTCGTCAGCCGAACCCCTGAAAATGAGCGCGGTAATACACCTTTAGAATGCGAGGTCTTATCACAAAAGTCTATCTGTACCCGTTTCGAATACTGGCTGGAAGGCCGAAGTCCTGATGAGGCGAACGATGGGATCTTCTTTGACGAAGTTTGCAAACAAATTGGTCATACCAATTACGCAACAACAAGATGGTCTTATTTGCACGACATTGATTGGCTGTTACCTATCATAAGTACTGAACATCGACCATATACGCTCCGCTCCTACTCTCACAGCGAACTGCGCTATCTCTTGGGATTATCATCAACATCGCATAATCTCGCACGCAAGCTAAAAACCTTGAGATCTAACATTACATACAAAATGCTCGGAGATAAAAGAATTCAACCAATTCAATTAACCAATTCTCAATTAAGAAGCGCTATTTTCGGACAGTTACAACAACAAAATGAACAGCAATCGTCACTTGACCACTTCAGAAACTGGCAAAACACTATCTATCTTAGTACCAATACATTAATCGGTTTTTTGTTTAAGGCTATGCAGTCCAACGGTTGTCTCGAACTTGCGACGTTAAGCAAAATCTGGAGTCAAAGTTGTCAACACGACATCACTCCTGTTGGCAAAAAACAACGAACAGCACTAAGCAAATTGCCTCAAGTCGAACTCTCAGAAGGCAGCCAAGCACTTCAGATTACGCTTGCCTGCAACGTAAAAAATGCTCGCGCCTTTACCTCATTCTTCCGCCACAAGGACTGGGCGTGGCTCTCGTGTCAGTTTGAGTTGACCGCCCATAGAAACCTTAATCGCGCACGTCAAATAACGCTACTCAAAGAGCACTTTGTACAAGGTGGAGAAGCAATTTCAGTTAAAAATCGTTCTATCGGTAAGACTATGCTTACCATTACTTTACGTCCCAAATTTTCTATTTCAAACCAAACACTTATGTTTACTCAACAATTCATACATTCATTACAATTCAATAAGGATACTCAATGAACATCATTATCCCTGCAAATAAACGCTCTTTGCTTGAAAGCTTATCTCAAGGTATTGATACCCATTTCGCTAACTGTGTCGTAACAGTACTGGTTAATAAAACACAGAATACGATTACCTTCATTAACGGGCAACTCCCCCTTTGTGACCACTATACATTCATGCTAGACGAGCGTTCCATTTCACTAAAAAACAAGCACTTTTCTCTCGATGCTAGTTTTACTAAACAGCTCATTTACTATTTTATACAAGGAGAAGACATAAAACTCGAATTCGAGATTCAGCCATCAGGGACAATGTTCTTAGAGGTGCTAGATAGAAGCACACGGCTCAAAGACGAATTGCAAAGCACTGCTTTACGTCGTTGTCAGTGCAGTGCCCCATCTGATGAACATCTGACTTACTGGGCAAATACACCTAAATGCCCTACAACAAAAACCTCAAAAGCTACCATTGAACGCATCGTATATGAAGCCCATAAAAACCTACCATTTGAGTATCTTCAACTAAACAAGGAAGAAAATTACGTACGTATCCAGCGTCAGGGCGTAGTTGAAGACAAAGCTTTGCCTCTGGATATGAAATTGCCTGTATCCATGGTATTAACACCAGATACAACGATGCAAATGACTAAACTTTGCCAAATGACCTCCGGTAATGAAATCGAAATCGCACAACAAGGTGAAACGATAACATTTAAAACACCAGAGTGTACGTTAACGTGCTCATTAGCGGGTGTTGAAGAATTTTACCAAAAAAAAACCGTTCCCATTCAAGCGCTAAAATACGTTGCACTCAACCTTTTTACATTGAAGAAAGAACTAAATCATTGCGTTAAGGAATACAGCCAAATTAAAAAAGCTGATGAATTTCTTCTATATATAGGCGACGAAAAAGCAGCGATTGCTGTTCTAATTCCTCCATACGCATTTACTAAACTCATTCATGTATTTGAAGTTGGTGAAAGTAAAACTAATGTCGGTTCTTTGTTCCGTTTTTCTCCGAAAGAGCTGGAGGGAGTTAGAGTTAAAAATTTGCAGGAAGCAACAAAAACAAGGTTGGATATTTTTGAAACAGCTCTTGGCGAGTTGAAACTAGGAGTATATTACTCCCTTGAAGATAACCTACCGTACACTACCATCTCTATCGAAAGAGACGAACGACAGTTAGATAGCGTACTCAAAATGATTAAGGATTTAGAAGAAAAACAAACAGATAACAATTCAACTATTAAAGAAAAGCAACAAGACCTTTTTATCTTCAGCGATGAGTGACTTCTCACCACCTTATCAGGCGATGCTTCTTATTTCGTTAGCCGTGGCTCGATAGTATCGAGACTTACATAGCTTCCATAAGCAGAGACGACCGTCCAGCCGCCTTTAATTCTAGAATGCCTTTATCACGAATATTAAGGGCGGCATTTAAGTCGCGATCAATATCCGTTGTACCGCAAGACGGGCAATCCCATTTGCGAACCGATAAGGGCATTTCTTCCATTTTATGACCGCAACAATGGCATGTTTTAGAGCTGGCGTACCACTGGTCGAGCTTTACTAGGTGCTTACCTTGCTCTTTCAGTTTGTATTCTAGTTTCGCAACAAAGCTATGCCATGAGGCATCAGCTATGTGTTTTGCTAGTTTGCGGTTTTTCATCATATTTGCTGATTTCAATCTCTCAACTATCACCGCTTGGTTTTCGTCAACGAGAGTTCGAGAGAGTTTGTGTTGAAAATCAGCGCGAGCATTCACTACCTTTTCATGGCATTTAGCAACAAGTATTCGAGCTTTTGCACGATTAGCACTGCCTTTGGCTTTTCTGGATAGCTGACGCTGCTTACGTCTGAGATTCTTCTCAGCGCGTTTTACAAATCTTGGGTTGGCTGTCTTTCTGCCGTTTGACTCAATCACAAAATGAGACAAACCCAGATCGACACCTGTAACTGTTCTTACTGTGTGGAGTGGTGTTGATGCTTCCACTCCATCATCCGCAAGGATTGATGCGTAGAACTTACCTGTCTTGCTCAGGCTTACAGTGATGCTTTTAACCACACCTGCAATCTCACGGTGAACATTCGCCTCTATAGGCTTCATTTTTGGAAGCTTAATTGCCCCATCAAGTACCTTTACACCCGCACAGTGATAGCTCGACTGCTTGCCATGTCTACGTTTGAATTGTGGGTACTTGGCTTTCGACTTCGGATTAAAGAAGTTATCGAAGGCTTGGTGAAGATTGATCACCGATTGCTGTAAGGCGATTGAATCATATTGCTTCAACCAGTGGTATTGGCGGGATTTCTTGGCAACGGCAAGCAGTGGTTTTATATCCTTTTTTGGATTCAGTGTGAGCAAATTGGTTGTTCATCTGGTATTTACAACGAAGTACAGACGCAAGTTGTTTACTGGAGTTATGATCGAACAGTTAAGGGAAGCTTTTGAGTCAACGTGTGTAAAACTTGAATGCGAATTGAGAGAAATGGATGGTAAACAGGATCACGTTCATTTACTGATCTCATACCCTCCAAAACTTTCAATCAGCGTAATGGTTAACAACTTAAAAGCAGTTTCATCTCGTATGCTACGACTACAAAACACGCACCTTACAAGGCAGAGCAAAAGCTCCGCCCTATGGTCTCGTTCATACTTTGCTTGCACTGCTGGCGGTGCGACTATTGAAACATTAAAAGCTTATGTGGAAAGTCAATCGACCCCAGATTAAGACGCTATCGCGTCTTACGCCTTATATCCCCGCCCTAATCGGGCGAGGGTTTACGGCGAAATGGCTAAAACTTGTCAATGTTTCACGTGATGAACGCGACACCAGTAAAAAAACAACAAAATACTGGACAAAAACACAGTGATCAATATAGTGTAGTAGATGAGATTTTCAACGGTGGTGTTTGAAAAAATATTATTAGGAAAATCAGATAAGCAGTTGGGGTAGGAAGGTTGCCCCCTTCCTACCCCGTACCGGCTGCTCTAACGTTTAATCCCAGCCCAGCCGATAGACAAATTCTAACGAATTCCATCGGTCAGGGACAGATCTATTTACAGTTCTGCAACCAATGGAGGCCATGGCATGGCTCGCTTTTATATTTGTCTAAATGTACATATCTCGTTCTATTATCATCATTTTTGTGAGGATACGAAGATGATGAACAGCATCCAAAACCTAAGTCACACTAATACTATCGTTAATCAGATTAATGCTGATACTACATTAGTAACCTATCAATTTCGATCTCACTTTCCATTTAGTAAGAAAATAGTGCTGTTAAAAGAATTGCTACTCAATAGTGCTGCCGGTCTTGTCTACATCTTCTTAAATCATTTCTCTGATCAGAGGTTAGACCACCAAAGTGATGTTAAGTCATTTATAGCACAAGGAGGATTGTGATGAGTAACTACTATGAACAATTATCCGCACTTCAGCGTATGCTGGATTTTGATAATGCGAGTGCAAATACACTGAGCGTGATGTCACTAGGTGGTCTCTCAGCAAAAGTACGCAATCTCTGGTGGAGTTCTGAAGCGAGCTTCGATGGCTATCCTTCACCACAGCTACAAGATAGCTTATCGGTTTATGCTCAACAATGTTGGCAAGCACACCGCCGTAATCCAGAGATCTATGAATTACTTCAACAACACGTTCAATCGTGTTTCAGCACGGAAATACGCTATCGATTTGATCTCCAAGCTCACGAGGCTTTACCTGAACTATCTTTGATAAAGTTTTGGCTTGCTTCGGCATCATGCTGCTGCCGAACCTATCCGATTGAGCAAGATCAACTCTGGTATCGTCATCTGCAACTTACTCAAGCACTGTGGCTTGCAATAGAAATTCAACACACATTCCCAGAGTCTATCATTGGTTATGCCGAGCAGTCAGTAGCCATCGTGAATTTGGAAAAGCGTCAAGTTATACTTTGCACACAACTTCACTTTGCACCATTTACAACTATGGGCTTTGAATTTATTTATCTGCAATACCCCCAATAACATTGTTATAATAAGCAAGTAGGATATTGCCCGACCATAATGGCGGCCTATCCTCTTGCCTGGTGTATTGGAGAATCGATCAACTACTAACCAAATAAGAAGCATTGCTTGGTAAGGGGTAAGAAATCACTCAAATAAAAGGTACACGCCCCATGATCCCACTGAGCGATATTATTAATGTTTGAAGTTCCAAGGTAGGAGCGCATCGATATCTGGCTCTGCTTTCGCTAGCTCTTTCATGCACTTGACCATGTAGTCGTAAAGAATAAGGCCGTTGGCTTTCGCTGTCTCGACGATACTGTAAAGCATCGCGCTCGCTTCCGCCCCATTAGGGTTGGCCGAGAATAACCAGATGGGGTATGACCTTATATACTAAACATTCAGCTATGGTGTGTTTTTGGAGGTCTCTGATATGGCAAATGTTCACAATTACTCGACTTATGCAGGGCTTGATGCTCATAAAGACACAATTGCAGTTGCAATAGCGAGTCCTGAACGACAGGGATAGGTAAGGTTTTGGGGAAACATATCCTCATCCAAAGATTCTGTCATTAGGCTGATGAAGAAGCTTATGAAGCTATACCCGTCATTCTAATCTGCTATGAAGCCGGGCCTACTGGTTATGATATTTATTGGCTTTTACTGAGTTTGAATATCGATTTTACCGTTTTTACCGTTATTGCCCCTTCTCGAATTCCTAAAATTTCTGCCAATAAGATTGCTCTCATACCCCCCCAAAAAAAACTTCCAATCAGCGTAATGGTTAACAACTTGAAAGCTGTTTCATCTCACATGTCGCGACGACAAAAGACACACCTTACGAGACAGAGCAAAAGCTCCGTCCTATGGTCTCGCTCATACTTTGCTTGCACTGCTGGCGGTGCGACAATTGGAACATTAAAAGCCTATGTAAAGAGTCAATCGACTCCAGATTAAGACGCTATCGCCTCTTATATCTCCGCCCTCATCCTGCGAGGGTTTACGGCGAAATTTCTAACTGAGTATAGTGGTAACAACCTACATACAGCGAAAAATTTAACGCTGGCACTCAGGGCAGAAAAAAGTATTTCTCTGCCCGATTTTTAGATCGATGATCGACTCACCGCAACTTGGGCATGCTTGTTTTACTTTTCCATACACTTGCAGTTCTTGCGCAAAATAGCCCGGTTTGCCATCTGCCTGAGCAAAATCTTTAAGCGTTGTACCGCCTTGAGCTATTGCACCGGTAAGCACCGCTTTGATTTCTGCCACCAGCGTTTTCCACTCGTCCAAAGATAAAGAGCAAGCTGAGCGTTGTGGATGAATTCGAGAACTAAAAAGCGATTCACTGGCATAGATGTTCCCTACACCCACTACAACTTTGTTGTCCATGATGAACTGCTTCACCGCAACACGCTTGTTCTTTGCCTTTCCAGCCATGTATGGCGCATCAAACTCATCCGTCAGTGGCTCTGGACCAATATTACCAAGCACAGAATGTGATTCTCCAATTGGGCACCACAACCACGCGCCAAATCGTCGAGGGTCGTTGTAGCGTAATACTTTGCCATTGCTCAAAGTGAGATCAACATGATCGTGCTTACCTGCGGTAATAAACCCATCCAACACCCGTAATGACCCCGACATCCCAAGATGCACGATTGCCGTACCGATATCGGTTTCAATCAACAAATACTTCGCTCGTCTGGAAATGGAACGGATGACCTGCCCTTCCATCTGTTTCAGTTCAACGGGAATATCCCAACGTAATTTCGGTGTACGAAAGACTAATGACCGCACTTTCTGCCCCACAAGATGAGGCGAAATTCCCATACGACTGACTTCTACTTCTGGGAGTTCTGGCATAACACTTCCTGTCTCATTCTTCTGATTATTCGTTCTCAGGCAACAAGTAGCCTTGTTCAACCGAAATAGCTATCCACTTATCTTGCCAGTTTTTGAACAGCAAAAAACGCGGTGTCTGATAAAAAGTGATCCTATGTGGTTCTTCGCGATCGCTGTACCACACCTCTACCGTTTGTGGATTACGCAGAATAGGCAGAAACGACTGATACGTTTCATCATCAACTTCAGTACCAACCAAATCTTTCCAACGTTCTACCAATATTTCAGGTGCAATACTGCTTGGTGGCGTCGCTCTCCAGCGTCCTTGGTTCTTTTCTAAAGATAGCTGGGGAAAATGTATCGCTTGTAGCTGCCAATCTGCATTGAGCAACGTAGAGTAAGCTGGCGCGGGCGGTTCCATAAAGTAGGTTTTTATCACGGCGGGAAGATTTAATACCCCGATAAATAACACCACAGCCAGAATGAGAATATTGTTCCACCGACGACGGCGACTAGGAGCAACACGCATGAAGCTATCCTTAATCAATGAGGAGATCCATAGTAAAAGCGTGGATGTAGATTAACAGGAAGAAAATACAGATCCTAGAGAGGAGTGTCAGAACAGTGAACCTTTCAAGCGGAAGCTTGCAGAAAAAGATATAGCGTAGAAAAGAAAAAACCCAACCGTATAGGCTGGGTTTTCTTACTACTTAAAGAGAGCAATCAATTACTTGATTTTCGCTTCTTTGTACATAACGTGTTGGCGAACTACTGGATCAAACTTTTTGATCTCGAATTTGCCTGGCATGTTACGCTTGTTTTTGTCAGTAGTGTAGAAGTGACCAGTACCAGCAGATGATACTAGACGAATTTTCTCACGAATGCCTTTAGCCATTGCTTAATTCCTCTTAAACGTTTTCGCCACGTGCACGGATGTCAGCAAGAACAGCATCGATGCCTTTCTTGTCGATAATACGCATGCCTTTAGCAGTTAGACGTAGTTTAACAAAACGTTTTTCGCTCTCTACCCAGAAACGATGAGTTTGTAGGTTCGGCAGAAAACGACGCTTAGTAGCATTTCGTGCGTGTGAACGGTTGTTACCCGTTACTGGACGCTTACCAGTTACTTGGCATACTCGGGACATGAATGTCTTCTCCAAATCGTTTCAGCTCGATATCAACCTTGCTGGCTGAACCCCTTAATGTTCAAAAGAACTGAGGTAAAAACCGCTATGGAAAATCCACGCAAGGCTATCAAAGGTCGCGCATTATACTAACTTGATACCCATTGCTCAAGACCCGAACAGATCCTTTTTGCAGGATTCGCTGATCTTTTTTCTCTGGCGAGCTGAATTAGTGTCAAAAAATGTGTGCGAATCATACCAGAAAACGACAGAAAGCTAAGCATTTTTTACGCATTCAGGCGAAATCATCAACAAATCTCTTTTAAGCGTTGTTTTTTAACATAATGATAGGTTTAAACATTGCATTTTAGACGCGTTCTTTCCTTAGAAAATACAAAACTAGGCAAGGTGTTGTTCTAATTTGCTGCTTGGGTTTGCTCATAAAAAGTGAGAATGAAGCGATCAATGTTTACATCCACCCTCGCTCAGCAAAAGAAACGATTTCTCCGTCCCCAACAACAAAGTGATCCAAGACTCGAATATCCACTAGAGCTAAAGCGTCTGAGATACGACTGGTGATCCTTCTGTCTGATTGACTGGGCTCAGCCATACCTGAAGGATGATTATGCGCCAATATGAGCGCCGCAGCATTGTGGTGAAGCGCGCGTTTTACCACTTCTCTTGGGTAGACACTGGCAGCAACACCAAGTCGTTGGGGGATATTTGGCATACAGAAACGAAATAATCCCCAAAACCGCAACTGGCTTAGGGGATTTTTAGACAGAGTTCAATATTGCTTGAAGCGGGAGTGTTGGTTAAACCTTAAAGTGTCCAACCAGGCTTCCTACTTTGTCTCCAGACTGCGTTAAGCGATGGCTGATCGATTCCGAGTATTTCAGATTTTCACTCAGATCATTCACAATGTGCTGAATGGTCACAAGATTCTGGTTAATCTCTTCAGCTACTGCGCTTTGCTGCTCAGCGGCAGAAGCCGTTTGGGTACTCATATCTTGAATCACTGAAACCGCATTAGAAATACCAGAGAGCGTTTCTTTAATCTGAACTGACTCTAACGCCGTCTTCTCTCCACGTTCTTGGCTGACATTCATACTCGTGACCGCTTTGTTAACACCTTGATGTAACGCTTCAATCATGTCGCCAATCTCTTTTGTACTGTTTTGTGTTCTGCTCGCCAGAGAACGTACTTCATCAGCAACCACCGCAAAACCACGCCCTTGTTCACCCGCTCGCGCCGCTTCGATTGCAGCATTTAGCGCTAACAGGTTAGTTTGATCAGCGATATCACCAATCACTTTAAGAACTTGAGTAATCTTGCTGGTTTGTTGGCTTAGCTCTTGGATAGCATCAGAAGTCAAATCGACTTCATTGACTAGAGCGCCAATGCCTTCAATAGCCAGATTCACTTCTCTCTGAGCTTCGATAATTTGTTGATTAGCAGATTCAATAGCTTGTGCCGTTGCGTTGGTGTTGTTCGCCACCTCGCGAGAGGTCGCACTCATCTCAGTCACCGCTGTGACTACTTTATCGGTTTCTAAACAGTGCTCGTTCATCTGCTGACTGGATTGAGAAGTTTGCTTATCCAGTTCCATAGCTGCACTGCTTACGTCGTCGGCAGAACCTCGAATATCGGCGATCATCGGATGAAGCTTGTCCATGAAATCATTGAATGCTTTCGCCACTTCACCCACTTCGTCGTGACTTTCCACTTTCAAACGAGCCGTTAAATCACCGCCACCCGCAGCCACATCTTTTAGAGAGCCGACAATATGCTGCAACGGTGCTACACCACGAGCCACAAGCAAACTCACAATCAAGCTTGTAATTAACAAACCTAGAAAAGATAAACCCACAGCTGAATAGGTTTGGCCATGCAAAACAGCCAAGCGCTGTGTTTGATATTCGGCAAGCTGAGTATCGATATCATCGATGTAAATACCTGTACCTAACACCCAGTCCCACTTAGGTAAATATTCTGCATAACCTAACTTTGGTGCTTGGGCCTTAATAGAAGGTTTTTGCCAAGAGAAGTATAAGAACCCATCACCCGTTTTAGCCGCATCAATTAAACCAGCAATAACAGGGACGCCATTCTCATCCTTTAATCCGTAAAGGTTTTTACCTTCCAGTGATGCGTTCATTGCGTGAAGGGTATTCACACCTTTTGAATCGTACGCAAAAAAGTAACCATCACTTTCAAAGCGCATCGATTTTAAGATTTCCTTTGCCAACGCTTTATTTTCAGCGCTGCTGTCTTCTTCGTAAAGAGACTTAACCGCCGTCACTCCCAT
This sequence comes from Vibrio diazotrophicus, assembly GCF_038452265.1. Classification (NCBI taxonomy): domain Bacteria; kingdom Pseudomonadati; phylum Pseudomonadota; class Gammaproteobacteria; order Vibrionales; family Vibrionaceae; genus Vibrio; species Vibrio diazotrophicus. Next base: position 3,144,420 of record NZ_CP151842.1, read on the forward strand.
CATCAGGTAGGCTTTTAACTCTTGCTTACGGTTGTTAACTAACTGCTCACGATATTGAGTCAGCTCTTGTTGCAAACTGTTCATCCCTATCCAGTAATACACCATAGAGCTAATACTGGTTATCAAAACTAACGGAACAACAGTTAGCAATAACAACTTGGTACGACTTCTCATCGAACGAAACATAAGTGCTCCAGCGTCTAATTTTTTATATTGGTTTTATTGATACATAAAACATTATCTTCAGGAGGAGCCTTTTCTTAAAGAAAATCTCGCCGATGTGTAAGCAAAATCTCATATATTCCGCCTGTGTGGATTGTTAAGTTGACACAGCTCATACATATTCTGGGAGTTGTGGTGAATCTCCCCCACCCTGATCGGGCGAGGCTTCATAGGTCGTTTGCGCGAGCTTAAAGAAATACTCCTTAAGACTGACGGCGCATCGCTATGCTGAGACGGTGAAACCTTCCGCCTTTAAATCGATAATTCCTGCTAGCCTGATGTTCATTCCTGCATTACGATCTCTATCGTGCAGAGTTAGACATTCCGGACAAATCCAGTGTCGAACTGCAAGTGGCAAGCTTTCCAGCTTATGACCGCAGCAGGAGCAGGTTTTGGAACTCGGTAGCCACTGGCTGATTTGGACAAAATGCTTGCCTGCCCAATCCGCTTTGTACCTTACTTTTTGAACGAAGCTGAACCAAGCAGCATCACCAATGTGTTTAGCGAGTTTTCCGTTTTTCATCATGTTAGACGACTTTAATTTTTCAAATATCAGTGCTTGGTTTTCGTCAACGATACGTTTTGAAAGTTTGTGTTGAAAGTCGTTCCGTGCATTGGTAAGTTTTTCATACGCTTTCGCCACCAGCAACTTTGCTTTTTCTCGGTTGCGAGAGCCTTTAACCTTCCGACTCAATGACTTTTGTTTTTTGCGTAAGTTTCGCTCTGCGCGTAGCAAAAAGAGAGGGTTAGGGATTTTTACTCCATCACTGTCAATCAGATAGTCAGACAACCCTAAATCAAAACCCTTCACCTGTGTGATATGCTTTGGTTTTTCTGGCAGTACCTTTTCTACATCAAATAAAAGTGAGGCGTAATACTTCCCTGTGGATGCTTTGGAAAGAGTAATGCTTTTCAAAACACCCTCAATAGGACGGTGAACTTTGGCTTTGATTCTGGATTTGAGTTTGGGGATCTTAATGCTTTCGCTATCGCAATCTATATTCATGCAATGGTAGCTGGATTGCTTACCTTGTTTCCTTTTAAATTGAGGATATCGAGATTCCATTTCTGGACTGAAAAAGTTATCAAAGGCTTTCTTAAGATTACGAGTCGACTCTTGCAGTGAAATAGAATCAAACTGCTTTAGCCATTCATATTTAGCGTGTTTTTTAGCAACGGAAATAAGGGCTTTTAACTCTTTAGTCGGTGAAAGATTAATGCCTTTCTTTTTGTAATAATGGCTTTTGATATGAAGGGCACGATTGTAAATGAATCTTACCGCACCGAACTGCGCATCAAGGAAACCTTGCTGCTCTCGGTTTGGGAAAATCCGGATTTTTATCGCTCTATTCAAAGTAAAAAACCTTATTTATTCAATATAAATAAAGTACAACAGACAACAGAAAAGCGCAAAGATATAAGCAAAGCTGCCCTAACGGTCATTAATCCTATATTATCGCCCTGATCGGGCGATAATATAGGATTCGTTTGCTAACATAACCCGCAGATTTTTTGAGGAATCCAGAATGCAAACTTTGGCAGGAAAAAAAATTCTGCTTGGCATCAGTGGGGGCATCGCCGCCTACAAATGCGCAGAATTAACGCGACGTTTGATTGAGCGTGGCGCACAAGTTCAAGTAGTAATGACTGATGCTGCGCGTGAGTTCATTACTCCACTTACTATGCAAGCCGTCTCCGGCAATCCCGTTTCTTACAGCTTGCTTGACCCGAGTGCAGAAGCATCAATGAGCCACATTGAGCTGGCCAAATGGGCAGACTTAGTTCTGCTTGCACCAGCAACCGCTGATCTTATTGCACGCATGGCAGCAGGTATGGGTAACGATTTGCTCACCACTTTAGTGCTGGCAACGGACTCACCAGTTGCGGTTTCTCCAGCAATGAATCAGCAGATGTACGGCAACCCGGCAACTCAAGAAAACCTAGTGACCCTTGCTCGCCGTGGCGCAATGATTTGGGGACCGGCTTCTGGTCAACAAGCATGTGGTGATGTGGGTAAAGGCCGCATGTTAGAACCGATGGAATTGGTTCATCACTGTGAAGCATTCTTTGGTCCAAAGCCCTTATCTACTGAAAAACCGTTAGATGGGAAACGCATACTGATCACTGCAGGTCCAACTCGTGAAGCTCTTGATCCTGTTCGTTACGTGACCAATCACAGTTCTGGCAAAATGGGGTTTGCAATTGCAGACGCAGCAGCAAGAATGGGCGCGCAAGTGACTTTAGTCTCAGGGCCTGTAAGTTTGGTTACGCCAGAGCAAGTAAAACGAATCAATGTTGAGAGCGCACTGGACATGCATGGTGCTGTCATGCAAGCCGCAACGGAACATGATGTATTTATTGCTTGTGCGGCTGTAGCAGATTACCGCCCAGAACACGTCGCTGAACAAAAAATTAAGAAAACGGGTGACAACGACACTCTTACCATCACTATGGTTAAAAACCCTGACATTGTCGCTTCCGTTGCAGCTTTAACAGAAAAGCGCCCTTTTACGGTCGGCTTCGCTGCTGAAACGCAAAACGTGGAGCAATACGCACGCGGTAAGTTAACCAGCAAAAACCTCGATATGATCTGTGCTAACGACGTATCTGTCGAAGGACAAGGTTTTAATAGTGATGACAACGCATTAACCGTATATTGGCAACAAGGTGAGCAGGCACTGCCATTGGCAAGTAAAGCTGAACTGGCAAACGCTTTAGTGCTACTAATAAACAGCTTCATCGCTAAAACGGACAGCTAAACGCAAATCGTAGGTGGTGATTCCACCTACTTCCTCATTAAATAATCTCAAACTTACGAAGTAATGGCGTCTATTCCACGCAACCACTACCTCGTGATTAGCAGTGATAACCAGAAGGAAGATACGGGTTATGGCCGGCAATAAAAAAACCAATCGCCGCGAAGAAATTCTCCAAGCTCTTGCTGAAATGCTCGAGTCAAACGAAGGTGCATCGCGCATCACGACTGCAAAACTCGCCGCCCAAGTTGGCGTTTCAGAGGCTGCCTTATATCGCCATTTTCCAAGTAAGGCGCGTATGTTCGAAGGCCTCATCGAGTTTATTGAAGAATCGTTAATGTCACGTATTAATCGCATTGTTGATGAAGAGAAAGATACTCTCAATCGCATTCGATTAGTGATGCAACTTATTCTGGCTTTCTCAGAACGTAACCCTGGGCTGACAAGAATTCTATCAGGACATGCTCTAATGTTTGAGAATGAACGTCTGCGTGACAGAATTAACCAACTGTTTGAACGAATTGAAACCTCTTTGCGCCAAATACTGCGAGAGCGTAAAATTCGTGAAGGCAAATCATTCCCAGTCGATGAAAAAACACTAGCCGCCCAGTTGCTCGGCCAAGTTGAAGGAAGTTTGAACCGTTTTGTACGTTCAGACTTTAAATACCAACCAACCGAAAACTTTGAAGAATATTGGGCATTACTCAGCGCACAAATTAAGTAAAGACAATGAGCACAAAAAGACCCGGCAAACCAGAGTTCTCCTTATCCCTGCTGCATCCTAAATATTGGGGTGTATGGTTTGGATTTGGTCTACTCGCCTTAACCGTTAACCTATTGCCCTACCGTATGTTGCTAAAGCTTGGCCACGCAATCGGGGCTTTTGGCATGCGCTTTGGCAAAAGACGGGTCTTTATTGCTAAAAGAAACTTAGAGCTCGCTTTTCCTGATATGTCAGAAGAACATATCGATAAAATGGTAATCGAAAATTTCAAAAACACTGGAATGGCTCTGATTGAAACCGGTATTACCTGGTTTTGGCCAACTTGGCGTTTTAAGCGCATCTTGGATGAAAAAGATGTTGCGGTTGTACGCAAACATGCAGAAAACGGTAAAGGTGTTTTAATGTGTGGCGTGCACGCTTTGAATTTAGAAATCACCGCTCGCGCCTTTGCGGTTATTGGTCTTAGTGGCTATGGTGTCTATCGTCCGCACAGCAACCCTGCGTATGAATTTATTCAGTACCGTGGCCGAACACGTAATGGTAACCGACTCGTTTATCGTACCGACCTGAAGAAAATGATTCGTGTACTGCGCCAAGGTGAGCTTCTGTTCTATTTGCCAGACCAAGATTACGGACATAACAAATCTGTTTTCGTGCCTTTCTTTGCAGTAGAAGAAGCATGTACCACTACGGGCACCAGTATTCTGGCTTACAGCAGCAAATGTGCGATTGTACCAGTTTCAGGTTTTAGAAATTCACAAGGTAAATATGAGCTTATTGCTGATCAATCCATCGAGGGCCATTACCCTCAACAAGATGAAAAAGCTGCGGCAGCCTACATGAATAAATTTGTTGAAGAGATTATACTTCGCGCCCCAGAACAGTGGATGTGGCTTCATAAGCGGTTTAAATCGCTGCCAGATGAAACACAAACCAATGCCCGATACCAGTAAATAAAAGGTTCTGCTTGTGAGCGACAACGATAACAGCATCAATAAATACTTACATAATCCAACTTTCGAGTGGTCTTTTCTTCATCCGAAACATTGGGGCACGTGGATAGGTATCGCTTTCGCTGCTCTATTCGCTTTTATGCCAGTGTCATGGCGTGACGGATTAGCGCGTAAACTTTCTCGATTTGCCATTAAGAAAAATGGTCGAGTGGTTCGTCGTGCTCGCGTTAACCTAGCTTACTGCTTCCCTGAGAAATCCGAGCAAGAACGTCAGGAAATCTTAGAAAAAACGTTTGTCAAAGCGGCCCAGTACATGTTGGGTTATTCTGAGTTTTTGGCTCGCTCAACCAAACATAACCAAAACCGCGGTGTGATGATTGGCGAAGAAAACCTATTGCCACTTCTTGATGCTGGTGAAAAGGTGATTATCCTTGCACCGCATGCTTGGGCTGTAGATTACCCAGCGGTAATGCTGGCAGCGAAAGGCTACAAAGTAACAACCATCATGAAGCCTCAGCGTAACCCAATCGGCGACTGGTTAATGCACGTTCAGCGTATGCAGTATGGTGGCCGCATCTTCGCTCGTGACGCAGGGGTTAAACCTTTTGTCCGCTCTATCAAAGATGGTTATTTAGGTTACTGGTTACCGGATGAAGATTTCGGCGAGGCGAACTCAGTTTTCGTTCCCTTCTTTGGTACAGAAAAAGCGACCTTAAAAGGCTTTGGTAAAATGGCTCGCCTTTCAAAAGCGAAAGTCGTTCCAGTGCTACCTGCGTATAACGACAAAACACAGAAATATGAAGTACATATTTTACCTGCCTTAGAAAACTTCCCGACAGGTGATGAAGAAGCGGATGCGCGCGCAATGAACCAAGCGATTGAAGACTTAGTTCGCCCTCATCCAGAGCAATATATGTGGCAGTTGTCGCTTCTCAAAACTCGCCGTGATGGCATTGAGATTTATGACAACTCACATGATGGTGACCAAGAAAAACCGTTACCACCGACCCAAAACTAAAAAAGCCCCGTTCGGGGCTTTTTCATATCCATCACGCTTTATCAATTAAGCACTAATGCCATACTCAGCACGGTATGCTTTTACTGCATCAAGATGTTCGTTGTTCGTGCCTTTCTCTTCAAGGTAAGTCACAAGATCAGTCAGGCTGACGATTGAAACTACTGCACAGCCAAAATCACGCTCAACTTCTTGAATAGCAGAAAGCTCGCCCTTACCTTTCTCTTGACGGTCAATCGCAACCAATACTCCCGCTAAATCAGCACCGTTCGCTTTAATGATTTCCATTGATTCACGAATCGCAGTACCAGCGGTGATAACGTCGTCCACCAACATAATACGACCTTCCAGTGCGCTACCGACTAAGTTACCGCCTTCACCGTGGTCTTTCGCTTCTTTACGGTTGAAACAGTAAGGCGTGTCCACATCATGGTGATCAGCCAGAGCCACAGCGGTTGTTGTTGCGATTGGAATACCTTTATAAGCAGGGCCAAACAACACATCGTAATCAATACCTGAGTCCACAAGCGCAGCGGCGTAGAAACGACCTAGGCGAGCCAAATCACGACCAGTGTTAAACAGACCAGCATTAAAAAAATAAGGGCTCTTACGGCCTGATTTCAAAGTAAACTCACCAAATTTTAGCACCTGTTTTTCAAGGGCAAACTCTATAAATTCACGCTGGTATGCTTTCATCTTTCTCTTCTCTTCCGTAGTTACTTAAAAAAACGTTACTTAAAAAAATAGCCCCCAATTGGGAGCTATAAAAACATCATTCTGCCAGAGCCAATTTTTGAACCTGGACGATATCGGCAATGCCTTTCTTGGCAACAGCCAGTAAATCCAGCAGTTGCTCGTGGCTAAACGGTTCGCCTTCAGCTGTGCCTTGAATCTCGATCATCTTGCCTTCTTCTGTCATGACAACGTTCATGTCAGTGTCAGCTGCGGAGTCTTCTACATACTCAAGGTCGCAAAGCACTTCTTCGCCAAGAATGCCTACAGACACTGCGGCTACGTGGCCTTTCATTGGGTTCTTTTTCAAGCGACCGTCAGCAACTAGCTTAGTAAACGCATCCGCCAATGCAACGCTAGCACCAGTGATAGAAGCGGTACGTGTACCACCATCTGCTTGAATAACATCACAGTCCACTGTGATCATCACTTCAGGCATGGCTTCTAAATCCACCACTGCACGTAAGCTACGCGCAATCAGACGTTGAATTTCCATGGTGCGGCCACCCTGTTTGCCACTTGCCGCTTCACGACGAGTGCGTGAGTGTGTTGCACGAGGTAACATGCCATATTCCGCCGTCACCCAGCCTTTACCTTGACCTTTCAACCAACGTGGCACGCCTTCTTCAACGCTGGCATTACACAGCACTTTGGTGTTGCCGAATTCAACTAACACAGAGCCTTCTGCATATGCCGTGTACTGACGAGTGATTTTAATTGGACGAACTTGATCTGCAGCTCGATTGTCTGGACGCATAAGGTATTTACCTGTGTTGTGGAAACAAAGCTGTGTTAGTAAAACTAAGTCGGTAAAAACTCAGCCGGTAACCGAAATTTATTGGGCGAGGATTATATAGGAATTCCGATTCAGTTCCTAGGTGTGAATCTTCAACAACGAGATTAGCGCTCACCTATCCCATGTGTTTGTATGCTACTATTAGCGCTAATTAAATTGCAGAAGATTAATCAAGGATTCACTGATGATTTACAGTATGACGGCGTATGCACGCAAAGAAGTCAAAGGCGATTGGGGTAGCGCAGTATGGGAGATTCGTTCGGTAAACCAGCGTTACCTAGAAACTTATTTCCGCTTACCTGAACAATTTCGTAGCCTAGAGCCTGTGCTTCGTGAGCGTTTTCGTCAGCGTTTAGCGCGCGGTAAAGTCGAGTGTAACCTACGCTTTGAAGCTAACCCTGCTGCGCAAAGTGAACTTAAAATCAATGAAGCATTAGCACACCAAGTGATTAAAGCCGCGGGTCAGGTTATGCACATGACTGGTGAACTGACTCGTATCAACCCATTTCAGGTGATGCAATGGCCGGGTGTAATGGAAACGCCTGAGCAAGATATGGATGCCATTAACCAAACGCTTCTAGAAGCGTTCGACGAAGCGGTTAAAGAGTTTATTGATGCTCGCGGTCGTGAAGGCGAAAACATGAAAAAGTTGATTGAGCAGCGTTTGGTTGCGATCAGCGAAGAAGTAGTGAAAGTTCGCGCACGTATGCCTGAGATTCTGCAATGGCAACGTGAGCGTCTGTTCAACAAGTTTGAAGAAGCAAAAGTTGAGTTAGACCCAACGCGAGTAGAACAAGAGCTGATTCTTCTGGCACAAAAATCCGATGTTGCTGAAGAGCTGGATCGCTTAGATTCTCATGTCAAAGAAGCACGCAATGTGATGAAAAAAGGCGGCGCTTGTGGCCGTAAACTGGACTTCATGATGCAAGAGTTCAACCGTGAATCAAACACGTTGGCATCCAAGTCAATCAGCACTGACATCACCGCTTCAGGTGTAGAACTTAAAGTGCTTATCGAACAAATGCGTGAACAGATTCAAAACATCGAATAACACCAGATCCAAATTCTAAAATGCACAAAGCCCTTATTTATAAGGGCTTTTTCTTATTTCAAAACCAAGCATAATTCATCGTTTCAATCTGCTTTACGACTCTTTACTGACTTGGAAGCAAAAATGTTGGCCAACTCAATTTGGACGTTGAAGGCAAATTTGAGATGACCAACAGACTCGTAAGACAAACAAATTAATTTAGCTTTCCTTCATCCAAAGCAGAAGCAACCCAAACTAAAGGCGCATTCCAGTTAATCGTGATCTCATTGAACGACCACGCATTAATGCTGTCTCTATAGCAGGTTTGACCCACACATAACCCCTTCAGCGTTGCAGCAACAGGATCGCTGTAACTTGTTGAGTTTGGTCCACCCACTAGCGCCCCAGGTGCTGGTTCTGGTGAGTTTTCATCAGCGGCATGTGCCCAAAAACGGTGATGAGGGCTCTTAGCAGCGTTGGTACCGTAACCTGTAATGTAAGAGAGGTTCATTGGGTTAGCGCCAAGTAAGTAATCCATCGCATTTGCAGCCGCTTTCACATACTTAATATCGCCAGTGAAATCATTCGCATAGATTAAGAAGATAGCTCGGTTCACAAAGCTTGAGTTCGATCCCCATGGGTACTCTTCTACCGTGTAAGGAATGTGGTAACCCTCATTCTCAATCTGCCCCACAAAATTATTAGAGGTAGCGATTAGGTTATTTCTTGCTACTTTAATCTGCTCTTCACCCAGTCCGTTAGGAACAACCGCCAAGCTTATCGTTGCTAAAGGTGCTGTGTACCCCCAGAACATTTCATCATCAGCTTCAATGTTGCCTTTTGGAGTCTCTAGATAATGAGGCGAAGCTTTCAGTGCTTTAAGGTACTTGCTATCACCTGTGGTGATATAAAGTTCACTTGCAGCCCAGTAGAACTCGTCTGAAAGCTCTTTATCATCATAAGGACCCGAACCAGTGAAGTTATCATAGGCAAGAATATTAGGATTTTTGCTCGCCGCTTCCCAAGCCTCTTGTGCCGCATTCAAACAGCTTTTCGAAAACTTAGGATCAATCTCTTTCCAAATACGGGCACATTGAGCACCAATCGCAGACAAGTTCAACGTTGCAGCTGTCGTTGGGTAACCCACATATCGTTTTTGGGTGTCCATATGAGGTGGCAACGGCATACCTGTCCAAGCTTCATCAGCAACTTTATGGAAAGCCATACCTTTTGCGTCAATCTTCGTCAGTTTAAGTGTTTTGTCTCCAGACTGGTCACCAACAGGAACAGCGACAGGTTTGTCGCTTTGGTTCTGCATCGCCAACATGAACTCGATATTCCAACGAGCTTCAGACAACAAAGGATTCACACCGTTTCCAGCTTCAGGAATTTTCACCTTCCCTTCGGCAAAAGGAATAGGTGCACTATCTAACCATTTACCTCTTTCAAACAAGTTCAACAGAGTCCAGGTTGAGATACCGCTGTTCACTGTGTACTTACCGTGGTCGCCTGCGTCATACCAACCACCGGTTACATCGACCGTAAAATCACAACCAGGCCATTTATTGCCCCAGCTGTCCGTCTTATCAAAACAGGTCACCACATCGCTCATATGACCGCCCGGGCGAGCTAAATCGTCACGCTGTACCAAAGCTTTATCGATATCGATACCACTGCGGTTTTGATAGAAATAAGACAATGCATCGTATTTCAACTGGTTGTAGATATCTTTGTTGATGCTGAATGGGAAGCTCTCGTCTTCGCCAACTTTCACTTTCAAACCACTCATATCCGATTTGTAGTTTGATAAGTCAATACGGTGAATAAACTCACCTGAAGCCTTGTTAAGACCAAAAACTTCAGTTCTGCCCAAATCGATATTGATATTACTGCTGTTGGTTAGCACCCACTTTAAGGGCTCTTTAGATTCATTAGCGACAAAGACAAACTTATCGGCTTGAGGAAGGTAACCAACTTGGTTGGCGCGAACAGAGCTGGTCTTTAGTTCTTCGATGTATCGTTCGCCAAGAATCGACACATTGCTGACACATATAGTGCCAACTTTCTGTGCGCCCATTTGGAACTGGAATTCTGTCTTCGCATCACTTTCAACATCATGATTGAAGTTAAACTTATAGCTCTTCTTCTGAGTCGAGACCTTTGTTTCATCAATAAAGTAATGCGTGTAAGGAGGCCCTTCATGCTGGATCAGCGTTTTCATTTGAGTGTCGACAGTCGCGTACGCATCAAATGAAACCTGATAATCTGCGTTATTGGCTAAACCAATGCCGCCTTGGCCTAAAATTACATTCCACGAGTTTTCACCCGGATTTCTAATTTCGACGCACGCTTCGCCATTATTGATTTTTACATCTGCACCAGCATTCCACCAGCCATCCATACTACCGTCAAATTTACCGTTAATAAGCTGCTCATTTGCATAAACAGAACACGATGAAAGAATCAGTATGGTTGCCATTGAGAGTTTGAATTTGTGCATAGTTACTCCTAGACATATGAATTACAACACTGTGAAAGTAAGCGATTTCATAGCGAATAGTTTGATGTCTGTGCACAAAAAAAATGCTCTAAAAATGCCTATTTTTACCTTCGTGATACTACTAACACTTGCCTCTGAGCGTATGAATCTGTTTCAAGAAAATCTCATCGATAAATCGACTTGGTAGACTGACGAACGATAAGATCAATCGGAGGTAATCTGACTTCGTGTCGCTCTCCGGAAAGCAAATTCAGCATAGATCTCGCACATAAAGCACCAATTTCTTCTATTGGCTGGCGCAAAGTGGTCAATGCCGGTGTGAAATATTGTGAAACGGGTAAATCATCAAACCCAATCACCGAGACATCTTCTGGTACTTTATAACCATGGTCAGTCAGCGCTTTGATCGCGCCATAAGCCGTTTGGTCATTGGCTGCAAACAGTGCTGAGAAATGGACTTTTGATTCGATTAATTCCACCGTCATTTTATAGCCGGTTTCAGATCTAAAATCGCCCTGCTTAATTAGCTTAGGATTAGGTTTGATATTCGCTTCAAGCAAAGCTTTTTTATAGCCTTTAAGACGTGCTCTTGAGTCTGGTTGACTCTCTAGCCCTTTAATATGAGCGATGTTCATATGACCGAGTTGTAACAAGTGCAACGTTGCAATATAGCCACCCATGACATTGTCCAAATTGAGTGAACGGATGTTTTCGCCCTCGATGTTATAACCCACAGCCACCACAGGGATCGCTTCTGCTGTTTTCAAAATCATTTGTTCGCTTAGGCTACCAGTCACGATGATCAAGCCATCAACTGAGCATTTCATTAAGTATTCAAGCGCATGCATCTCCAGCTTGTTCTGCCAATGCCCGGTCGCCAGCACTAAAGAATAGCCCTGTGCCAACAGAACTCGTTCCATATCATTGAGAATGCTACTGGTGTAAGGACTGTCAGGATGCTGAACTAGGACACCAATCGTCATAGAGCGACGACTTTTATCCTGCTGCATCTGGAAGTTTGGCTTGTAGCCAAGAGTGGTGATGGCTTGTTCGATCTTATGACTCTTCTCTTCCGCAACATAGGTAGTTCGGTTCAAAAAGCGTGAAACAGTGCTGGGTGATACGCCAGCCAATTTTGCTACATCATAAACAGTTGGAGCTTTTTTCTTTTTGTTGGTCATAAGACTTACCCCCTCGTTCTATTTTTATAAGTATATGAAGTATAAAGTGGGATTGGCTTTTACACTCAATCCCACATATTCCACCTTTGAACTACCTAATCACTTTATCTATAGAGATAGGCGTAGATCATTCCAGGTCGGAAATAGCGTCCGGCTGTGTATTTCAAACCAGTACTCAACAACCAAATGTGGAGTTCACGATAGTCGACGTTTGAAGGTAAGTTGGACAAACTCAGCGCAAACTCCTCAATGTTTTGAGTCAGCTCTGGATTCACCCGACCATCAGCAAACAAGTGACCAACCTTCTGTAAGTGCAATAACAACTCACTCGCCATCTCTGACGTTAGGTCAAAGTGTTGTGCAATATCGTTGTCGCTTACAGTAACAGAACAGTTAAACCCTTCCGGAGCAGCGAAAGGAATTTTTGCCATGCTATAAAGTGCCTGATATACCGCGTCCATCAATCGCTCTGCTTGCGCTTGCTTACCCGCAAGACGCAGTGCAGTCGCAACACTAAACTGAACGCCAATCCAAACATCTTGCGCCTGAAACGCATCGTGAGGTCTACCATCTGCCAGCGTCATATTCGCAACCCCCAATTTAGGACTGTTGGTAATAAAGTTGGTTTGATAGATAAAATCTAGCGTACGTTCAATGCGTGATGAATCAAACAAGCCCGGTAAATCGACCAGCTTCAGATAGCTGTCCGCCAATAGTGCGTCACCAAAACTGTTGTCGGAATCCGCTTCCAACTTGGCAAATTCAGCACTGAATGCTTGCGGCGCTAGCTCGATCAGTCGTTGTTTATTAGCCAAACGTTGGTCTCGCTTGCTGATACTACTCTCTACGTCGTAAGCATCTAAATAAGCGTTGACCAAGTTAGCATCATGTACGGTATTACCTGTCAGCGTTAAGCCAAGTTTTTCAAGTGATTCGAAACCGTTTCCGGTTAAATGCTTAGCCTGTACTGGTGTGATGAAGAAATGGTAGTAGCCTTTTTGCTCGTCCCAAAGTCCGCGCTCTAGTGTTTCAAGAGCATCCTTAGAACGTTGTGTATAACCCTGAGCCAGCTCTTCCTCACCGACTAACAACGCCAGCTCACTTGCTGCGCGCAACCCTGCTACCCATAAGCTACCACAGTAGATTGAAACACCATGAGAAGCAAGATTATCAAAGGTATCATCAGTACCGCGGGTCAAAGGCAGAGTGTCTCCATCTTCAATAAGATTGGTCAGGTAATCGATACTCTCTTTCACAGATGACCAACAACTTTCAACCACTTCGCGGTCGCCCGTTTTTTGCCAGTGGCGATACACCATCAGAATGAATTTAGGCGCTAAGTCTTTCCACTCTTTGACGTTATGCCAGCTGTAAGCATCAGGCTCAATATCAAATGGACTGCCCAGATCGTGAATGACCGCCCCACGTTCTGCTCTGCTTCCCTGATATTTCTCGTCCACCAGTTCCGCATAAGGCTTATCTTCATATTCCCAGTAGCGTCGCAGCTTTTCGTCACTGTTTAAGATAGCTTTGGCAAAGTGTTTCATTACGCAGCCATCAAGCTCTGGAAGCAGATAGAGCAGAGAAAATGAACCGTAGAAATACACATCTAGTGAGTTAAAAAATGGGTAATCAACACATTCTTTCACCAGAAGTACATTTTCCTTATCCCATACCGTAGATTCCGCGAGGAAGGACAAGCTGTTCATCGCCATGGTGGCGAAACGAAGCGCACTGTCATTATCAACAAAGGTTTGGCTGGCATTATCAAGGAACTCGCGCTGCTGACTGATAATGTTTTGCTCTATCTCGCTCAGTCTCGGTAAAGTCTGGTTGAGAATAGATTGGGCTCGCGATTGAGCCTCTAAGTAACGGACATAAGCTTTTTCACTTTCCCAACCATCCAATAAGATTTTGCTGTGATCCATCACTTGAGCAAATCGAAGTGCAATCGTCTCACCAGGTTTAAGAGTCACTTGCACACAGACCAAAGCACTTAACGGCTCTCGACCACTATAGATACCACGATCAAAATGCGCATTGGTGCGGCCTGTTTTTAATGCTCGCTCAACTTGTTGATCCGCTTTGCTGCAGTAGACCTGTGGTTTGACGGTCACCGTTACTTGCTCAGCCGTTACCCCTTCAAATTGGGTATGCACGCCATACAAGACCTCACCTGAGATATCGCCATCATAAGGTGAGTTCGATGTCATACTCACGCCATGGAACTCAAAACCAGCACCAGAGATAGTTACTGGCTGATGTTGTTGGCTGATGGCATTTTGAACTAAGTGACAACAAGAATCTTGCACACCTTCACGTGCTTTCTTATAGGTTGAACCAATCAAATTGCGTAACGGTTGAACCAAGGTGACAAGCTGAGTTTTGTCACTACGGTTACTCATCTCGAAGTGGTTCCAGTGCATCGGCAAGCTACAAAGCATTTGGTCGTTTTTCACAATAGGTGAAATGACCTGACGCGTTAGCGCAACAGACTCAAGCCCTCGATATTCGAACTCTGCGATCGGATAAAGAGCACGGTACTCTATGTTGCTTGGATCAATAGATTCAACGCTTGAACCATTATTAGCCGTCAGCGACAGAGCTCGTGCCGAGTTGTTTATCAATAAACCATTGAAGAAATCGATCACAACAAGCAACTGGGTTTCAAGACTAGAAGGATCCTTGGTGATCGCTTGTTGGGTTTTATCGGAAAATTCAATCTGCCAACGTTCAAAGTTGGATTTATTATTTAGATAGAACAAGCCTGAACGCAAACAACCCTTTATTCCAAAAAGAATAGAACCTTTATTATTGGCATGAGAAATATCAAAAGAAAAATCAGCAGGATAATATTTTAAGAACAGTAAAAACTCACCAATATTTGGTATATCCAAATTATCCAGAGAGTGTTCATCCATCACAGAAAAATAAAAGTCATTAAAGTGAATACTTTCATGTTCACAATCAACGAATATGCCTGGAATGAAGCTAAAGTTTGGGGTGTTACCTTGCGGGGTTAAGGTAAATGTCGACCCTATACCACCCACAGCCATCCCTGTATTAGCAGGAGTTGTTGAGATCGGGGTATACCAAGGCTGAAGAAACTCAACGGCATTCCCTTTACTACATAATGCACCCGCTTGACCTGAATACGATGTATATGGAATTTTATTTATCATAATTTCAAATCCAATATTGAATATTTAAACTCATCCTTTAATATCTAAAAAAAGGAGAATATTTATGTTTAAATCAATTAAAAACAATTTTGGGGAACTCAATTCCACAACCATATTAAACTCTGAACTTGGAATTCAAGTCGATATTATTCAAGACTTCGGTGCTATCATTAATCAATATCGAGTTAACCACAGTCCATTTTCATTTATTGTGGGATACCAAGACAGTCAAGATTTAATTCAATCTCATCCTTTCTTTTCACGTAGCGCAAAGCTCTTCCCCTTTCCAAATCGCCTAAAAGCAGGCCAATACCGCTATAGACAACGTGATTACACACTGGCAGCCAACTTTCCATGGTCTGAGCATGCAGTACACGGTTTGCTCTATAACCAACCTTTTAAACTGGTCGCGCATGAAGCCAATAGTGAATACGCCGAGGCCACATTTCGCTTTGAAACCACTAAATTAGCGGATGGGTATCCTTTCGCGTTTCGTCTTGATGTCCGTTATCGGATTGATTATCAAGGAACCTTAAGCTGCAATACGACCATTACCAACTTAGGTACCGAACATTTCCCATTTGGAGATGCATGGCACCCCTACTTTTCTCTCGGCTGTGACCTCAAACATTGTCAGCTCACTATGGCGGCTCATACCGAGCTCGAACACCAACACGATTTACCTAGCGGGCAATATCTCTCTAGCAACGTCTTCTCTACTCCAACTTCATTGGAAGGAGTGAACCTCAATAACTGCTACCAGTTCAGTGACTCATCAGAGCAAACTCTTGAACTGATACGTGATGACAAGAGCGCTTCTTTGCAGTTCAACCAAGGCAAGGGCTATTCGTTCGTGCAACTCTACACGCCTCCTTCAGAGACTAGTATTGCGATTGAGCCAATGACTTGCCCTGCTGATGCATTCAATAATCACATTGGTCTACTGGAGCTGGCTCCAGAGGAAACCGTTCAATTTGAGTGGCAATGCCAAGCCACATTTATCTAGTTCTATTGGCGAGTTCAAAAAGTGGGGAGCGCAATGCTCCCCTCATTCACTAGCCGAGTCTTACCTCTACTTGATGTTCACCTTCAGTAAACACTGGCACTTTGTTCCCTGCTAGGACTTCACCATTCACGCGTAACTCAGCCACACCTTTACTTACTTTGTCTGGGTTGGTTACGTGAATATGGTAGGTAGCACCACGGAACTGGCGTTTAACGCGAAACTCTTTCCATTCAGATGGAATACAAGGATCAACAATCAATCCATCAATGTCAGGACGCACGCCCAAAATCCATTGTGTTCCGGCAACATAAGTCCACGAAGATGTGCCCGACAACCAAGCGTTTCGGCCAAGACCAAACTGCGGATGCTCATCACCAAGAATGTTTTGCGGGTAGCAGTAAGGTTCAGATTCAAAGATATCAATCACATCATTCTTTGATGCAGGGTTGATTTGGCGGTAGTACTCGTAAGCACGATCACCGTTACCCATTTTCGCTTCAGCAATCATCACCCAAGGGTTGGAGTGCAGGAAAATACCGCCATTTTCTTTCGCGCCCGGAGGGTAAGTTGAAACACCACCAAGGTTCGGGTTAAAGCCATTGTAACCAGGGGTTGAAAGCTTAATGCCGTTTGCCGTATTGAGTTTGGTGTATACCGAGTTAAGCGCCTGAGTTGCGCGCTCTTGCTCTGCAAAGCCTGCAATTACTGGCCAGCTTTGACCATTGGTATAGATTTGACCTTGCGCATTGGTATGAGAACCGACAGGTTGTCCCTGCTCGTCAAAGTAACGAACAAACCACTCACCATCCCAGCCACATTGGTTAACGATGGCCTTCATCTGCTCATACTGTGCCTGATATTGCGCGGCACGGTCATCTTCACCACGCAAGCGGCAGAGATCGAGCATATCGAGTAGCGCTTTACCGTACATGCTGGCAACCATTAGAGACTCAGCACCTGTTGGCAAGTTCACTGTATCGTTCCAGTCAGCGAAACCAAGCAGTGGCAAGCCATGTTGACCAGTATTACCACGAGTGAACTCAATCGCGCGGCATAAGTGTTCCCACACGCTCGCCGATTCAAGTGGTTTGCCTTGCTTATCTTTTTGATAGAACGGAATTAGCTTATCGAGAAACGCTGCATTACCTGTTTCTTTGACGTACTGCGTTACTGCATAAACAATCCACAAGTGGTCATCGCCGTAGTAATCAGGGCGGTCTTCTTCTTCACGAGAGTCACCTGCGTTCGCTTCCATCGTAGATGGGAAGAACTGGTGCATCGCTGAGCCATCAACGTTTTGTACTGAAAGCAGACGCTCGATAAACTCACGCGCTTCTTCAGGCATATGAGTGATAACACCAAGAGTGTCTTGCGAAGAGTCTCGGAAACCAATGCCGCGAGCACCGTAGCCAAGCTGATACAAAGACAAATAGCGTGACCAGTTTTTCGTTGTATGACACTGACGCGGGTTGTGAATGTTCAGCATTGAGTTCATTGCAGGATCAGGCGTTTCAACCTGAACTGCCGCAAGATAGTTGTCCCAATGAGTAGCCAGAGCGTCAAACGCCTTATCCACTTCTTGATGATCGCGATACTTCGCAAGCAAAGGTTCAGCTTGTGCTAGGCTCGGCATTTGCGTTAGCTGTACAACGGTACGTTCGTTCTGCTGTGGTGCTAACCAACCTAAACGCAAGTTTAATGCGCCAATGTTGTCACCACGCAGACATTCACTATTACCTAGTTCAGCAGTAAACAGTTTTTCAGGCGCAGCCCAGCTGCCATAACCCATATTACCGAGGAACTTCTGGCGGTCACCATCAAAAGAGGTCGCAGGGCGATCTGCCGTCATCAGGTTTACCGCGTAATCGCGTTTCATAAAGGCATACTGCTCTAGAACTGTATGTCCAGACGCTTGTTGATGCGCTTTTAAAGTCATGGTTTGAGGTACCCAGTCCGCGTTAACCAATTGTTTTAACGCGTCAAAATGGGTAAATTCAAACACAGGCACAACATCTACATGCAGCTCTTCATCACTTATGTTGGTGACTTTGATGTCTTCAAGTAGCACAGGAGCATCTTTAGGCACAAACATAGTAACTTCACATCGAACGCCATAGCCTTCTGAAATGATTTTTGTGTACGAAAGACCAGTGTGGTTTTCGAACTTTTCCAGCGGCTTTAATGTTGGCGTGTAAAAAGGTGAAAATACTTCAACTTTACCTTCACGGTTAGTCACTTTCAGATAAACTGTAGAGCCTTTAAAGTCTGAGTTTGGCAGTTGGGCAATGTATTTGGTGATGCGGTTCAGCGCAGGGTCACCTTTACACAAAACAACACCACCGTTGCTGTCAACCAGACCACCAAACTCCAGTGTACCTACATAGTTACACCACTTAATCGGTGTACAAGGAGTGGTGGCGATATATTCTTTATTGTTATCGTCAAAATATCCGAATTTCATATCACTATCCTTAGCTCCCATACGTGTGGGAGCTAACTATTAAATTGATTCTTGGGTCTTGTATTTAGGCTGGTTACTAGTGAGCCAGTGATTTTTCACTCAGCGCGTCAAACAAGTGAATAGCATCCAGGTCAACGTAAAGCGTCTGTTCTTTGCTCTCCACTTCTGCTGCCTGTGTTTCTACAGTCAAAGGTTGACCGCTCACTTCTGTTCTCAGCAAGATGCTTGCACCAAGCAACTCTTTGTCTTTGATAGTGACTGGAATCGGCAGCACACGGTCATGATCGACTTGCTCTGGACGTAAGTGGATATCGGTTGGTCGAATGCCAAAGTGCAGAGCAAGATTCTTAGAAGCATGCGCTTTAAAGCGCTCAGGGAGTGGAATCTTCACATCACCCAAAAGAATAAAGTATTCATTCTGCTCACTAATCAATTTCGCATCTAACATGTTCATTGACGGGTTACCGATGAACTGAGCAACAAACTTGTTTGCAGGACGTTTAAACACTTCCGTTGGAGTACCAACTTGTGCCACATAGCCATCTTTCAGAATCACGATGCGATCAGCCAATGTCATCGCTTCGATCTGGTCATGAGTTACATAGATAGTGGTTGTTTTCAGCTCACGATGTAGCTGTTTGATCTCTTCACGCATCACACCACGTAGCTTGGCATCAAGGTTAGACAGCGGCTCATCAAACAAGAACACTTTCGGTGTACGTACCATCGCGCGGCCCATCGCAACACGCTGACGTTGACCACCAGAAAGCTCTTTCGGTTTACGGTCCAGTAGCGCTTCTAGCTCCAGCATTTTGGCTGCTTTACGAACTTCCACATCGATGTCTGGTTTCTTCATGCCTTTGAGCTTGAGAGCAAAAGCAATGTTTTCATACACAGTCATATGTGGGTACAAAGCGTAGCTTTGGAACACCATCGCCAAATCACGATCTTTAGCGTCAATCTTGTTCATCAACTTATCGTCAACATAGATTTCGCCAGAAGAGATGTCTTCAAGTCCCGCGAGCATACGTAGCGTAGTTGATTTACCACAGCCAGAAGGACCAAGGAAAACCACAAATTCGCCATCCTTTACTGTGAAATCAAAGTGCTTAACGACATCCACATTTCCAAAAGACTTTTTAATTTTACGAAATTCTACTTTAGCCATTACTTGTTCTCCTCGGCGCGCTCTAGAAGCATATTGCGGTACGCAATAGCGCTCTGCTTCAATGTTCTTTTCTGGGTTGCATAGTCAACATGGACGATGCCGAAACGCTGTTCATAGCCATATGCCCATTCGAAGTTGTCCATTAAACTCCATGCAAAATAACCATCGACACGAACACCTGCGCGGATAGCGTTATCAACCGCTTCTAGGTGAGTTTGGAAATAACGAACACGTTGTTCATCATTGACGACACCATCGATAATTGAATCATTACCAGCTGCACCATTTTCCGTAATGTATAAAGGCGGCACATTGTCGTAACGCTGATCAATTCTTACGAGAAGATCCGTTAGGCCTTGCGGATACATTTCCCAACCGATGTGAGTGTATTCAGCGCCTTCTGGCTTAATTGTTTCAATCTCATTTTGCTCATTGAAACGAGCAACACTGCGGCTGTAATAGTTAATACCGATGTAATCCACCGGTGCCGACATGATTTCTAAGTCGCCCGCTAGGATCATTGGCATATTGGCTTTTTGTTTTTCAACTACAACACTCGGATATTGCCCCTTGAGTACAGGGTCGATGAACCAATGGAAGTTCTCTGCTTCACAGTAGTCAGCCGCCGCTTGGTCTTTATCCGTAGCCGGATAGCTCGGCGTTGCGTTGAATACGATTCCATGCATGGACTCAGGCGCATTTTTTCTTAGCACTGGCATAGCTAAACCATGGCCTAACATCAGGTGGTGGGCTGCTAGATAGCCTTCTTTATCACCTTTAATACCCGGTGCATGTTGACCCCAACGGTAGCCTAAGAAAGCAGCAACGAATGGTTCATTGAGCGTGGTATATACATCGATCTTGTTACCAAAATGCGCGCTGACAACTTCAGCATATTCGGCAAATTTGTACGCTGTTTCACGGTTCAGCCAACCACCTTTGTCTTCCAAATATTGTGGAAGATCCCAATGGTAAAGCGTCACATAAACTTTCAAACCACGAGCATGACACTCATCGATGATCTGCTCATAGAACTTAAGACCTTCAGGATTAACCACGCCGTCTTGAGGAAGGATTCTTGGCCATGCAATCGATAAGCGGTACGCATCCACACCTAGGTCTGCAATCATTTCGATATCTTGCTTCCACAAGTGGTAGTGGTCACAAGCAACATCTCCGTTGTCACCTTTATCTACTTTGCCTGGTACCTTACAAAACGTATCCCAAATAGAAGGTGAACGACCGCCTTCATGAATACCGCCTTCGATCTGATAAGAAGACGTCGCGACACCGAAAACAAAATCTTGAGTAAGTAGTGCCGAATCTTTCGGCAACTGATATTTATTTATTGTCATTTTTTAACCTTTTACTGCACCGGACGTTAAGCCACTAATCATCTGTTTAGACGCAAAGAGATAAGTCACAACCAGAGGAAGAATCGAGATTGTGGTGCCCAACATTACTGCTCCCCAAGGAGTATTAGGAATACCTTGTACACTTCGTAGTGCCTGAGTAATTACATAGTTTTCTGGAGTCATTAGCACCACGAGAGGTTGCATAAACATGTTCCAGAAGAAGACGAACTGAACGATAGCCAGAGTCGCAAGTGCTGGTTTCATCAACGGTAGTACCACGCTCCAATACGTTCTGAACTCACCTGCACCATCCAGTTTTGCCGCTTCTAGCAGCTCTTTCGGAATGGAAGCCACTACGTGCTGACGCATCAGGAAAATACCAAAAGGTGTGGTCGTGAACGGAAGCCATACCGATACATGGTTATCCAGCAAGCCTAAGAACTTAACGATCATGAAATACGGGATCAGGCTTAGCACTGGCGGAATCATCATCGAACCAACCAGCATGCCAAACAGAATGTTTTTGCCACGGAACTTAAATACCGCAAACGCATATCCACCCATACTACAGAACAGCAATGAAATCGTTGTTCCTAAGAATGCAACGTAGATAGAGTTAAACATCGCCTGCCAAAAAGGCATGATCTGTTGCAGTTTGGCGTAGTTGATGGCGAGGCTGTCACCAATAGCAAAACTGATTCCTGTACCGAAGATCTCCCCACGGTCACGTGTCGAAAGCAGAGCAGACCAAATGAACGGGAAAACAGTCACAATCGCTGACACAATCAGGACAAGTGCCAAAATAACCATCAAGATCTTAGTGAAACTTTCAATCGCTCGATCGCTAGGCTTAATCGAAGCCCACAACGACGAGTTTGATGTAACAGATTGAGTCGTCATGTTATTGCTCCCCCAAACCTTTTTTACCGAAGAAGAAGAATTGAACCATGGTACAAGCTGCAATCAGAGCAAACAGCAACCAAGAGATAGCTGACGCCGTACCCATTTCAAGCCATTCCCAGCCCACCTTGTACAAGTACATAGAGATAGTAAGACCAGCCTGACCAGTACCGCCGCCACCACG
This sequence comes from Vibrio diazotrophicus, assembly GCF_038452265.1. Lineage (NCBI taxonomy): Bacteria > Pseudomonadati > Pseudomonadota > Gammaproteobacteria > Vibrionales > Vibrionaceae > Vibrio > Vibrio diazotrophicus. Next base: position 3,166,585 of record NZ_CP151842.1, read on the forward strand.
AGTCAACACAAACGGTTCTTCAAACAACTGCAAGTTACCAATGATGGTCATCGTGACTGCGAAGAAAACAAACGGGCGAATCATAGGCAGTGAAATGTTCCAGAAGCGACGTAGTGCGTTGGCACCGTCCATACGGGCAGCTTCAAGGATATCTTTCGGAATAGTCATTAAGCCAGTGGTGTACAGTACGATATTGAAACCTGTGTACTTCCAGAACACCATGATGGCAATAGATGGCTTAATCAAAGTCGCATCATCCAACCAGCGAATCGGTTGGAAATCATTAACCCAAGCAAATGCCCAACCAAACAGTGAACTGTCTGCCAGTGCTATCAACGTTTGGTTGATGATGCCGGAGTTTGGTGAATACATGTTGAAGAAAATCAGTGATGCCGCAACCGTAGAAGTGATATACGGAAGAAAATACGCTGATGTTAACCAATGACGGATCTTATCCCCCATTGATACAAGAATGTACGCAACTGGAATGGCAATTAAGTGCTGAGCTAGGCCAGAGGTAATCGCTAACCAAAAAGTATTCTTCAGAGAACGCCATAGCCATGGGTCAGTCAGAGCGATATGGTAGTTTTCAACTCCCACATATTCCATCGCTCCCAACCCTTCCACAGGGTTCCATGAGTGAAACGACAAAAAGACAGAAAAAAGTAACGGAAATATTCCAAATACAGAAAAAATAACTAAAAACGGCAACAGAAACGAATACGGTGTAAGCGCTTTCAAATTCAGGCGAGAAAAAAGGCTTTCGCCGCCTGATGTTTTCACTGAGTTACCTGTAGATTGGTTCATAGTAACAACCTCTTACCTAGGGAGGCGTAAGTAACGCCTCCCAAATTTTAAAACGACTTTGGCTTACAGATTGCGCGTACGACGTTTAATCAAGCGCTCTGCTTCTTCAAGCGCAGTCTTGATATCTTTACCTTCATCCAACACTTCCATCAGTGCATTTTCTAGGACGATTGAACGCGCCACGTGGTCACCTTTCGCTGGTGCGACTGGCTTGATGTTTTTCGCCACTTCAGCAAACAGCAAACGAGCTTTCTGACCACCTAAGAAAGGCATTTCTTGTGAGAACAGTGCATCATCGTAAGTAGTTACGTTAGCAGGGAAAGCTGCGATAGTTTCAAAGTGTTTAAGCTGTACATCACGACGAGTTGTCATGTATTCAATTAGCTTCCACGCATCATCTTGCTTGGTAGATTGAGTCGGGATAGAAAGGAAAGAACCACCCCAGCTGCCGTAGATACCATCAGGTAGGTGAGATACGCCCCATTTACCCGCAGTTCCTGGTGCAATCCAGTTGTTTAAGTGGCCAAGTAGCCAAGCACCTGATAGCTGAGTTGCAAACGTACCGTTACGGAAACCTTCATACCACTCGTTTGACCAAGCTAGAATTTTGCCATCTAAGCCTTTGTCACGAATTTTTTTCGCAACTTCAAACGCGTGCACAAAACGCTCAGAAGTGACCACTGGGTTACCTTCTTTGTCGAAATATAGACCTTCGCCTTCAGGTACTGTGGTAAAGATAATGGCTTGCGCTACGTCTGCTGCTGAAGCAATCAACTGGATGTTTTTCGCTTTTAGTTTTTCACCTGCATCGATGTAAGAATCCCAGTCTTTGATCGCTGCATTCACGTCGATACCCGCGTTTTTGAAGATATCAGTACGGTAGTACATAACACCTGGGCCAAGATCGACAGGGATACCGTAAACATCACCATCAGCACCTTTGCCTTGTGTCCAAGCATACGGAGCAAAACGGTCAGCGTATTTGTCTGCACCATATTTTTCCGACAAGTTAACTAAACCACCAGACGCAACAAACGGACCGATTTTCTCTACATCCACCACGATTACATCACCAGCACCTGAACCTGTTGCAAGGTTAGTGGTTAGCTTAGTGTGGTGGTCACCATGGTTGTTCATCAGGTAATCAACCTTAATGCCCGTTTCTTTCTCGAAGTCAGGTAGCAGTACTTTCAAGCTGCTATCAAAATCAGGGAAACCATCAAAACGGATCTGGCTATCAGCTGCGGTTGCCGTTGTAGCAAGTCCCAGCGCAATCGCACTCGAAAGTGCTAAGGTCTTAAATTTCATGCTTTATCCTTAATGTAGTTATAGGGTACTCGTTATGTCCTTGACTGAATCTCGCACTACTAACGCAGGGTTGAGTTTGAAATTCACATCTTGCTTATTCTTGTTAAGCTTTTGCAAAGTGAGCTGTACTGCCTCAATGCTCATCTGCTCAATCGGAAAATTAATCGTGGTTAAAGAGGGAGTGAGATAACGAGCAAAAATGTTATCGTCAAAACCCACAAGTGAGACATCATCAGGAATGGAATAACCGGCTTCCCGTAACACCTCAAATGCTCCAAACGCCATATGATCATTTGACGCAAAAATCGCAGTGAACCGACAGTCTCTCTTCAGCAATTTCTTCATCGCGATAACACCTGTTTCTTCAGTAAAACCTGCTTCAGAAACCAGTGCTTCGTTATACTCCAACCCTGCATCTTCCAAGGCTCTTCGATAGCCTTGTAAGCGTCCTCGAGCATCAGATTTGTCTAAAGGTCCGGTAATACAAGCGATCTCGGTATGGCCTTTCTGTAATAGATACTGCGTAGCGAGTTTTCCCCCCAGCTCGTTATCAATATCAATACAGCTTCGATACATCTCTGGAATAAAGCGGTTCACTAAAACAACAGGAATGCCCTGCTCTTCCAAAGATATTAAGTAATCATCACTCAGGTGCTGAACATGGAGAATCAATGCATCGACTCTGCGCCCTAGCAGAAACTCTACAGACTCGCGTTGTCCCTGTTCAGTATTGGAACCCGCTGTCACGATGGCATGGTAGCCAAAGCGACGTAGGTTCTCTTCCAAGCAATGAAGAATGCCCGAATAAAAAGGCCCACCAAGTTCCGGAACAACAATTCCCACACTGCCAGTACGACTCGATGCTAAAGCCTGAGCGATAGAGTTAGGACGGTAGCCCAGCTCTTTAATCGCTTTTTCGACTTTTAGCTTTTTATCGTGACTCACACGACTAGTACCATTAATTACTCTGGATACTGTCGCCTGAGATACCCCCGCATGCTCAGAGACGTGTTTAATTGTTGCCACCGATACCTCAATACTACTTTTGTTGAAAACGCTTACAAGGCAAGTATTCCGTAGTTAGTGAGAGTAATGAGTGAGTATGGTCACACTAATTTTTGGGAAAAAATAGAGCTTTCATAAAAGTAGAGAGCTCTTACAATTTCATCCCCTTCCATGAAACAGTTTCATGAAACTTATTTTCCCAGTCAGGCATCCTTAGTTATAAATATTCTTATTAAAAAGCTTAAAATATTTAAAACACCAATATTTAATTCTTATTTATACAACTTATTTATTTCTTTCTTCCGATTGCAAAATAAAACTTTCCGTCAATTCAAATTGAATTTCAGCCAAACGCTCTAATTTTTCGCCATGCTCTGCTACTTGGGTTGAGCGCTGTAAATTTTGCTCGGATAACGAATGAATATGACTAACATTTTTCGTCACTTCACTGGCAACGGATTGGTGAACAATCGTTGCGGAAGCGATTTGTTGACTACGATGAGACACTTGATTAAGCAGTTCATGCAATTTCACAAAGCGACCATTAACCTGCTTGGCTTGCTGCATGCTTTGGGTCATGCCAGAAAGGCAGTTGGAAATCTGTTTACCAGCAATGTCCGTTTGACGCTGTAAACGCTCAATTTTATTTTGAATTTCCTTCGCACTATGCGTAGTTTGAGCCGCAAGAATCCTGACCTCATCCGCAACCACTGAAAATCCTCGCCCATATTCACCCGCACGAGCCGCTTCTATCGCAGCATTCAACGCGAGTAAGTTGGTCTGTTCAGAGATACCAGAAATGGTATCCAAGATAGATTCAATGCTGATGCTCTCTTGTTCCAGAGCTTGATTCGTTGCCGTAACCTGATTTAGCTCTTGAGAAAGTCGCTCCAACATAGCCACGTTCTCAGTCATATCCGTTTGCGCCTTATCGGAGTGCTCAACCGCTTCAGTCACTAAGCTCAGTGTGTGCTCTGTCGATTGGGCAATATCCGTCACCGAACATTCAATTTCTTCCATCGCGGAAGCTACTGATACGGTCTGCGAAGTTTGCTCGTAAATAGCGTCATTGAGCTCGGTACTGATACCTTGATTGGTTAAAGACGTGCTGTTGAGCTGGGAACTTGACTGACGTATGCGTTCAATAATCATCGATAGGTGACGAACAACTAGGTTGACCTTTTCAGCCACTTGTCCAAATTCATTGTTTGCCGAATATTCCACTTCCTGAGTCAAATCTTTAGCTGCAATTCGATTTAATGCATTGAGCAAAAGTCCGGTCGCTTTACGTACCATATTGGTAAAACTCAGCACCAGACATGCCGTAATAAAAATGGAGGCCAACGAGATACCAATAAACAGCGAACGAGTCTCGCTCGACGCTTGTCTTGCTTCATCATAGAGTTGGTTGGCGATTTGATTTGCATAACGGGAAAGATTATCGACATTCGCCAACTGAGTATCAATTTTTTGCTCTAATTCAGAGCGTAATTCAGCGAGATTCTCAGCTTGTTCAACCACATCAACATGCATCTTTACGGCACCTGTTGGTTGGAACGTGAGTTGTTTAAGTACGGATAGTGGTGTTTCAAGCGAAGAATAGAGCTTTGAGTGATCTTTGATCAGCAGTTGTTCACTCTCGTCAAGATAACGCTGGCGATTGGTCAGGCGACGCGCAACGGGACGAAGTTCCGTCATATCTTGCAACTTGAACACTTCGTTAGCTTCGTTGTTCAACAAACCAACTTGACTGGTAAGTGCATCCAGGGCTTTTCGCGCCTCTGCCGATTCTGCGCTGCTGCGCGCACGTTGAAGCACATTACCCAACTGAGTGACGAGTGATTGGAACTGAGACTGCAACAGATAGCTCTGGTCTAACTGATCTAAGTAACTGGCATGTGCGTCAATAACAGCATTCAAAACCGCTAATACCTGCTCCCCCTGCACAGTGATTGGCTCTACGTAATCGTGCAAGTCTGGGCGCTGCTGTGTTTGAGCAACAAACCAACGAAGCTGAGTGTTATAAGTCTCGATATTGGCTTGAATTGACTCAACAAAGGGCGGCAATTCATCCAGATACTGCGCCGATAAATACGGCGTCAAACTGCGATTAATGTTAAGAAAATCAATGGTAAGCTGCGCTGAGCGAAGCATCAGCGGCGTTGCATCTTGAGTGATGGATTCCATCTTAGCCGTAACGTTCTGGTTACTACTGACAGATAGCCATGCAGACCCGATCATAATTGCGATAACGCACACACAACCAAGATAGAGACGAGAAACTAACGATTGAAAGGGCATACTCCACCTACTCATAAACAATCCACTACATGCTGTTCTTTGCAAGATAAAAAATGGGCACACATTGGTGCCCAAAGTTGGAGTTAAATTGGTTGGTAAACCAAGCCCCAATAATCTGCCTTTGGGGCTAATACATAGATAGACAGTAAACTATGAGTGGATTACCACCACGCTTCGAACATTGCACCTACTGCAACTGTATCTACAGTTGTTGAAGTAGAAGAACCTGCTCCAGTCGTTTCAACATCACCCACAGTGGTGTAGAAGCGAAGCATTGGACGGCTCCAAGGTAGGCCACCAAGTGAAACGTTTTGAGAGAGTGTTACTTTCCAGCCATTCACTTCTTTACCACTGTCATGGTCTTCCATTGCATAACCCGCTTCTAGCCAAGTTGAATGCACTTCATCCCATTGGTATTGAGGACGAATGATGCCTGAATATTCGTTTCTCTCAAGATTATCACCCGCATCATTTACTACATCTTTACCTGATAGGTTTTTGTATGAAACGAGATAATCGATAATGAACTGATCAGATACTTTGTAGTTACCTTCTAAACTGGTATACAGAACGTTAAAGTCATCGCCTTTTAAATCAAATGCAGAATCATCAGCACCATCAGTGTACTTCATAACCAGTTTGTTTGAGCTGCCTAGGCCCAATACTGCACCCACTTGCCATGACGTTTCATCTGCTTTAGCAGCGCCAGCTTCATCAGAAGCAAAACCATAGTTAGCATACAGATCAAGATTACCGATACCCGCATTGATGCTGTGCAGTCTTGACGTAATAGCGTAAAGACCATTGTCATTGTTCAAGCTACCCTTGTCCGAGTCGACTTTACCGACAAAGCCCATATCTAACTTAGCGCCACCAAGATTTAAGTTGTTGAAGCCCGCCCCTTGACCATCGTGCGTGAATACAAAGTAATCGTTCAGACCTTGTTGTAGACGACCGTGAAAGTCACGACCTGCCCACATATACAGCTCAGGTTGGCTTTCAAATATGTTGGTCACACCTGCGTACGCTTTTTTCAAGCTCACACCTCCGGCAGCAGGCCAATCACGATGAGCCCACTCATCAAACATCACCACTACGTCCCACTTAGCACCATTATCCGCTTGGAATATTTTGCCTAACTGGAACTCACCGCCGTTAGCTTCATTACCAAGACGGCCTACCGCTCTGCCAGTACTACCGACTCCTTCCACATAACGTTTGTCGCTATCTGAATAATGTGCGCCGTAGCGAGCATAACCAGAGAAAATAATTCCTTGAGGTACTTTTGTATCTGGCGTCAATACAGCTTGTTGTTGATCATTTACATAATCAATTTCAACAACCTTAGCTTCCAGCTCTTGAATACGCTTTTCTAAAGCTGACATATCGGTATCTGCCGCGAACACAGAGGCAGAGGATAAAATAGATGCCACAGCAAAAGTTATTGGTAAAACTTTAAAGTTCTTCATGTTATTTCCCTATTAAATTTAGGTTTGTTCTAATTCAGGGAAATAATAAGTAATGAAAGGTTTGAAAATATTTGCCGACTTCACACCCGAGTATCGAAATAAATAGCATGAAACAAGCGCGAAGAGTCTTTGATATGGATATTAAATTGAATTCAACTAGTTAAGAACGATTTTTCTCATTTACTAATAATGAAATCGCTTTCATTTCATGGGGTTTAGCGAATTTAGTCACGAAATATTCGTACTCTTTGTGCTTAAAAAACAAACTGCCCATGAAAACTTTCAACATTATGAAAACTTTCACGGACAACTTTCTTCCACCGTTATATGAAAACAGCTTTATGTTACAGAAGTTTGAACCTAACCCAAGACGATGAACGCCATCTCACCAACATAATGATGCCACGCACCCATTCATCTAAAGCTATCGCCATCCAAGCACCAATGACCCCAAAGCCCCAATGAATACCTAAAAGGTAAGAGAAACACACCCCGACACCCCACATGCACAGTATGCCTATTTGTACAGGGAAACGAACGTCCCCCGCCCCTTTCAAAGCAGAGATAAAAACAAGGTTAAACACACGTCCTGCTTCAAGAATGATCGACCCCATCACTAATGTCCCTGTGAGATACAAGATCTCCGGTTGATGAGTAAACAGAGGCAATATCGAATCTCTAAGCAAATAAATGGCACTGGCCGCAGAAATAGAGACAACAAAACTCACCAAGAAATAGATCTGCACCCGCTTAAGAATACTCTCTATCCAGCCTTTGCCGATGTAGTAACCCGTCTGAATCTGGGTTGCTTGACCTATTGCTAAAGCAAAGGCAAACGAAAAACGCGCGATATTTTGCGCATAGGTAAAAGCAGCAAGCGAAGCGGTTCCCATTTGCACAACAAAGTAGACAATTGCAATCTGTGCCATGTTATAGGACAACACTTCACCCGCATTCATTCCGCCTATTTTAAGAATTTTTTTGTATACCCCAGCAGGAACGTTCTTTAATGAGCCCATCGGCAATGAAATAGGGCTGTATTTCAATATAAAGCCAAGAGTCACCGTTCCAACAACCTGACTCACAACCGTCGCTATCGCTACACCTTGAACCCCGTAAACAGGCAAGCCGAACGGTTGATAAAGCGCAATATAGTTACCAACCACATTCAGCAAACCACTGACCATGTTCACCACCATAGGTGAGCGAGAATAGCCGTAACTGCGCAGAATGGTGGTAAAGACAATACCGATCGTCACGTTAAACGTCATTGCGCCACTGATAATGAGATATTCTTGAGCATAAAGTTCAACTTGAGGCTCGAGACCATAAAAAGAGATAAGATGCACAGCACCCAGCACCGCGGCAATACTGAGCAACACACCGACAACGACGGAAAGCGCAATACTGGCTACGCCCACATTAGTCGCATCTTGAGTTCGCTCCGCTCCATTGTATTGAGCAATAAGAATGCCAGTGCCACTACTGACAAATGTAGAAACAATGATCAGGAAAAAGGTTAGCTGAGTGATGACTCCAACCGCTGAAACCGCTTTATCTGAATAACCAGAAAGCATAAATACATCACTGGTACCGAGTGCAGTCCTCAGCAAAATTTCCACCAATATTGGCCACGTTAAAGCAACAATAGACATACGTTGATGAAATTTTTCATTTTTGGGCATTATTTTGACCTTAAAAGGGATAGTAACGCTGTCCCAGAGTGGGCTGACAGGGTGTCATCACTGGCTAGATAAAAGAGTGGTTAATTCTATATTTTTGCCCGAACGGGATATGCAAGTATGGGTTTGATATTTTTTGGCGCTTAAGTCTATGATAGGCAACAGGCAACTTCTACCAAAAACGCGACCAATAAAAGGAAAATAACGACATGGAGACCACTTATCACCTAAAACGTCATCAGCGTTACCCACACCTGAAGTTTGCTTATCTGGATTGCCATCACTACCATGATTTTGGCTTACACAGTCATGATTACTCTGAACTGTTTTTAGTGATCAGTGGCAAAGGCAACCACTTAGTTTCGTCGCACATTTACCCTCTAAATCCCGGAGATATATTCGTAATAAACGGGGATATTGAACACGCTTTTCAGGATGTCGATAAGCTAAGAATCATTAACTTGATGTTTGAAGCCGATGCCCCATTTTTTGAGACACCTTCACTCAGAAGACTGTCTGGTTATCAAGCGATGTTCAAAGTTGAGCCGATTGCGCGTCAAACCAGTAAGTACCGCTCACAGCTAACTTTAAACGGCGAACAGTTTTCTATCGTTGAACAACTCATTCAGACAATCGGGCAAGAATATGACCGAGCTGAGAACGGTTTTGAGACCATGCTGACCAGTTTGATGCAGCAATTGGCAGTTACCTTGGCGCGAATGTACCAACAACAAACGCAAGACCTTCCTCAAACCACCATGGCTTTAGGCAGAGCGCTGATATTTATTGAACAAAATTTTACCGGCAGCAATATGCATAGTCGCGATATCGCCCAAGCCGCATTTATTAGCCAGCGACAGCTCGAAAGGTTGTTTAAACAGTTTCTCAACACATCGCCGAATCTGTATTTACGAGAGATGCAGCTCAAGTACGCGCACGCCTTACTGACCAATGACAATCCTATGCCGATTCAGCAAGTGGCAGAGCAATCCGGTTTTAGTGACAGCAACTATTTTTCCAAATGCTTTAAGAAGAAATTCGCTTTAAGCCCACGCCAATACATCAAACAAAAAAGAAAACCAGAAACTGAAGATACAGCCCATAGCTAACCCTTAAATAACTAAACCTTAAATAGCTAAAGAAGCAGACAGACCGTACTTACTCATCAACGATTTTCTTTGTGACTTTCTGACTATTGCGTTAACCCAATTTTGAATAACAGACTAAAGACCAACGTAGCTTTTTATACCGTCGAGGAACATCTGCGTAGAAATCATCACCAGCAATAAACCCATCAACCTCTCAACCGCTTTCAAACCACGCTCTCCCAGAATTTTATGGAAGAATCCATTAAACATCAGAATGACGGAAGTTCCCGTCCAGGCAATCATGACAGCCGCAGACAGCTCTAACAGCTGAGTCGGGTTTTGACTAGAGAGTAACAGCAGAGTTGCAATCACGGTAGGTCCCGCAATCAAAGGAATAGCTAAAGGCACAATAAAAGGTTCTTCCCCTGCAGCAAGCCCCGTAATACTGCCTGCGCTAGGGAAAATCATCTTAATCGCGATGATGAAAAGAATAATGCCCCCAGAAATACTCAGTGTTTCAGGCTGGACATGCAGGAAGTCCATTATTGACTGACCAGCAAACAAGAACAGCATCAAAATCGCGAGAGCGAACAGCATCTCCCGAATCAGAACAATACGTCTGCGCTTGGCGTCAATGTGTTTTAGGATCGATAAGAAGATAGGCAAGTTGCCCAATGGATCCATGATGAGAAATAACAAGGTAGCGGCAGATAGGATGTCCATAGTGTCTCAGTGTCAATAAGCATAATGGCGCAGTATATCAACGTACTTCAGATTTTACGATTAGCAACAATCGCGGCCTGAAGCACGAAAAAACTGGCACAACTAATAGACACGGCCATCACTATAGGCACAAATTAATGCTGACAAATCTCTGCCAGATTTAAGTGCCATACACCATCTTTAATGATCACTTTCTGCTTTGCCTGAAAGAACTCAAGCACAGTATCGGTATCCATGCCAGAAAGTTTGCAGGTACGGAAAAGCACTTGGGTGCCAAATTCAGCAGCAATAAACTGACGCAGTTGCTCTTCAGTCATAGGCTGTACCTTCAACTGATTCAAAATTTTATGAGCATGAATGTGTTGTTCCACTTTGACTCTCCTATTGAGTTTTTGAACAGAAGGAGTCTTAGCTTATCGCTGTTATTCAATCGTAGCGTTGATTTAAAACAGCCTTAAATAACAACGGAGGCAACAATTAGCGCTTGGGCGAGTAGATAGCTTCCACCGATTAAGGTTTTGCCATAGCGCAAAGGCTGTCGATAATCATGGATAGCGAGAATGATTGTCGAAACGATAAAACTTAAGCTACCGATAAAACCGAGCAAAGATGCGTGTGTTGGAGTGGTAATCCAAACTTCCCCTGATGCCCATGTCATCTGGAGTAACATCATTCCCATAATGGTTACAGGAAAAATAAGAGTATCGATTTGAGGTAACAAGAGGAAAAACGCCACAATACTTGCGGCAATGAGCAAAGCAGGTAACCACCAGATCATCGGCCCGGTAAGTTGTATCCAAAACGCTTTGCTATAAAAGAGCTGTACGACGAGAAAAGCGCTAAAACAAGCTTTAGCCTGCTTTTGCTGAATTCTATAAATATCTGCAACCACAGAAACGACCAAACCGGCAAGAACCCATAAAGGTGCTACCGACCAATCATCTTGCTGATTACCTATTATCGACAATAACAGCATCAACGATAACAGACCTAAACACAGTGTATTGAACACCACAGCCAGCTTCGCTTTATTGCTTTCAAACGCAGATATGCTGATAAATCCAGATATTAAAGCCGAAATCCAGCCCAACATGCCTATACCTCATTAACAATCTGCCGCCAGTGTAGAGAGGTTAGATCGGATGTCCAGAAATGAAAGACAAAAATTGGATCTTGATTATGATTCATTGCCCTCAACTTTCCTCTGCTACCCATTAAAAACGCCTAAACACACCAATAAAAATGCATTAAACACTAAAGTTAAACCAATAACAAAGGCTAGCCACATTCCCCCCACACAATCACAATAAAACAAAAAGGCAAACGTTTGCCTTTTTAAAACAAAAGAATAAACAATTAAAATAAACCATTAAATTACAATAATTTATATACAACAAACCCCAAAAATGCAAAACACAAACGAGCTAATGACAAAAAACAAAATTAGTAGCCAATAATGGATAATATTTCCCGTGAGAAAGAAAATTAATGAGAAAAGATATCAACAAAGGAAACCATTTCAGGATAAACAACAACAAAATTAACTTAACAAGACCAAACCAGACCAACCGCCCCCCACAATCAAAAAAACGAAATAGAACACTATTAAAAAACATTTAAAAACATAATTTTCATACACTTAAAACCAAATAGAGCAATAAAAAGCCACAAGGGCGATTAAATGAACGCACCAAAAACACACGTAAACATCACCAAAATAGAGCAAATGTGACCAGTTAAAGTTATTATTTTAAGCCATTAGAAAAGAATGTGTTGATCAAGCCATTAAAACAGTGTTAATCTAATTCCACAGGTGAATAGGCAGAAAAGGAGCAGTGTTATGATTTCTTCATCTCAAAAACAAGGTTTGGTAATGATCGCAGTTATCGTTGGCTTGATGACACTGCCAATGATGTACTAACCCAATGTTATACAAATAAAAAAGGACGCAATTGCGTCCTTTTTTATTTTCAAATTGTTAAACGTTTCGCAGCTACTGAATGTGTTTACTTAGCTCTTCCCAATGTATGTAGTAGAAAACGAGAGCCATCATGGTCATGAACATGACTAATGAAATTACAATTCCCCATACAAAACGACTACTGCGAGGTGTGAGCTCTTTTTCACACTCATTACACACAGCTAGAAATGCTCTGCGGTCTTCAAGCTTATAGCGGTCTTCATGCACGACTTTGTTGCGAATTGTCGCGACAAAACGCAGTTTCGCGATAACATCATGGGGTAAACGCTCTTCACAACTGCTGATCAGTTGATGCAGTCCTTTGCCTCGCGCGTGATACTGTTCGCGCAGCAATCTTTCTAACTTTCGAGTACGAAGAACAACTTGTTCTATGTCCGACATCGAAGTTCTCCTTTTAAAATCGCCATCAATGTACTGATTCTTCGACTTTCACTTATGGGCTTTTCTATTTATACGTATCTCACTTTAAGTATTGGCAAAGCCAAGCAACAAAGTGTGAAGTGCGCCGAAAAAATAAGACCAATCAACGCGCTATATCCCTTTTATAACGTTACGTAACACGAAAAATCAAACTAATACGTAAAATGAAACCATCATTTTGCTTTAGGAGTCACTATGCAGATTACTTTACTTGCAACACTCATCATGCTGCTTGTAGTGGCGCTCTTACTTTTTTCTCGCTTCTACCGACACCATATGCAAGGTGAAAACGCTCCAGAGAAACAAGCACAAGTCACCATTCTAGATAAGCAGTCCATCGCGGTAGACAATCCTTTCATCGGAGAAGATGATCAAGAATTTTGGATCTACGTGCAAAAAGGCCGCTTGGGTCCAAAGAGAGAGTTCCAAGTAGGAGCGCACTACTTTCACTCTATTAATTCTGGTGACAAAGGCATACTCACCTATCGAGGAACTCAGTTCATCCACTTTTCTTTACAACGTTAACGAGTCATCAGTGTTATTAAATAAGCCAAGTGGTCTGCACTAAGGCAGCAACCAGCGAGTCTTTGACGACTGTGACAATAACCAACTCACCGCCAACGCACCTGCACCGCTAATGATTATCCATAAAGGTATGACCCATGCCGGATGACCCTGATGCCAACCAAACTCTTTCATTGGCCAAAGGAAAATTGGGTGAAGTAGATAAATACCCAAACTATGCTGGCTGATTACGCTCACCACTTTCTTCGCACCTTCGGATAATGATTCTCCAACAGCACGGCACAACACAAAAACCATACTAGCCGCCACCACTACGTTAAGCGTTTTGTATGAGAACCAGCGACCGACACTGTACTCACCATTTGCGAGACTAAGCTCAACTACCGAATTCACCGTAAAGTAGAAAGAAACACCACCTAAAACAACCGCTAACCCGACCGTTACTGGATTAATCGGCAGCTTCTTATAAAGCAGATATCCAAGCGGTAAATAGCCGATATAAAGCCAAATCTCATAGCTCCAAGGGCCATCAATATGGAACAGGAATAACGTGGTAGTGATTAGCCACATTCCAAGATAGACATACCAAGCCGTGTCATCCGTTCGTTTCATCAACCATTGCAGTACAGGAATAACAAAATAAAGCGGGATGAAATAGTAGAAAAAGCCCAGATGATAGTACGTCTCGTGGTGCGGGCTATTTTGCAGTACTTCCACAGCTAACGCAGAATCGAAGCCAGCAGAACTCCAGCCAGAAAGGTAGGCATAGAAGACAGACCAAGCAATAAAAGGAACGAGTACCTTTCCAAGACGTCTTTTGACGTAATAACCAAAATCAAAAGGACGCGTATCACTCAGCATCAAGGCACCAGAGATCAAAATAAACACAGGTACCGCCCAGCGAGTCATGCCGTTTACCGTAACGGCCGTCGCCCATTCACCATAAGGAATCGAGTTTTGTAGCTCCCGATAAGGGGCTAGGACATGAATCGCAATTACCGCCACCGCAGCCACACAGCGCATTAAATCAAAAAATATTACTCGTTTTGTCATTCAACGATTCTCTCTAGTCAATCTGCACTCGAAACCATTTTTCATTTACAACTATAAAGCACAATTAAAATAATACGTCAGTCAGTGGTAAACCTTAGTCAACATTACACTGATTGAATATCAGGGAGTAAACAAACAGAAAAATTAGACGTAAAAAAAGCCCTCATCGGAGGGCTTAGTGTTAGAACTCACTTCGGTGCAAGAATTCAATGCTCACTGCTAAGTCTTGGTAAACGCAATGAGATGATGCTGGTCACAATTAAAAAGGCTAATGACACCCATAAACAGGCGGCTAAACCACTCACCTGAAAGAGATAACCAGACAATATGGTCCCAATCAGTCGTCCCATCGCATTAGCCATGTAGTAGAAGCCGACATCAAGAGAGACACCGTCTCCTTTGGCGTAGCTGACAATTAAATAGGAATGAAGCGATGAGTTTACCGCGAATACAGCGCCAAACAACATTAAACCAATCACGATCACCCATTGAGGATGCCAGTTTTGGCTGATACCTAACGCCACAGCAGCCGTTACGATACTTAACCCTAACGCCCAACGAAATGCAGCATGCCCATCAGGAACTCGCCCTTGCGCCTTGCCCGTAATTCTTGGAGCTTGGCTTTGCACAATACCGTAACCAATCACCCACAAGGCTAGGAAACCGCCCACCCAAAGGTGATCCCACTCGAACACCGTTCCCAAATAGACCGGCAAAGCAACCACAAACCAAACGTCACGAGCACCAAAAAGAAACATTCGAGCCGCAGAAAGAATATTCACCGCAGGAGACTTAGAAAAAATCTCAGAGAACTTTGGTTTATTCTTCGCTTTACCCAGCTCCTGTTTAAGCCCTGACAAGCTACCAATCAGCACAAGTGTCAAAACTGCAGCCATCAGCAGTACCGCACCTTTAAAGCCAACCGCTGTTAACAACAAGCCGCCAAGGAAAAAGCCTAACCCTTTTAACGCATTTTTTGACCCAGTTAATACTGCAATCCAACGGTACAGAGCCCCCTGTTGCTCATCAGGCACCAGAGTCTTAATCGCACTTTTCGCGCTCATTTTGTTGAGGTCTTTTGCGATACCAGACATCGCCTGAGCAGCCATTACCCATGGGATCGTCAACCAAGCCGGAGGAACAGCCAGCATAACCAGCGCGATGATTTGCATCGCAAGGCCAATATTCATCGTTCTGTTCAGGCCAAGCCTTGCACCTAACCAGCCGCCAATCAGATTGGTCACAACGCCGAAGAACTCATAAAACAAGAACAAAGAAGCTATGGCTAAGGTTCCATAACCCAACTGATGGAAATACAACACCACCAGCATTCTCAATGCGCCATCCGTGAGAGTGAAGTTCCAGTAGTTGAACGTCACTAACATATATTGGCGGATCGATGAATCCAAATTTGAAATCACTTTCAACATAATACTGATCCAAAGGGAGCTTCGGGATCATAATGATCCCAAAGCTTAATTAGCTGATCACTGCTGCTACATGTTCAATATATTCACGTTGCTCGGGCTTGGTGAACGCACCCGGACGTAGCGATTGAACTTGAGAAATAATGGTTTCGAGGTCCCAGTTCATATCCAGCAACAGATGTGCTGCCAATAATCCCGTACGGCCAGAACCACCCATACAATGCAGCGCAACTTTATCGCCTTTTTTGAGCAGATTGCGAAGCTGTGGACTTACGGTTGGCCAATGCTCAGCAAACCTCTCATCAGGCACCGCATCGTCTTCAATCGGCAGGTGAATCCAAGAGATACCGTTGGCTTGCGCGATAACGCCAAGCTCTTCAACGTGTTTTTCATGCATCTCTTCACGGGTAATGGCAGTGACAATCGCTTTCACACCACTTTCTTTTAACTGCTGAATACTTTCCGTTAAACCCAGCTCTTTGGTGCCCGGACAAGGCATCAATACTAATGCTGATGAGTCAACAGTGAGCTCCCAAGTAGGGTGAACCTTGGTTGAATTAGACATTATTGTGCCTCCCCTACTTTACGGACTAGCTCAGCCGTACGGGTTGCGTAGCCCATTTCATTGTCATACCAAGCATAGATTTTCACCATGCGCGTCCCAACAACCATAGTTGATAGAGCATCAACGATGGTTGAACGCTGGTCACCACGATAGTCGATAGACACTAATGGCTTCTCTTCAAAACCTAGAATGCCTTTAAGCTCACCTTCAGATGCTTCTTTCAGCAATGCATTAACTTCTTCAGCTGTGGTATCACGTTTGACGTCAAAAATGATGTCCGTCAGCGATGCGTTCGCTAATGGAACACGTACTGCATGGCCGTTAATTTTGCCTGCTAGTTCAGGGAAAATTTCCACGATAGCGGTTGCACTACCTGTTGTAGTTGGAATTAAGCTCATGCCACATGCGCGAGCACGACGTAGATCTTTATGTGGCGCATCAAGGATAGTTTGAGTGTTGGTTAAATCGTGAATGGTGGTGAAAGAAGATTGCTCGATACCTAATTTCTCATGAATCACTTTTACCACTGGTGCAATACAGTTTGTGGTACAAGAAGCCGCAGTCACAATACGATGCTGTGCTGGGTCAAAAATGTGGTCATTGACACCCACAACAATATTGGCGATACCTTCTTCTTTCACAGGTGCTGAGACAACGACACGCTTTACACCCTGCTCAAGATACTTGTTGAGGAATGAAGTTTTACGGTGAACACCTGTCGATTCAATCACCACATCACAACCAGACCAGTCAATTGCAGCGATATCACGTTCCTGAGTCGTTTTGATGCGCTTTCCAGCAATGACGATTTCATTGCCTTCTGCGGCAACTTCATGGTGCCAGCGACCTTGGATAGAATCGAATTCCAACAAATGCGCCAGTGTGGTGGCATCACCTGCCACATCGTTAATTTGTACGAACTCTAACTCAGGCCAATCGTACGCAGCACGCATCGCTAATCGACCAATACGACCAAAGCCGTTAATACCCACTTTAATTGTCATTCTTTGTTTCCCTAATATCTGAAATTAAAAAGCTTTTGCAGCAAGCGGTTCTTTTAATAAGAAGCGCATGTGGAACAATTCGTTAGCAGCAAGACGGTCTGTCCGTCATATCGCTCAAACGCTGCGTATCGACACTGTATTGCTGCTGTAAACAGTTTGATTGCTTCAAACCATCGATAATCTTGTTTAGCCACCCAGGTAACTGATCAGAAACCTTGTAGTACACCCACTGGCCTTGACGTTCGTCAGTCAAAACACCCGACTGACGCAGCTGGGCAAGATGACGAGAAATTTTAGGCTGGCTTTCATCAAGCGCATGCGTTAACTCACACACGCACAACCTTTGTTCTCTTGCGATTAGCAGTAAACATCTCATTCGAGTTTCATCTGCAAGTAGTTTAAAAAACTGATGAGGTAACATAGCTATCTCTCATATATACGGATATGTGAATATATTAGATATAAAAAAGCACGCGTCAATGCGCGTGCCGTTGCTGTCATCAAAAATTCATCTAACCCAAACCACTGGCGAAAGTTCGCTGGTTATTCGTGGCAAGGGTTATTCATACTTAGTCGCTTATACCAAGCTACTTGTCTCTTGGCTCCAACGCTGTGCTTCGTTGAGATCTCGTGCCACATCTTCATATGAAAGCCCGAGTAACTCGCAGTAATCCTGCACACCTTGCCAGTCTGCTTTTTCAAAGCATTCTTCGAGATTTAGCAACTCTCCAAATGGTCCTAATCGCTTATTCAACGCTTCTTTAACGGACTCGGTCAGTGGCAATTGTTCGACAATAACGTCGAGGGAGATATCTAACATCGCATCCAGCACCGAAAATAAGCCGATTAGAAAAGCTTGATCTTTGTGTTCATCAAACTTGCGGCGGGTAGCGGTGAGTTGACAGAACTGCGCTCGCTGCAACGACAGGTTATACAGTTCTTTAGGTTTATGATTGGAAATATAAGAAGCAACCGCCAGTGATACGAAGATCTTGAGTCGGTCCTGACCAAGATAAACCAAGGCCTGACGAAACGAAGAAATCGGTACCTCAATGCGTTCCGTTATGCTGTTGACAAAACAGAGTAGCTTATAAGAAAGCGCGACATCTTTAGCCACCAGCTGTTCCACTCGTACAAAGTCGACGTGCGGTTTACACACTTCTTGGAAAAGCTGCATAGCCACAATGTGTTTGGGGCTCACATAGCGTTGCTTGATGATTTCAGGCTTACTGAAAAAATAGCCTTGGAAAAATCGGAAGCCGGCCTCTCGCGCTGAACGGAACTCATCTTCCGTCTCAACTCTTTCCGCGAGATAGCGTTTTCTGCTGCCTCTGGCGAGTTGTTTTTTCACCATCGCACAAGCGGCATCAATCCCCATTGCCATAATATCGAGCTTAATAATTTGCACGTAAGGCAGAAATCTTTCCCACTCAGGCGAATAGACAAAGTCATCCAGAGCAATCAAATAACCTTCGTTATTCAGTTCAATAATTGCTTCCAGAAGCTCATCCGTTGGACGGCAAGTTTCCAGTACTTCAATCACTATTTTTTGCTTAGGAAGAGTCAGTGGCAACCTACGTATCAGGCTGTTATAAGGGAAGTTGATAAAGCAACGAGAGTTATCAATCGCAGGATTGGTCCCAATCGAAAGAAAGTTTTCAACAATCAGACGATAAGTAGCACGATCAGCATCCACATGCTGAGGAAAACTATTTTGCTCGCCGTCACGAAACAACAACTCATACCCTAGAGTGTGTCGTTTCGAATTTAATATCGGCTGTCGTGCTACATAAGTGGTGTACATATTACCTTCAACGAATACAGTTCAATTAAGCTCTATTGAGTGCTCAACATTTGCAATTACACTCATAACTATAGAAGTAAATGGCCAAGGCAATTCAACTCTATGCGATCAGTGAACAACTCACTACGACTGCTTAATTTTTACTCTCCACGAGGACAACAAAAATAACATCAATCGGTCTAAAAGCAAGTAGGCAGATCGATTGCATTTCCGCCTAACTCCCTTATTCTTAACATTCAATTTCAGCCACGACGGCTTTCTAGCACGTAAATTATGAGCCAAAAAAATACAACCTGTCACTCTTATACGCAAGAGTCAAACTTTTCCCAACGTATCGAAAATGAAATCAAAGCATTGTGGGAACAGCGACAAGAAGGATTTCTGCAATCATTTGATAGAAAACAACTTTACTGGTGCAAAATCACATCCCAAGAGCACAGCAAAGCCATAGTGGTCGTGAATGGCAGAATTGAATCCTGTTGGAAATACCAAGAACTGTTTTACGATCTCTTCCAGCAAGGCTATGACATTTATTCTTTTGACCATCGAGGACAAGGTCTGTCTGAACGCTTAATCGACAACAAGCAGATGGGTTATGTGGATGAGTTTCAGAATTATCTGACGGATATGAACGATCTGGTTAAGCACTTTAGCCTCAGCCATTATCAACAGCGCTTTGTGCTCGCTCACTCAATGGGCGGCGCAGTGACCGCACGATATCTACAAACGCATCCGCAGCATCCTTTTGATGCCGTCGCTTTTAGTGCTCCAATGTTCGGTATTAACGTTCCATGGCAGATCCGACCGATAGCCATTACCCTGACGCAGGTGTTAACCGCAACGGCCAGCAAGCCAACCTATGCTCCCGGCTATACGGACTACTATCCAAAACCTTTTGAAGATAACCCTCTGACTCAGTGTGAAGTGCGCTATCGCTGGTTCCGTGAGTTATATGAGCAGAAGCCTGAACTGAAACTGGGAGGCCCAAGCACTCGCTGGGTATGGCAAAGCTTGATGGCAACCAAGCAGTGCATTCAGCTCACAAGGCAGATCACCATTCCGACATTAGTGCTGCAAGGTGGCAAAGATACCATCGTCAGTAATGCCGCACAGATAAAGTTTATCGCCCGATTAGCCAAGACCAACCCGAACAGCGAGCTGTTGATGATTCTTGATGCAAAACACGAAATTCTTTTTGAGAAAGATGAATTCCGCAATCAGGCATTGGATGCAGTACTGAAGCATTTCTCCAACGCAGAAAAAGCTGCTGATTAAGCGGCAATCTTGTCTGAGAACAAATAGGGAAATGACGGATAAAAAGGTTTTCCCTCTTTTTTCGATCCTTTTTGGCATACACTTAAGCCCAATGAACGGCAATTAATATCATATCTGACGTAGTTAAGAGAGAGACATGAGCGTAGTAAGTAACGAAAACCCAATCAAAATCGTGGCTTCTGATCTGGATGGCACCCTATTGGCGCCGGATCACAAGCTCAGTGCTTTCTCGAAGAAAACGCTAAAAGAGCTACATGCAAAAGGCTTCACTTTTATCTTTGCAACAGGACGTCACCATGTTGATGTTGCGGGTATTCGCGAAATCGCAGGTATCCCAGCTTATATGATTACCTCTAACGGTGCTCGTGTTCACGACCAGAACGATGCTGAGATGTACAGCAAAAACGTACCTCAGGATTTAGTACAAGCGATTATTGATTTAGTTAAAGAAGATAAACGAATCGTCACTCATATCTACCGTAACGATACTTGGTTGATGAGCCGTGAAGATGAAGCCCTGCGTGAATATCACAACGAGTCTGGCTTCCATTATCAGCTGTTTGATATCAATAATGCTCCTACTGACGGTATCGCAAAAGTCTTCTTCACCAATGAAGACCACGACCATGAAATGCTGGTTGTTTATGAGAATCTGATTAACGAAAAATTCGCAGGTCAAGTGAATGTAGCCTTCTCTACGCCTTATTGCTTGGAGGTGATGGGCGCTGGCGTTTCTAAAGGTGATGCGCTTAAAGCGGTGGCTGAATCTTTGAATCTAACATTGGAAAACTGCATCGCATTTGGTGACGGCATGAACGATGTAGAGATGCTATCCATGGCTGGAAAAGGTCTGGTGATGGGTACCGCTCATGAAAAAGTGATGAAAGCGTTACCTAAAGTCGAAGTGATTGGTAGCCATGCGGATGATGCTGTCGCGCATTACCTTCACGAGCACCTGTTTTAACTGACAGGCCATCCTGAAAGAGTACAAACCGTTTTTTAAAGAGTCCCCCTACTCTTTAATCAGGCAGCACACGCTGCCTGTTTTTTTAGCGTGCAGACTTACCCAACTCTTCTTTACTTAAAATCGCCTGCCACTCTTGCTCTGAAACTGGCATGATCGACAAGCGGTTGCCTTTTTTCACTAACGCTAACTCACTAAGCTCAGGCATAGCCTTTAGTACACCAAGTGGAATCAAACGTTTTGTTTTACGTACAAATTCCACATCCACCATAACCCAGCGTGGATTTTCTGGGCTCGACTTTGCATCGAAATAGTCGCTTTCAGGGTCGAATGCAAAATGGTCTGAATAGGCTTCACGCACGACTTTGGCAATCCCTGCGACCCCCACATTTTTGCAAGATGAATGATAAATTAGAACTAAATCGCCAATTCTGATGTCATCACGTAACATGTTTCTCGCTTGGTAGTTTCTCACCCCTTCCCAGCAAGAAACTTGTTGGATGCGTAAAGTATCAATCGAAAAGGTGTCTGGTTCAGTTTTGAATAACCAATATGCCATAATGAAATCCGTTCGTTTTTGCCATGAGGAAAAGCAACCATGAAGGTGCTGATTACCCCAATTGCCATTTTATCGGCTTGTCTTTTACAAGCTTGTTCAACAACGTCATCTGCGCCTGAGTCTATGCAAGATAACGTAAAAGCCAGTTTAGATCAGCCTTCCAGCGTCAAGCCTCAGACTTTCATCATGCGCGGAGAAGTTGTGGTTGGCAGTGACACACGAACGTTCACGCCTTGTGGCAGCAACCAGCAATTCCTGCTCGATATGCTGGCCTCTTTAGTGCAGCAAACCATGAAGCTTTCTCATTCACCTTATCAGGCCATGTACGGTGAACTGATTGGTCATTTAACACCACCGAGCAAAACCAGCTACAAAGGCGACTACAGTGCGAAATTTGTGGTAGAGAACATCAATATCATCAGTGCAGAAAACCCTAAGCGCTGCCAACGACCAAGTTCTCCAACTACCGCATTCGGTACTGAACCAAACTGGAACATTAAGCTGGGTAAAGACAAATTAACTTTCCAGCCAATGGGTGAAGAACCACAGATCACCACGTTAAAAGGCAGTGAAATTTCACCAGCCACACGCCATTACCAGTTTAAGGGCGGTCAACTTACTCTTGTACGTCAAACCTGTTCTGATGGCATGAGTGACAGTTTGTACGGTTGGTCTTCCAACCTCACCTTGGCCAATCGCAGCTACAAAGGTTGTGCGACGCTAGGCAACAGTGATCCGACACTATCATGGACAGGAGAGTACTTCGCCAGCTCGACACAAAACACCAACTTTAGTGTCAACCTAACGCTGAGCAGCGACCACACAGCAACCACTGAATACACTTATAGCAATGGCGATCCCGCTATAGTTGAAAAAGGCTATTGGCAACAACTGAATCAAACACAAGTACAAGTGGTGATGACTCACCACCAGCAGCAATACTTGGTATCCGAGCGAATTTTCACCAAGCAAGATAAGCAGCTTATTGCTGAGAAAGAACGAGTGGGCAACATCGTCTATCCAATTGCGAACGGCGGCTTAGTTTTGTTTTCTGCCAAAGGCACAACCGAGTAATTGAAAGTATGTCGTTAGATTCAGAGTCTCAAGCTTCAAACGGTGCGTGCCCCAAATGCGGATTGCGTTTGCAATGCGTCTGCCAAAACATCCCGATGTTAGACAGCGACATGCCGTTGTCGCTGCTGATGCATGAAAATGAGTATCTGCGGGAAACCAACACAGGAAAATGGCTGCTTGAAGCTCTGCCTTTGTGCCAAGAGTTCAAATGGAGCCGAGTGGAAGAAAGCCGATCGCTTGTTGCAAGAATTAGCAACAGTGAATACCTCTCTTTTCTGGTATACCCAAGTGAAGAGAGCATTCCTTTAGATGTGGCGTTAGAAACCGCCAAACAACTCAGTAAGAGCGCACATTTTATTGTTCTTGACGGAACCTGGCAGGAAGCGAAGAAAATGGAGCGCAAAAGCCCGTGGCTGGATGATGTTCCAAGAGTTCACCTTACCCCAAGTCAGGTATCAAACTACCAGCTGAGGCGTAATCAAAGCGACGGACACCTATGTACACTAGAGGTTGCCAGCGAGATTCTGGCGATAAGCGGAAACCTTAGTGATGCAGAAAAACTCAATCATTTCCTCGCCCATTTCAGCAAGGTTTATCAGGCGGATAAAAGCGGACATGTCTATTAGTGTCCGCTTGCTTGTAAGGCGAGAAAACTAGCTTAGACGGCTTGGTTGACCAAGATAGAAGCCTTGCAGGTAATCAATGCCCATATCCTCACTGATTCGGCAAACCTCTTCATTGTGAACAAACTCGGCAACCGTTTTTGCATCGAGCACCTGACATAGCCTGACAAGCTGCTGGGCAATTTTACGTTGCTTGACGTCTTTATCGATATTACGAATCAGGCTACCGTCGAGCTTAATAATCTGAGGTTCTAACTTCACAATCTCATCAATATTGGAATAACCGCATCCAAAGTCATCGACAATGATTGAAGCCCCCAGAGAGCGGAAATGATTACACACTTCAATCATGTGCCCGTAATCTTTGATTTGCTCCGTTTCTAACACTTCCAGACCGACTCTGGTTGGGTCAGCCAATTTCTGGATTGCGTCTTCTAAATGACGAAGCGTTTTGTCACTCATAAAATCTTGTGGCGACAAGTTGATAGAAAACGACTCGCTGCGAGAGTGCATTAGCTCAAAAGTTCGAGATATCATTTGGCGACTTAAGCGCGAGTATAGATGCGTCCCTTCGACAATAGGTAGAAAGCGCCCCGGCAGTATTATTTCACCATCATCTTCGATACGAACCAAACATTCATAAGACGACAGTTCATGGGTGTTCGCTTTCACTATCGGCTGAGCAAAAACCTGAACATTATTGCCAAGCACAGCTCTGCTGACACATGATAGCCAGCTTAATTGCTCCTGCCTGACCTGCTCTCGGGTAAGTAAATCACTGGCGCAATAAAAATGTCGGTTCTGATTTTGCGCAAAGCGGCGCGCTTCAATAGATCGCAACAGTAAGTCATCTTTACCTGCATCGGGGAAATCCCTTCGACTGACAAAACCAGCACAGAGTGAGACAGATAAGTAATCCACCTCAGGCAAACCATAAGGTTCAAAGTTGAAGTTTTCTAGCTGCTCAACAAAGGCCGAAAATTGCTGGTGGATGTAGTCGCTACCATAATCACTGCGAAACACACATGCCCACTCACCTACGCCAATCGCATATAATGTGCTTCGCCCCGCCAGCATTTGATTCATATATTGCTGAAAATGGTCGCTCAAGTCTTGCAGAAGTTGGTCACCTACTTGGTAACCGTATTTTTCGTTAATACGGCTGAAGTTGGTTAATTTTAGGGTGATCAGGTGATCGTCCTTACCCATTAATGACAAACGTTCACGCAGTGCTTCTCGGTTTGGTAAACCAGTACGCCTATCAACACGATAACTGGAAGTGAGCAGTGACGCCTGAGTCTGAATCTTCTGCTCAAGGTTCTGATTCATTCTGTCGACATCGGCCAGCGCGTTACGTATTAAGCAGAATAACGGAGCAATAACATTGTGCCCTTGGGCTTCTTCAGATGAGTGGTCTTCAATACTCTCTGCTTCACCTTCGCGTAACGCCAGATAGGTCATGCTGTGATGCAGCACTTGCTGATGTTCACCAGTACGAGTCAATTCACCCGCACAGTAAGTGCCGTAAGAATTAGCCACTCGTTGCAATGGGAGCAACTCCGTGTTTTCTTCCATAAATTGCAGGCGAGACAAACAGTTATATACAAAAATCTGCTCTGGCTGAAATTTCGATAAACGTTCAGCTCCAAGCTGAACCTGACCAAGAGTTAATGAAGGGTGATCGAAGCAAAATCGAACTTCATCGCCGATATGCAATTCACGATTAAGTAAGATGCCGTCTTCAGTAAGACTTAATGGCAAGTAGACATCTTGCTGCTTACTGTCACCTTTAATCAACGGAAAATGTTGCAGCAACTCGACTGGGACAGATTTAGAATCACCCAAATAACGGTCATAAATTGCATGGACAGGTTCACCATCTAGACACTGCAAATTCCGCTCTGAGGATTTCGTTACCCTAAACGGGCGTCCAATAGGGTTCCATTCCGTATAACTGTCGCCCGTGATATGCAGAGATTCACCGTGAAGTGCAGAAGCAACCAACGAGTTTTCATAACACTTATTACCTAATAGCACCCAACGACCATTGTCTGTTGGGCAAGACGCACCACCAAAAATAGGCACGCTTGAAAACTGACTGAACTGGGTAATTCTCTCACGTCGAGTGAACTCCATTCGGTCAGTAAAACAAATGATCGCTTTGGTATCAGCCTTAAGTTTGAGTCTTTGTGCAAGCTTGCTGCAGTCCACAAGCAACTGATCGGTATAGTTCACCACGGTCGAACTCAGCGTCACATTCTGAAACTGAGTAAAAATAAGCAAAGTTGCGTTTTGATGAATTGAACCTTGGTGAATCACATATGATGAGCTCATACCAACAATATGAGCGTTTGGATAGACACCCATGAGTTGGTTAGCAATTTCAACAACTTCGTTCTGCGGCTGATTAGAAAATAACTGAATAAGTGTTATGCCATCATTGTTAACAGCATTTTCATCAATAACATTCTTTACAGATTGCTCAGAGGTGATTAGTAGCGATGACGTGAACATGAACGTTGGCTAGCCCGACTAATGGAGAAAGATTCACATCAAAGCGTTATGAATCTTTTGTTATTATTGTTAATAATTATACTGCATGGACGCATAGGTATGTCATCTTATGAGTTGTGATAATTGCTCAATTTGATTAATTTCGAGATCTGGAAGGATTTTAGCCTTACGCGTTGCAAGTAATGTGAGACCTCGATCATTATACCAACACGCTTGAAAGCCGTGCTTCTTAGCCCCCATCACATCTTTTACGGGATGATCTCCGACATGCAAGATGGATTGCGCGGGCAAGCCTAAAAATTCCTGCGCACGTAAAAACATATCCGGATACGGTTTTGCATGTCCGTCAGGGCCGGCTCTTAATATCAGCTGAAAATACTGGGCTAAACCGATTTTCTCAGGATCAACATTGCCATTAGTAATCGCCACCAACGGAATTTTTGCAGCAAGCTCAGCAAGAACTTTATGTGTCTCATCAGGCACATCCACTAAGTTGCGCAGCCGATGTACTTCCAGCATCGCATCGGTAGCCGCGATACGCGCATCAGTTTCCGAATAACCTAATAACATCAAGCCTTGACGAATTTGCTCAAAACGCCACAAGCTCACATCATGCGGTAACCAAGGGTCATCCTTAGCTAATTTGGCTTTTAATGCTTTCCACCATACTAATGGTTTGCTCGCCGTCACTGGGTGATGCTGAAACAGCCAAAGAGCTACTTGCTCTTCGACATGATGAATGACCGGACGATTGTCATAAAGGGTATCATCCAGATCAAATGTCATCGCCTGAATGGGTGAAAGGCTGCGATAAACTTGCATCACTCACTCCTTATCTTTGTTTTGCTTACGCTTATGAGCTCTTGGATGGGCTTGGTCGTAAACCTGCGCTAAATGTTGGAAATCCAAGTGAGTGTAGATTTGAGTTGTCGAGATATTCTCGTGCCCGAGCAACTCTTGCACAGCCCTAAGGTTATTACTTGATTCCAGTACGTGTGTGGCAAACGAGTGACGCAGTTTGTGAGGGCTGATATGGCTCGGAACCGCTTGTTTCTGTCCCCACTCTGCCATACGTTTTTGCACACTTCGGTGAGAGATTCGGCTACCCAGCTTAGAGACAAATAACCCGTCTTCATCTGCGTTTGCTAGCTGCCCACGAATTTTCAACCAGTTGTTCAGCCACTCTTTCGCCATTCCAGAAAAAGGAGCGACACGTTCTTTGTTCCCTTTACCGACCACACGTATTTCACCAGCGCTGAAGTTAACGTCTTTGACATTAATCGATACCAGCTCAGCCAAACGCAAACCAGCACCATACATCAGCTCCATGATGGCGCGATCACGAATAGACAGAGGGTCATCTTCATTCACTTCGAGCAGTTGCGCCATTTCGTCTACATCAAGGTTTTTCGGCAAAGGACGCTTTTTCCTTGGTGCAGACACCCCTTTGGCGGGATTGGCATTCATTTCGCCACGCAATATCAGAAAATCAAAGAAACTACGCAGTGAAGAAAGACGAGTGGCGATGCTGCTCTCTTTCATTCCCGAACGCATACCTTTACTGGCAAGCTGACGCACCCAACCGGCATCAACATTTATCCAACCGTCGACGCCGACAGACATGAGATACAAACCCATGCTCTCTAACTGCTGCTTATAATTTCGCTGCGTATAAAGACTTAGGCCTTTCTCACTGCGTAAGTACTCATAAAAGCGCTCTAGAGGCTCAGCAAAGTTAGTTGACAAATGAGGTGTTGATTCGCTCATGGGACTCCTGCTGCCAAGGTAAGGTGTCGATTAAATGAGAAACGACTAAAGCAAGATGGCGCAAGAACAGAGTATCCATAGAAGGTTGGAAGTGACCGCCGTCTTCACTAGCAAACGCCAATATCCCCAACGGGTTACGTTTAACTAACGGCAAAATCACGTAAGAGCCCATTTCGGGTGCAAATCGTTCTTCACCGACCAATTTTCCACCAAATAACTGTTCACCAAACAGCAGATGGCGATCAGCTTTTCTCAGGCGGCCAAGGTAAGCGCTTTTGCCATTAAAATGATTGGTCGAAAAACGGCTCCACTGCTCTTTGGATAAGCTGTACTTAGTATCTTGATTGTTCAGCAAACGTACATAACCAATCAGGTTCAATGTACGCGCCTTCTCTTCAATCATGGCACAGACGTCGGCAAAGCATTCACATTTTAATATCTGTTCTTGCAGATCCATGAACTCATGAAAAGTACGATCATTACTCGCAGCTAAAGACATCAAAGAAGTAATTTCTTCTTCTAAATCTTCAATTCGCTGACGCTGACGAGCCATTTGAACGTGAACTAAAGAAACCGAGCCAGACTGCTGGCTCGGTAAAGATAAGCGGTCCACCAACTCTGGGCGGTGCTTAAAAAAGTCTGGGTTATCTTTTAGATACTCAGCAACCACTTCTGCTGTCAGAGCATCTGCTTCCAGTTGTGACAAAACGATGTATTCCTTAACAACAATTCATCCCTTAACTCAGTGGCTTCTTCAATGCAGCCACAAGGAAAAATGAGATTAGCAGGAAACCTGACCGTCATAGACGTGAGTCGCAGGACCTGTCATGTATAACGGATAGCCTAAACCTTTCCACTCGATTTCTAAACGGCCGCCCGGTAGATGAACAACCACTTCGTCATCCAGCAAACCTTGCAGAATACCCACAGCGACTGCCGCACACGCGCCACTTCCGCACGCTTGAGTTTCTCCTGCGCCTCGCTCATAAACACGAAGCTTCACTTCATCACGGCTAACCACTTGCATGAATCCAGCATTGACTCGTTCAGGAAAACGCTCATGGGACTCAAGTAATGGACCTAACGTTTCCACTGCTGCTGTGTCGATATCATCAACAACAGTGACCACGTGTGGGTTACCCATGCTGACAGCGCCGCAAAACAGGGTCTGGTCTTCAACGCGCATGATGTAAGTCTTTTCCATCTGCTTGGCGCGGAAAGGAATTTTGCTTGGTTCGAACTCAGGAACACCCATATTGACAGTGATATCATCGCCATCACCGACATTTAGGATCATCTTGCCCTTTTTGGTGCTGACGCTGATGCTGTACTTATTGGTTAAACCTTTCATACGCACAAAGCGAGCGAAGCAACGGGCACCGTTCCCACACTGTTCTACTTCACTGCCATCAGCATTAAAAATGCGGTAGTGAAAATCCGTTTCCGGATCATAAGGGGCTTCAACCACTAACAGTTGGTCAAACCCCACACCAGTATGACGATCCGCCAAACGGCGGATCAAGTCTGGAGAAAAATAGGTGTTCTGAGTAATGCAATCCACAACCATGAAGTCATTACCCAAACCATGCATTTTAGAAAAGTGGAAGTGCATAATAGGTCACTTTACTCCGGCAAAATATTTTCTAGAGCCCATAGGCTACTTAATTCTTCACGCTTACGCACAAGGTGAACCTTATCGCCATCAACCATCACTTCCGCCGCTCGGGCACGAGTGTTGTAGTTTGATGACATGGTAAAGCCATAAGCCCCCGCAGAACGCACTGCCAGAAGATCACCCGCTTCCAATACCAAAGAACGGTCTTTACCTAGGAAGTCGCCAGTTTCACAAACTGGGCCAACTAAATCGTAAGTTGTTGGCTCACCTTCACGAGGAACCAGCGGAATGATGTCTTGCCAAGCTTGGTAAAGCGCAGGACGAATCAAATCGTTCATTGCCGCATCAATAATGGCGAAGTTCTTGTGTTCAGTGTGTTTCAGGAATTCGACTTTGGTTAACAACACACCCGCGTTAGCCGCAATCGCACGTCCCGGCTCAAAAATCAGCTCAAGGTCTTGATGGTTCTGCAAACGAGCAAGCAGTGCTTTCGCATAGTCAGAAGGTTGCGGAGGTAGTTCATCGCGATAGATAACACCTAAGCCACCACCCACATCAAGGTGCTTAATCTTGATGCCAGAAGCGGTTAACTCATCAATTAACGCCAGCAGACGATCTGTTGCATCAATGAAAGGTTCAATCGCTGTAAGCTGAGAACCGATGTGACAGTCAATACCGCATACCGATAGATTCTCTAAACTTTGAGCCAGACGGTAAGCGTGTGGTGCGCGGTCAAAAGCGATACCAAATTTGTTATCGCGCAAACCTGTCGAAATGTAAGGGTGAGTTTTGGCATCCACATCAGGGTTAATACGCAGTGAAATCGGCGCTTTCACACCAAGCTCACCCGCCACTTTGTTCAAGCGTTCTAGTTCTGGCTCTGACTCTACGTTGAAGCATTTAATCTTAAGCTCCAAAGCGCGTTTCATCTCAGCTTCGGTTTTACCCACACCTGAGAACACCACTTTAGCCGGATCACCACCAGCTGCGATAACACGTTCAAGTTCACCGCCCGAAACAATATCGAAGCCAGAACCCAAACGAGCTAATGTATTTAATACGCCGATGTTTGAGTTTGCTTTCACCGCATAACAAACAAGGTGCGGATGATCTGCCACAGATTTATCAAACGCATGCCAGTGACGTTCTAATGTTGCGCGAGAATACACGTATAAAGGAGTGCCAAACTGCTCCGCAAGTTGCGTTAAAGCGACGTTTTCCGCCCAAAGCTGGCCATCATCCTGATAATTGAAGTAATCCAAAATTCTTTCCCTTATTTTTTCATTCGTTATTTATTAGAGCGTTATTTGCTCTGCTCACTGTTTTGAGCGTCGTCTGGCATATAGAGTGGCCCTGTTTGCCCGCACCCTGCTAATGCAAGTGCAGACAAAAGAAATAGTGCTGTAATGGACTTTTTCATTTTGCATATCGTGATTATTGATTCAATGCCCCCTATAATCGCACCACAATCAGGAAAAGCAATAGGACAGATAGGATGAACGAGACTGAATTTCATCAACTGGTCGATAGCCAGATGCAAATCATCGAACAAGCCATTGATGATTCGGGTGCCGATATCGATTATGAAACGACGGGTAACGTGATGACGTTAGAGTTTGACGACCGCAGCCAAATCATAATCAACCGCCAAGAACCGATGAAAGAGATCTGGCTGGCATCTAAATCAGGCGGTTTCCACTTCCAGTGGCAAGACGAACAATGGATCTGCTCTAAAACGGGTGTTGAGCTTATCAGTATGGTTAAGCAAGAGTGTGAAAAACACGCTGGCGAAGAGATTGACTGGGAATAAAACCCTGCGCCTTACGTGAAATGTTCCCTCTTCAAAGGGCAATGAGAAAAAAAGAGCACCTAGGTGCTCTTTTTTACTTTGATTCTGATTATGTTCATCTGAAGATGACTACCGTTACCCGTTGACCGCTTTCGATGGTCGAGAATAAAGCGATGAGTCGTTACGATAAGGCACAACGTATGTTTCGCCTTCTACTGGATGAACAATCTGGTAATACTGAGGCAAATTGAAGTTGATCAGTTGAGAGGCCAGTTCATTATCATCACGAACCGATGTGTAGAATGAGTTCACGCTGGCGATCATCTCATCTTTCTCACCGTTAAACTGGTGATAGACTTCTACGCGATTGTTTTCATCCAATACGTAAATATTGAAACCCTTCTCTGTATCTTCAAAGAAGAACTGCACCAAACCTTCGCTGGCAAAGCCATCAACCACATCAGGCAGTTGATAATCTTCATCACGGTCAAGCATCAACAACGGCGAGCCTTTGAGCTTGTTGGTTGAAATGCTACGGTAGAAATCCACCGAGTTCTCAAGCTTTTGTACCGACACACCACGACGTTCAAAGAACAGACCGTACATCTGATCGCCAATACGCAACGCTTTGAAGCGACGACGCCTCTCTTGCTCAACTGGCTTCAAACGTAAATCGATACATTCAGCCAGTAGCTGATAAACCAGATTACGCATCACGCCACGTAAGTTCTTGCTGTAGCAGAACACATCCACCGATTCTGGTGGCAAGGCGTCTTGGTGCATTTTACCGAGTACCGTTTTCAGGGCATCCATCATGGCGGTTTCACCCTTGAAGTGCAGGGTACGCACTTCTTGCCATGAATTTCGGTACACCAAATCGACACTGCCGACTAAACATTTCTGTTCTGCACCAAAGCTGAAAATATCCGCGTTCTTCAAGTCAACTTTCAAAGACTTACCGCTTAAATCCGCAGTAGGGTCATTTTCAAAGTTGATGAACATCGCCAACTGGCTAATTTCACACGGGCTCGCCAACGCTTGCATGGTTGGGCGGCGCTTACGCAGCGAGAAGGTATTCCGCAAATCACTCACCATCTGGTAGAACTTATCAATATCCAGATGAGCGCCACGAACCACAGAGTGCAAACGCGTCGATTCAGTGATCATGCCGTTAAAGAATGACCAAGCGACGAGTTTACTGAGGTATTCGTTGTGCTCTAGGTAAGGCTGACCAATGATGCGGTGCGCCTCGATTGGTTGCTTATAAAGGTACCAGCCTGCTTTGTTAGTTCGGCCTTTACTCACCTCGATAAAGGTTAAGTCTGGCTCATGCAGGTCAGGAGAAATTTGTGGGTTTAGCAAGGTGACTTTGCCCGGCAGAACTTCAAAAGCCGCGTATAACTTACGCGCCAAAATCGAAATGTCTTGCGGACTAATTGCCGACGTAATGTCATTACGACGCGCAAACTGAATCAGGTTGCGATAGCTGAGCATCAAAGCATCAAGCAGTGAGTGGTGAACCACTTTCACTTGCTCAACCTTCCAGTGACGACGGTTATCCAGCTCTTCAATCACAGAGCGTGACCATCCCCATTGTTGAGTCAATTCACCAAGAGCCTCACGACGCCACTCAACAGAACCGACACCCGGCTCACGAGACAGCTTTTCATGAGTTTTGAGATAGAAACAGCGGCGCACCAAGTCTAAGCGCGTATCGTCACCAATACGTTCCAGATAACGCGTCACTTTTTCCAGCATCAGATAGTATGAGTCCATACTATAGAGGTCAGGATCATGAGCAAAGAAACGACGCTTGCTGTCGACACTCAATAACTGAGTTTGTGGGTACTCCCACGAATAAGCCTCTAGCAGTATCGCCTTCATTACCGATTTGTACGGTGAATCGATACTCTTATACAGCTGCCATAAGTTCGCACCAAAGTACTCTTCTGCAGGGATATGGTTAAGCTGACCGAAGTCGATCCATTCTGAGCAGTCGATATAGGATTTTGAACACAGCTGAGTGACATATTCGTCGTAGCACTCTTCCATCTCTGGCGGCACAATTTGCCACAAAAGACGCTTACCAGCTAAGCGTACTGCCGAGCGATAAAACTCATCCAATAACAACATATGTTGTGACGAGCCACAGTTTTCGCCCGTCATCTCTTCTGATTGTTTAGAGCGGAATCGTTGCTCATCCATCAAGAAGAAGTTTGCTTCTACACCTTGGCTCTTAGCCCAATCCGTGATCAATAAACACTTATTGGTTAAACGTTCACGCGCTTCACAACTCATCAACGAGCTAATACATACCCAAATATCCAAATCACTAGACGTGCTTTGACCAATAGACGATGTGCTGCCCATGGTATACAGACCCAAAATTTCTGGGCGTTCTGCTGTCGTCAGAGGTTGGTTGAGTGTTAATTCCGCGTCACTAACAAACTGTTGCTGAACATCATTAAGTTCAAAACATTGAATGCCATGTGGAACTTCGTTACTGAAATAGCCGGGAATAAGCGGATGGTTGTAGTGAAATAACGCGGGGATCAGGTGGAATACTCGCTGACTTTGCAAATCCATAAGAGCCAGCGCACGCTGAATGCGTTGCCGGTTTAACTTGTCTAATCTCTGGATTAACGTATGTGTGTAAGCCTGCAAGGGATGGTCCTTGGTTGAAACAAAAATGTGCACTTTGGTTGTATTTCACACTAAAGCGCCATCAAAACGTGATCAATTTAACACTTTAATCAGCACTGGTAAAGCGTTCTTAGTACTATGTCACACTAAAGTATTATTGAACAAGATGGCTTGAAAGCCCATGAAATCAGCGTTGTAACTATCCACCGTAAGTAAATAATAGAATCATCATTAAACAGTGTTAATGGTCACACTTACCCCTCCTTTTTTCGTAATAAAACACCACAAGCACAAGACAAAGAACTAGTAGTGAAACTTTATTTTTTCCAGTGGTAGACTAGGAACCTGTAAATCTTCTAGGTCAATTGCCTTCAAACTAATATTTTTATCAGGATTACCATGACACAGACAACACCTATTCGAATCGCTACTCGTCAAAGCCCACTGGCTTTATGGCAAGCTCACTATGTAAAAGATGCTCTACAAGCTGCCCATCCGGGTCTCGAAGTTGAATTGGTAACCATGGTAACGAAAGGCGACATCATTCTAGATACACCACTAGCGAAAGTGGGTGGCAAAGGTCTATTCGTTAAAGAACTGGAAGTTGCCATGTTGGAAGGTCGCGCAGATTTAGCTGTGCATTCAATGAAAGATGTTCCTGTCGAGTTTCCTGAAGGCCTTGGCTTGGTCACTATCTGCGAACGAGAAGATCCTCGCGACGCTTTTGTGTCAAATACTTACGCTTCTATCGATGAATTACCACAAGGTGCGGTGGTTGGTACTTGTAGCTTACGTCGTCAATGCCAGCTGAAAGAAGCTCGCCCTGACTTAATCATCAAAGAGCTTCGTGGCAACGTCGGAACGCGCTTAGGTAAGCTAGATGCTGGTGAATACGATGCAATCATTCTTGCCGCCGCAGGTTTAAAACGCCTTGAGCTAGAAGAGAGAATCCGCAGTTTTATTGAACCAGAGCAATCACTTCCAGCCGTTGGACAAGGCGCTGTAGGTATTGAGTGTCGCCTAGATGATGAACGTCTGCTAAAACTGCTGGCACCGCTTAACCACGTTGATACAGCTGACCGCGTGAAATGTGAACGCGCAATGAACCTGACATTGGAAGGTGGCTGTCAGGTGCCAATCGGCAGCTATGCACTTCTCGACGGTGATGAACTTTGGCTACGCGCTTTAGTCGGTGAGCCAGATGGCACAACCATCGTTCGCGGTGAAATCCGAGGCGCTCGCCAAGATGCCGAAAGTTTAGGTATTGAGCTTGCCCATCAGCTTCTCGATCAAGGTGCCAAAGAGATCCTCACGAAGCTTTACGCTGAACACGAATAAACTCTGACAGCTGAATAATAGATGGTGGCTAAGTAACTGATGGCGGTACTGGTAACGCGCCCCGAGGCGCAAGGCATAGAGCTGTGCCAACAACTCGAAAATGTGGGCCTCACCGCCCTACACCATCCTCTCATGACTATCGAGGCAGGTACCGACCTGCCTCACCTTCTTCCCGATATAAAGCAATGTGATACCATCATTGCGGTCAGTCAGCACGCTGTTGATTTTAGTGACCAATATTTGAGACAACAGCAATCAAATTGGGCAACATCAACAAGATACCTTGCCGTTGGTCAAAAAACAGCACACCTTTTAAGCAAAGTCACCGGACAATCAGTAAACTACCCTCACGTCAGTGATAGTGAGCATCTGCTTGAACTGGCAGAACTACAATCAGTCTCTGGGCAGAAAATTATTATTTTGCGCGGAAACGGCGGACGTGAACTGATACATGAAACACTGAGTGAACGAGGCGCTTTGGTGGCCTACAAAGAAGTGTATCAACGTAAAGATTTGCCTTTTGACGCCAGTGCTTATTGCAAGCAATGGCAACAGCAAAACGTTGATACCCTAATTATTACCAGTGGTCATCAACTGGCTTTTTTTATGTCTCAACTAGATTACCCTGCAATGGCGTCGTGGGCTCATCAGTTGAAGCTATTGGTACCAAGCGAACGTATCGCCAATGATGCTAGAACAATGGGATTTGAACACATCGTTGTTACTCGCAGTGCAGCGAACCAAGATTTAGTGGCCGCTCTCCAGCCATAACAAACAGGACTCTCAGCAATGACAAGTAAAAAAGATAATCCGCAATCAGAACCGGAAAAAAACCAAGAAAAACTTTCTACTGCTGCTCCAACTGAGACTTCGTCTGACTCAACTTCGTCAAATACGGACTCAAAAGAAGCACCATCAAAAGCGGAAACCGCACCAACTCAAGAAGCTTCTCCAGAGATCAAACCAACAGAGCCTAAGCCAGCAAAAGACAACGTAAAATCCAATGCTGAGCAAATGAACAAGTTAGACAAGCAAAGCAAGAAAGGAACAAAACTGGCAACCGTTGCCATTGTGCTTGCCGCGCTGCTAGGCGGTGGCCTTGCAATTCAGATGCAGCAGCAACAATCGCAGTACGAAGCACAAATGGCCGCACTGCGTGCCGAGTTAAATCAAACTCGCAGCGCCGTTGATACTCAGCTTGCAGAAGTGACCCAACAAGCGGAAGCCAAAGCCACTGAAGTTACTCATCGCGCAGAAACCGTGCTTGAACAACAGCAAAAAAGCATTCAAAGCTTGCAGCTAGCCATGGCTGACGTCAAAGGCCGTCGTCCGAATGATTGGCTGCTGGCAGAAGCAGATTACTTAGTAAAACTGGCCGGACGTAAGCTGTTCCTTGAGCACGATGTGGAAAGTGCAACCCAGTTGATGGAAAGTGCCGATCAGCGTATTGCTTCACTGAATGACCCAAGTTTAACGCCACTGCGTAAAGCAATGGCAAATGACATTACCAAACTAAAATCCGTTCCTCTGATTGATCGTGATGGTCTGGTTCTTCGTCTGATTAGCCTGCAACAACAAGTCGATACCTTACCTCTGGCAAACGCGATCTTGCCTGACGCACCACAAGAGACACAACAAGTCGTCTCTGATGACATCAATAACTGGCAAGACAACTTGATGACCTCACTGAAGGACTTCGCAGAAAACTTCATCACTTTCCGCACTCGTGATGGCAATGTGATTCCACTACTCTCTCCTGAGCAACATTTCTATCTTAAAGAGAACGTGAAGGCGAAGCTTGAAACCGCAATTAAGTCTGTTTATGTGGAACAGCAAGAGATCTACACCACTTCGCTAAAAACGGCTCAAGAGTGGTCAACGTCATTCTTTAATCAAAATGACAATACGGTACAAACCTTCCAATCGACACTGGCTAAACTCGCTGAACAAAAGGTTCAGGTTGATTACCCGGTAAAACTGGAAACGCAAAAACAGTTGTCTGATGTGATTAGTGAGCGCTTACGCCGCGAAGTGACCTCGGTGATTAAGGAGGGCAAAGAATGATTCGTTTAATCTTTCTTTTCGTTGTCCTTGGTGCGGGGCTATTCGTCGGCACTCAATACGCAGGGCAGCAAGGTTATGTTCTCATCTCAATTGCCAATAAAACCATTGAGATGAGCGTTACGACTCTGGTTATCTTTGTTATCGGCGCTTTGGCTGCGCTGTTCGCGCTTGAGTTTATTGTGAAGAAATTCTTCTACATGAGCTTCACAACCTGGAACTGGTTCAGTATCCGTAAACAGCGCCGCTCTCGTCGTTATACCAACCAAGGTATCATCAAGTTACTCGAAGGTGACTGGAAACAGGCGGAGAAAAAAGTAACACGCTGGGCAAGCCACCACGATATGCCTCTGCTCTGCTATCTTGTCGCTTCTGAAGCGGCAAATGGCATGGGTGACCGTGAAAAGCGCGACCGCTACCTAGAGATGGCTGCGAAACAAGAAAATGCGACCTTAGCCGTCGAGCTGACCAGAGCAAAGCAACAAATCAGTGATGGTGATTACGACAAAGCAACGCAAACACTGACGACTTTGCAACATCAGCATCCTAATAACACCATCATCCTGAATTTGTTGAAGCAAGCTTACCTTCAGCAAAAAGAGTGGGCTCCTCTGCTCGAACTTCTGCCTAAACTAGTGAAAGCGAAACGCCTAACAGAACAAGAAGCAGAAAAACTTACATTAACGGCTCAGTGCGGCGCTCTAGAATCGATTGCCAGCCAGAAAGGTACAGAAGGCCTGCTTGCACACTGGAACGGTTTAGCGCGAAAACTAAAGGCAGAACCAGTATTAGTTAATGCCTTGATTCAACAACTGATTAAGCGCAAAGCTGACAATGAAGCATTCACCTTAATCAAAGAGAATCTGAAGAAGCAGGCAACACCTGAGCTTTATGCTTTGATCCCTGAACTCAATATTAGTGACCGCTATCCTGCGATTGTTATGTTGAAAGATGCTGTGAAGAAAAACGACAGCAACGCAGAAGCACACAGTGCTCTCGGACAACTCTATTTCCGCGAACAGGAATGGAAGCTGGCACAGGAACATCTGGAAAAAGCCTTATCGCTCCGCTCTAGTGTTTCCGATTACGCTTATTTAGCCGATGCTTTGCAACATCAGAACATGACTCATGCTGCTCACGATGTTACTCGTAAAGCGCTAAGCCTGTTAGAAACAAACTAAAACGTGTTCTAACTAAAAGTAAAAATCCACCTGCATAGCAGGTGGCTTTGAATGGCCCCCTATAAGGGGGCTCACTGTTAGTTCTCTGACCCTAAAAGCATTTGGCGCGCTTCTTCTTCCTTTCCCACACGCTCTTGGTACCTGACATATCTTCGAATAATTTCCTCGTTCATTCCTACCGAATCAACAAAGTAACCTCGCTGCCAGAAATGATTTTCAGCCTGAATTTGGGCGTCCAAACTATGTGATACTGACATCTATAGTAAACGTGTGAGCTTGAATCATATCTGCTCATGTTCTTTATCTCCTTGATTTGCTGGTTACAAACACTGGATATATTGAACATGAGCGTTCTTCGGGCATAGCCCAAAGGAACGATCACCACCTTCATAGAAGGTGGTTTAGGGGTAGAAAAGCAAAAAGCCAGCAACTAAGCTGGCTTTTATTTTGTTCTCTGTTCGTCGATTTATCTGTTCACTAAATCACGCGTGAGAATTGCTGCTGACGAGCACGTTGACGCAGATACTTGTCAAAACACATACAGATATTACGAATAAGCAAACGACCACGAAGTGTAACTTCAATATACTGATCATCCACAACAACCAATTGGTCATCAATGAAGGTCTGAAGCAACGCTAAATCATGCTTAAAGTATTGGTGGAATCGAACACCAAACTGCTGCTCAATAATTCGCTTATCCAGTTTGAAGTTACAAATCAGCTGCTTAATTACTTCACGACGTAGCAAGTCATCACTATCTAAACTCACACCTTTCCACAAGGCGTGGCGCATCTCATTCACTTGCTCGTAGTACTTTTTCAGCTCTTTTTGATTCTGCGCGTAAGCGTCGCCAATCATTGAGATAGCAGACACACCAAAGCCAACCAAATCACATTCACCTTGGGTGGTATAACCTTGGAAATTACGATGCAAAACACCATTACGCTGAGCAATCGCCAGTTCATCATCCGGCAAAGCGAAATGGTCCATACCGATGAACTGGTAACCCGCTTCGGTTAAGGTTGAAATCGAGTGCTGAAGAATTGCCATTTTTTCATCGGCTGACGGCAAATCCGCATCTTTGATTTTACGCTGAGCAGCAAATAACTGTGGCATGTGTGCATAGTTAAACACTGACAAGCGCCCCGGTTTCATCTCCAGAACTTTTTCGAGTGTCTGACTAAACGTCTCTAATGTTTGCTTAGGCAAGCCGTAAATCAAATCTAGGTTGGTAGAACGGAAACCTAACTGCTTAGCGCGCTCAACAAGCTGTACGATGAACTCTTCGTCTTGCTCACGGTTAACGAGCGCCTGAACTTCTTTATTGAAATCTTGAACACCGATACTCAGACGGTTAAAGCCTTCACTTCTCAAGTGGTCAAGAACACTCAATTCAATTTCACGCGGATCGACTTCAATACTGATTTCCGCGTCATCTTCAAAGAAGAATTCGCTACGCAGTAGCGTCATCAGGCGTGTTATTTGTTTATTGCTCAAGAAAGTCGGAGTACCGCCACCAAAGTGCAACTGAGTGACGCGACGACCTTGCAGTAATGAAGCGCGTTGCTGAATTTCGTGAGTCAGAATGTCCAGATACTCATCCGCTTTGTGCGAATGGCGAGTAATTACTTTGTTACAACCACAGTAGTAGCAAAGCTTGTGACAAAATGGGATATGAACGTAAAGCGACAGCGGTCGCTCTGGGTACTGTGCACATGCCCTATCGTAATCTGCAATGGTAAAAGCTTCATGAAACTCTACCGCAGTAGGATAAGACGTGTAGCGAGGCCCAGAGTAGTTGTACTTGTCTAAAACAGCCTGATCCCAAACGATCTGCTGGCTCGGTACGACTTGCGACGACATAGTGACTCTTTCCGTTATTTAGGGTCTTTTGACCTAGTATCAATAGGTGTATTTTGCCACACGACAAGAAAAGCGGCGGGCAGCAAAATTAAATTTAGCGACAAAATGTTCGAATCTGCTAGCGCGATCACTTACTAGCAGATGAACGATTTATCACACCATTTGAATGGCAATTTGATTATTCAGTGGCTGAACACGTTTTTTCAACGCGTGCAGTTCTTCAATGATGGCGTCATTCAAGCGGCCTTCAGCCTTCTGACGAGTGAGATTTTGTTTCATGCGCTCTTGTTTCGCCATTCCCTGACGAGCTTCGCCACGAGGCATATCTTTAACAATATGATACAGCTCAGAGATCGCAGGGTATTCAGCTTCGAAATCGACGCGCTCTTCGCCTTGCACATAATCCATGATGCAGTAAACGCGAATACTTATCTCAGAAAGGTCACATTGTCCCTGAATACCTGCCATGCACAATACGTTTACACTTTCGAAAATGTTTGCATTGCGCTTTTCAAT
This sequence comes from Vibrio diazotrophicus, assembly GCF_038452265.1. Lineage (NCBI taxonomy): Bacteria > Pseudomonadati > Pseudomonadota > Gammaproteobacteria > Vibrionales > Vibrionaceae > Vibrio > Vibrio diazotrophicus. The sequence goes on from NZ_CP151842.1 coordinate 3,207,532, forward strand.
AGCCAGAGACTGATGTTGCTGCTGCAACACTTTTTGCTTTTTCAGTTGCAGCAGAAGGTAGCCAGCATAAGATGCCAGACCAACAATGATCGCAGCGCCAACTATTACTAATAGGGTTACGTTCATTGAAAATCCTTAGCCTTTATAATCGTTTAGATCGAGGTTTTCGAAATCAGACAGGTAGTCATCATCTGATTTTGGCTGACGTTTAGTCGCTTTCGCCGCTGGTTGTTTGCTAGCAGAAAGTTGCTCTTCTTCGTCTTGCTCGTCTTCAACATCAAGCTCTTCTTCGTAGATGCCCAACTGCTTCATCAACATTTCAATACGGTCTAATTTCTCATCCACGTATTTTTGCAGACCAGCACCCAGCTTCTCGCCGTTGTCGATACGGTCCAACAATACGTTTAATTGAGCATCATTCTCTAGCATTTCCAGCTCTTTCTCAGCCGAAATACGACGCTCTTGTTTTGTTGGTTTCTTAGTATCAACAATCAAAGGAATCTTTTTCTTGCTACCTAGACGAGGGTCACGAGCTTGCGCTGCCGCTCTTTCTGATTGCTGCTTGCCTTCAGAGTGGCGATTACCGCTTTTCAATCCTTTGTGTTTCTTCGCTTTCTTGCGTTCACGACCTTCAACTTCATCATTCTTACGGTTATGTTTACGTGCGAAAACGAGATCGCCGTTAATACCTGTTTTAGTTTTCTTTTCTCTAGACATTACTGGGGTTTCCTCAGCAAAATTACATCGTTGCCTATAAATTCAAGTTCGAGCTTATCTCGCTCAGCCAAAAACTGGAATGTGGCGCGACTAAAGAAGATCACATGTGTGAGGTCATTCTTATAGTGCCAACTAGCAAAAGCATCTCTGTCTTTTACCATTTTGGTCATTAGACCAATCCAGCCTCCGGGTTTAACCAAATTCAACCATTGCTGCCACACCGTATCTGGGTGATGTAAGTGCTCTATCACCTCTGTAGCAGTCATAAAATCATATTCTGTCTGTAGCGCCTGTTCATTTGGATGAAAGAAGATATCGTACAACGCCACGTCGTGGCCTGCTTCTTCTAACATCAAAGAGAGTGTTGGTCCGGGACCACAGCCAAAATCTAACCCTTTCGAATCTGGAGCCAGTCTTTCAAGCATAGGATCACATACACGAGATAAAAAGCGACGATAGCCTGCGTCGTTTGGATCGTTTTCATGTAAGTCATAAAACGCTTTTTCACGCTCAGCACTTAGACGGTGCTGCGGGTTTACAAATACCAACTGACATGTCTGACATTGAAGATACTCTCGATGTTTATCTTCAAAATATGCATCGGTTTTATCGCCATTGCATAAAGGGCAGCGACATTGAGGGCAGTTGTGCATTTCGGCATCCTTTAACGGGGGATGCGAAACATACCAGAAACTGACGCTAGAGTGGAGACTCGACGAACATTTTTTCAACAATTTAGTTAAAAATAAAAAAAGCGATAGGGTTACCTATCGCTTTCTAAGTCGCCACGTATGTGACAAAAAGTGGGTCGTACCGATTCGGTACACCAATATTCCATTTGTTTTTAATGCTTTCCCTGCCAAAAAGTGTGTTTTGTCATCATCCTGATGAATTTTGGCCTTCCCTCTTATTGCTACCTTTTATAGCAAGTGTTACTTCCTGTAGCAAAGCGGTCCTTTGCTCGATCCTTTACACTGTCTTACCTTTAGACGAAGTGACCATCCTTATCCCAATAAGTATCCTACTTATTGTCTGTCCCTTACCGGAATGCAAGCTATCCCTACCTGCTCCTTGGAGACCTTCATGGTCTGAGTTCCTCTGTCAGCATCTTGCCAACACAGGAACTTTACGCCGATGACGCGTTTAAACAATGGATCTAGCTCTAATTTTTAAGCCAATTTTCTCAACCTTAATCAAGCTCTATACAAATCAATTAGTTAAGATTTGGTTAACAATAAGATAAGCAGTCAGTATGGCAAATATCTCACAAGGTCATCAGCCATTTCTGATAATGAGCCTTTATGGAACCATGATTAGAGAAGAAAACTTAGCCCTAAAACGCAACAACCCCGAAGCGGACTTCAGGGTTGTTTACAACATTGCTCGAACTTGGCTAGGCTTCGTTAGTGCAGACCACCAACATATTTAGACAAAATTTCGATGTCAGCATCAGTTAACTTCTTAGCAACATCACGCATCATAGCGTTCATGTCATTACCACGCGAATCATCGCGGAATTTCATCAGCTGAGCTTTAATATAATCAGCATGCTGACCAGAAATTTTAGGGAACCCTGAAAGTTCTGTACCATTACCACGTGGGCCATGACATGCGATACACGCTGTTAGACCACGAGAGGCGTCACCCGCTGTATATAGTGCTTTACCCGTGCTTACTACATCTTCAGGTGTAGAGTTAGAAGAGATAGGGAGTGAAGAGAAGTAAGCGGCCAAGTCAGACATGTCTTCGTCGCTAAGTGGCATCGCCATAGCGCTCATTACAGGGTCGTAACGGCCTTGTTTACCAGCACTCGTCGCACCAAGTTTGAGATCTTTTAGCTGCTTCTCAATATACTTAGCGTGTTGGCCAGCAAGTTTAGGGTAAGTTGTAATTAGACTGTTGCCATCAGCACCGTGACAGGCAACACACGTTTCGGATTTTGCTTTGCCAGCTTCTATGCTGCCTTGGGCCCATACGGAGCAGCTGGCTAAAAGACTCAATATTAGCGCTAATTTATTCATGACATTCCATTTATAATAATCAAGCTTCCAGTACCACTGTGGTACAATTGGCGACCTTATGCCGAGCACGGTTATTTTACACAATTTCACAAAAAAGTAATCAATCGACTACACAAAGTCGAGATGGAGTTAACAGTGAGCGTAAAAATTCATTATCAAAACACGCATTTCATTACCAGTGCACCAGACATTCGCCATCTTCCAGCTGACGAAGGTATCGAAATTGCGTTTGCAGGACGCTCAAATGCTGGCAAATCTAGTTCTCTCAATCGATTAACCAATCAGAAGAGCCTAGCAAAAACCAGTAAAACCCCAGGACGAACTCAGTTAATTAACTTGTTTAAAGTGACCGAAGGTTGCCACATTGTTGACTTACCGGGCTATGGTTTTGCTCAAGTTCCACTAGAAATGAAGAAGAAGTGGCAACAATCTTTAGGTGAGTACTTACAAAAGCGCCAATGCCTAAAAGGTTTGGTGGTTTTGATGGATATTCGTCACCCGATGAAAGATCTCGACCAACAACTCATTGTGTGGGCGGTTGAGTGTGGCATCCCTGTTCAGGTACTACTTACTAAAGCGGACAAGCTAAAGAGCGGCGCACGTAAAGCGCAAATTCTGAAAATCCGTAGTGATGCGAAAGAATTTGGTGGCGACGTAAGTGTTGACGGCTTCTCTTCATTGAGCGGTATCGGCGTTGATATTCTACGCGCTAAGCTTGATGCTTGGTTTGCACCAGCACTTGCTGAGCAATTGGTTGTAGAAGTACTTGAAGACCAACAGCAAGACGCTGAAGAAGAATAAATAGAAGGATTTTGCCTTCTCAGAAATATGAGCCCTGCCAATTGGTGGGGCTTTTTGTTATTTAAAAGTGGCAGATACAAAAATCCCCACCTAAGTGGGGGAATGGAGAGAATAAAAGCTAATCGTTATTGTTATGCGGTTTAGCATTCCCCAAACGCCTAGTAAAAACAATATGGTTTGATCACGAAAAATCCCTTCCACATTAGCTTCACTTTATTTTTATTAAATATCAGATAGTTACAAAACTATTTATAGAATCATTACTCTAATAAGAATCATCAAACGTGCTGATATAAAATTACGAAACTGACATTAGAATTCACGAAAACACTGTGTGGGTATCGGCGGTAAAAGAAGAAAAGCTCAGAAGATTTTTGGTAAAAGAAAGGCAACTTACGAGAAGAAAAAGTTTTGTAGCGCACAAGAAAAAACGCCCCAGTCAAAAAGAGACTGGGGCGGCTGAATCAGCCTAATCCAATAACGTGAAACAAAAGGTCTGAAAGATAGAACATCTTACCTCTGTACCCTACGAAAGTTAATGTACAACAATTGGTCAGAAATGAAAACCACTTTTGTAATTTTTTTTCATTAAGTTTTTATTAAGCTACATAAACATTTGAAATGCGTTTGTTTTTTTATAGGTAAAAATAAAGCCAGCATTTGTGCGCTGGCTCATGTTTATCTCGTGTTTTGGACGATTCAGTGTGATTAGTGTGCCTGATCCCAGTTGTCACCATGCCCTGCTTCGGCAACCAGTGGCACTTTAAGTTCAGCGGCAGATTCCATCAATTCTCGTACTTTACTTTCAATTTCGGATAAAGCTGACTCTTCAACCTCAAACACCAATTCATCGTGCACTTGCATCAGCAGTTTCACTCGACCATCACCCTCTTGGCGAATCCATTCATCAACCAGCAACATGGCTTTCTTGATGATGTCCGCAGCGGTTCCTTGCATAGGTGCGTTGATCGCTGCACGTTCCGCAGCTTTACGACGCATACCGTTGCGAGACTTGATTTCCGGCAAGTGAAGACGACGACCAAAAATGGTTTCAACATAGCCCTGCTCAGAAGCCGCACTGCGTGTATCTTCCATATATTGCATCACGCCAGGGTAGCGTTCGAAGTATCTGTCCATATAGGTTTGTGCTTCACCACGTGGAATGCCCAGTTGTTTAGCCAGACCAAATGCACTCATGCCGTAGATCAAACCGAAGTTAACCGCTTTCGCTCGGCGACGCTGTTCACTGGTAACCTGATCAATACTGACGCCCAAGATCTCCGCAGCCGTTGCCGCATGGATATCTTTACCTTGTTGGAACGCTTCCAATAGTGCTTTGTCACCTGACAGGTGCGCCATAATGCGCAGTTCGATTTGCGAGTAGTCGACAGCCATAATTTTCCAGCCATGCGGAGCAATAAACGCTTGGCGAATACGGCGACCTTCCTCGTTACGAATTGGAATGTTCTGTAAGTTTGGATCGGTTGAAGATAAACGACCTGTTGCCGTTACCGCCTGATGATAAGAAGTATGTACGCGCCCAGTTGTTGGGTTAATCATCTTAGGTAGCTTGTCGGTATAAGTCGATTTCAGCTTCGCCAAACCTCGATATTCCAAGATCACAGCCGGTAGCGGGTAATCCAATGCTAACTCTTGCAGCACTTCCTCGTTGGTTGACGGTGTGCCTGAAGGCGTTTTTTTCACAACCGGAAGCTTCATCTGATCGAACAGAATGGTTTGCAGCTGCTTTGGTGAGCTTAAGTTGAACTCTTGCCCTGCAATTTCAAACGCTTTCTTCTCTAGCTCATCAAGGCGAAGAGCAATTTCTTGTGATTGAGTACCAAGCAGCATGTCATTAATCAACACGCCAGTTCGTTCGATGCGCGAAATCACAGGAACCAGTGGAATTTCAATATCACGGTAGATAGAAAGCAGTTTTTCATCTTGCTCAATTAACGGCCACAAACGATTGTGGAGACAAAGAGTCACATCCGCATCTTCTGCTGCGTATGGCGCCGCTTGCTCTAAATCTATTTGGTTGAAAGTCAGCTGGTTTTTACCTTTGCCCGCCACTTGCTCAAACGAAATACAGCTATGCTGCATAAAGCGCAGCGCCAAGCTGTCCATATCGTGCTTACCGCCCACACTGTTGTAGACGTAAGAGGCCAACATAGTGTCGTGCGCAATGCCGCGCATCTCAATACCATAACGTGCAAGTACGCTCGCATCGTATTTCAGGTTCTGGCCAACTTTATGTTTTGACTCATCTTCTAAAATCGGTTTTAGCTGCTCCAGCACCCATTCACGACTGAGCTGCTCTGGTGCATCAAGGTAGTCATGAGCAACCGGAACATATGCCGCCTCACCTTCCGCCACAGCAAACGACACGCCCACTAAGTTAGCGACCATGTAATCTAGGCTGTCCGTTTCAGTGTCAAATGCAAACAGCTCTGCTGATTGCAATTTCTCCAGCCACGCTTTAAACATTTCTTGATCAAGAATGGTTTGATACTGACTGCGGTCGATTTTTACTGCTGAGGTATCAGCTTGAAGTGCGACACTCGCACTAGACGCTGTGGATGCGGTATCACCGCTCTTCTCAACGGCTTCAACAACACCAGATCCGCCCTCTAGCAACTCAGACAACCAAGATTTGAATGCCATTTTGCCGTACAGCTCAATCAGAGCATCACGATCCGGCGTTTGTTTATGCAGAGATTCAGGTGTATTTTCCAGCTCAACATCGAGCTTAATGGTTGCCAACTTGTAAGACATGTATGCGTTTTCGCGATTATCTTCGAGTTTCTGAGCCATGGTTTTAGAACCACGGAAACCTAAGTCAGCAATCTTATCTAAGTTCTCATAGAGCGCATCCAGACCGCCGATGCCTTGCAGCAGTGCCGTTGCGGTTTTATCACCCACTCCCGGTACACCTGGAATGTTATCGACCTTATCACCCATCAGTGCGAGGTAATCGATAATCAGCTCAGGCGGAATACCAAACTTCTCAATCACGCCTTCCCTGTCCATCACCACATTGGTCATGGTGTTGATTAGAGTGACGTTATCGTCCACCAACTGAGCCATATCTTTATCACCCGTACTGATAAGTACCGGCATGCCCGCTTGTGACGCCTGAGAAGCCAAGGTGCCGATCACGTCGTCCGCTTCCACACCTTCAACAGATAGCAATGGCAAACCCATTGCGCGAATAATGTTGTGTAGCGGCTCAATCTGACAACGCAGGTCATCCGGCATTGGCGGACGATGAGCCTTATATTCTGGAAACATGTCATCACGGAACGTTTTGCCTTTGGCATCAAAAATAACGGCAATACGATCCGAAGCAAATTGGCGCATCATAGAACGGACCATATTCACTACACCGTAAACAGCGTTAGTTGGAATATCCCCATTACTCATGGTGCCTGGATAAGCGTGGAATGCGCGATATAAATAAGAAGAACCGTCGATCAAAATTAACGGATTATCAGGAATGCGAGCCATAGTGTTGCTAGTCCAATGAGAAACAATTGGCGACTAGGATGCCACGACTGTGTTCAGGATTCTATGTTACCTTGCAGACTCAAGTTCACGCTTTCGTCTAATTACTCACCAACACACAAACACTTCTGTGGATAACTCTGTTTATAGATTTTATCCACTGGTTATTAAAGTGTAAAAAACAGCAGAGAAACATTACTTAATTAATTGTTTTTTAAAATAAAAATAAAAGATCTAAGTTTTAAAATACGATCATCCTCCGATCATTAATTGTGGAAAAGACACTCGGTGTCCTTTTAGTCACCTTGAGATCTTGATCCAAAATGAATGATGAATTTTCATACTCTGACACAGAATTCTTACAAAAGAGGATTTTTCTGACGGTGAGAAATCTGGTTAATCACTGAAAATAAAAACTTGTTACTATACATCTCATACCAAACAGAAAAATATAAGATCGTAGCCTCGCCAGAAAGGAGCGGTGGATAAGTGGCATAAAAAAAGCGACATCGTTTGATGTCGCCTAGCAATATAAGGTCAGCCTGAAATAAAACGTTCAGCACTACCGAAAAGCTTAAAATTACACTGGAAGCAATGTGAGCAATGTCGTGTCAAAAAGAATAGGTTCGTTCATTCAGCTGTTCATTCTTTGCAATTAAACAAGTTTAAAAAGCAAGTCACTCACATCCTTATGAAATTCACTCATTCCCTAAGACAAAGTTAATAATAATGATTCTCATTTGACTGTCAACACTAAATGAGAAAAAATCTCATTTATTTTTTAACTGCTTCACAAAGTGGATACGGCTTTCCAATAGCGGCTCATATGGTTCAAAGTTCTCAATCAGGTAGTTATTCCTTAATAGCAGCCTCAACATAGCTGGAAACTGATTGCGCGATTTAACCTTAAGCTGTTGATATCCTTGTTCAATAACCCAAGATTCCTGCACATCTAATAGCTTTTGTGCCAACCCCAAATTGCGAGCTTTAGGCGAAACACCACCAAACCAACTGTAGAAAGTATCTGAATCGAGCTCGTAGCCGATTTTGAAACCTAATATTTGGCCTTGTTGCTCCGCAACCAGAATCAAATGGCGCTTACCTTCTAATCGCTGATCTAAGCTTTGTTCGTTTTCTTTAACAATGAACTCATCAATTTCAGTCACCACGGTTACAACTTCAGACAAACTGCCTTCACGTATCTTCATTATTGTTTCCTTAAATTGAGTTCAAAAAGAAAAGGCTGGTCAATGGCCAGCCTTTAGTGACTTGTTCGTTTTCTGGTTTATTTTAGGGGTTTTACTTTAGAAACTGAGCCGCTTGAGCATTTTCTTCAGCCAGCCACTGTGCGACATCTTTAGCAAAGTAAGTCAAAATGCCGTCCGCGCCCGCGCGCTTAAAGCACAGTAGAGATTCCATCACTGTTTCTTTCTCTGACAACCAGCCATTGAGAATCGCAGCTTTGTGCATCGCGTATTCGCCAGAAACTTGGTAAGCGAAAGTTGGAACTTGCAGTTCTGTCTTAACACGGCGAACCACATCCAGATATGGCATACCCGGTTTCACCATCACCATATCCGCGCCTTCATTCACATCCATCGCCACTTCATGAATCGCTTCATCGCTGTTCGCAGGGTCCATCTGGTAGTTCTTCTTGTTACCACCTTTCAGATTGCTCGCAGAGCCGACTGCATCACGGAACGGGCCGTAATAACAAGAAGCGTATTTTGCTGAGTAAGCCATGATTTGAGTATGAATGTGACCCGCTTCTTCTAGCGCTTCACGGATTTTGCCAATACGACCGTCCATCATGTCTGATGGTGCAACCACATCCGCACCCGCTTCAGCATGAGAAAGCGCTTGTTTGATCAGCACTTCTGTCGTCTCATCATTCATTACATAGCCGGTTTCATCGATAATGCCGTCTTGCCCGTGAGTAGTATAAGGGTCTAAGGCTACATCGGTGATCACGCCCATTTGCGGAACGTGTTCTTTCAACAAACGAACGGCGCGCTGAACCAAACCATCAGGGTTGTAGGCTTCCGCAGCGTCTAAACTTTTTGCATCTTGATTAACCACAGGGAACAGAGCGATAGCAGGAACACCAAGGTTTGCTAGATACAACGCTTCTTCCAACAATAGATCGATAGACAGACGTTCGATTCCCGGCATAGATTCAATCGCTTCACGGCGATCTTTGCCCATCAAAACAAACATCGGGTAAATCAGGTCATTTACCGAAAGCTTGTTTTCGGCCACTAGGCGACGAGAAAAATCGTGTTTACGTATACGGCGTAGACGACGACCTGGGAACTGGCCTTGGATGGATACTGACACTCTACTCTCCTTCTTGGTCTGTCTGATTCAAAGTTCAGACTTTATTTGATATGTAGATTCCCATTCAGACAGAAAGCACTCATAGAAAAGCACTTTAGGTGGAACAGGTTCAGGCGAAATCATATCACTCTCAAACTCTGGTGCTAGAGCCTTTAAGTAAAAATACAAAAAATGACCCGATGCTCACACTCACGTATACTGCTCGCAAACAGAATTTAGCGAGACAACACCATGATTGATACCCATGCCCATATCTATGCCAGCGAATTTGACCAAGACAGAGATGCCGTTGTTCAACGCGCCTTAGAACAAGGTATCAACCAAATCTTGTTGCCAAATATCGACTTAGAATCCATCGAACTTATGCTGGCAACAGAAGCTGCCTATCCAGAGATTTGCCGTTCTATGATGGGGCTTCACCCTTGTTATGTAGACGCTAACGTAAATCAGACTCTGGAAACTATTCGTGCATGGTTTGATAAACACAATTTCATCGCTGTGGGTGAAATTGGTATCGACCTCTACTGGGATAAAACCTATCGCGCAGAACAAGAAATGGCGTTTGTCACTCAGCTTAACTGGGCGAAAGAGATGGACCTTCCTGTGGTGATACACACCCGAGACTCCATTGAGGAAACATTAGCCTTACTGCGTAAAGAGCAAGATGGTTCACTGCGTGGCGTGTTCCACTGCTTTGGTGGCAGTGTAGAAGAAGCCAAAGCGATCAACGATTTGGGCTTTCATCTTGGCTTAGGTGGTGTTTCTACTTTTAAAAATGGTGGTATGGATCAGGTGATTCCTCATCTCGACCTTAACTACGTGATTTTAGAAACCGACTGCCCTTACCTAGCACCGGTTCCTCATCGCGGTAAGCGAAATGAACCCGCTTACACCCAACTCGTCGCGAAACGAGTAGCTGAACTGCGTGAAATGACCATAGAAGAAGTGGATAACCTGACAACTAAAAATGCAAAAAAACTGTTCGGACTATAGACCTTACTAAAAGATAACGTCCCAGTTTATGACAAGCAGCCACCCGCCTTTTTCAAGGCAGGCGTGAAACAGACCCTAACAACGTACTACCCATGTAAACTGCGGATTTGCTTGCCACATACCGGGACGTAGCTCTTTAGATTAAAACCCTATAGACCGAATTCAGGTTAGTTATATTGCCTCACCAAACTGTGGGAGACCATTTTCCCAAGTTAGACGTTTTATGCGTGTATGGCGATTTGGGTCCCACAGAGGGTCTCCTTCAATCTCCGTATAGTCACGTGCGTGATAAACCAGTAAATCGTGGCCCTGCTCATCAACAGTGAAACTGTTATGTCCCGGACCATACACTTTTTTGTCCCAATTAGTTTTAAACACAGGAGACGGAGATTTTACCCAACTCTTCGGATCTAATAGATTACTGTCTTCATCAGCATACAAAAGTCCCATACAATAATTTTCATCTGTCGCACTGGCAGAATAAGTCATCCAGAACTTACCATGACGATGAATTACCGATGGTCCTTCATTCACCCAGAAACCTATCTGCTCCCAGTCAAATTCAGGAATAGTTAAACACTGAGGTGGCGTTTTTAAAATCGTCGGGGTCTCTAGCTCTGCGATATACAAATTCGAGTTTCCCTGAATTTTGTTGTCTTTCTGCGCCCAAACGTAGTAATTAATACCTTTATGAGTAAAGGAAGTCGCGTCTAAACAGAAAGTATCCATTCCGGTCTCAATCTGACCTTCGAATCTCCACTCATCAGTAATCGGATTCGCATTGCCATTGCAAATGGCATACATACGATGTTGGAACAAACCATCAACAATTTCACGTGATGGTGCTGCGGCGAAATACACATACCATGCACCATCAATAAAGTGTAGCTCTGGAGCCCATACCAGGTCACTGTATGGGCCTGTCTCGGGATGATACCACGCATTAATGAGCTCACTGGTCGTGTTTAACTCCTTAATCGTTTTCGCTCTGCGAATTTCGATACGATCATATTCAGGAACTGAAGCGGTAAAGTAGTAATAACCATCCGTATGTTTATAAATATGCGGATCCGCTCTTTGTTCAATAATTGGGTTAATCAAAGTACTCATGATTGATAACCTTAGCTAGCGTAGTTAGTAATGTGTTTTTCAGACTTAACCGTACTTAGGTTTTCTTCAACTTCGAGAATGTTGGTGGCCGTCATTGAATGATAATATTTATCCGTCACTTTGTACTTAAACATCAACACACCCATTAAGAAGTGGAACAAGCCCGGAATCACGGTCAGCATCAAAGCAATACCGGTTAACGCAAATTCTGACTGCTCCTGATTAGGTACATAGTCAAAGTAAGTTAATAACCAGCCTACGATTGCGCCCGCAATACCCATACCAAATTTCTGACTAAACGAGATACCACCAAACGCCAATCCTGAAACGCGGTTACCTGTTTTATATGCACCATAATCCACCGCTTCAGCAATCGCTGACCAAAATACAGGTGCATGTAAATCAACGACAAACGAAACAAGAAAATATAAAACAAATGCTAAAGCGATATCATCACGGCCAACGAACAAGTACAGTGCGGCACTGATCACGAGCACAGCGACCTGCGTATATCGGAACAACTTGATTTTGCAATATTTTTTAGTAATCCATGTTGAAGCGACCATAGCCAAAATCGCAGCAACCACACCGGTCGCTAAGAAAGCAGAAATCATCGCTTCATCGCCACCCAGATAATACTTGGCGTAGTACACAGCAACAGAACCACGAATAACATAGCCAACAGTACCGACAACACACACCATGCATAGGATAAACCACTGGTCGTTACGCATTAAAATCTTAACTTGCTCAACAAATGGTTTTTTATCCACGACATGTTCAATTCTTTCCTTCGTCGTAGCGAAGCAGAACAAAAATAGTAGCGTTCCCATTAAGCCCATCAGACCCATTGAGTACTGATAACCTAATTGAATATTGTCCGCTCCCCATTGAGCAGATAACTGAGGCACAATGATCGTGACTAAGAATGCAGCAATTTTGGCAAAAAAGAGTCGGTAACCATTCGCCGATAAACGTTCTTTAGGGTCATCCGTAAGTACACTAATTAGAGAAATATAGGGAATAGTGACTGCGGTAAACATCACCGTCACTAAAATGTAAGTCGCATAGGCGTAAACAAGTTTCGTGTTGTAATCACCATCTGGCGTACTAAACGCGAGGTAAACAGACAACCCAAATGGTACCGCTAAAAAAAGCATGTACTGGCGGTAGCGCCCCCAGCGAGAGGTAAATTTGTCAGTAATCATCCCCATCAGAGGATCAGTTACCGCGTCAATCAATCGAAAAACAATGAACAACAATGCAAGATCTTCAGGTTTGATACCAAAAATATCCGTATAGAAAAAAGTGATAATCAGCATCATTGATGATATGACCACATTCACAGCCATATCGCCGGCTCCAAAACCGACTTTTTCTAGCACGGGCAGCTTGTACTTATACATAAGGTTCTATCCTGTAATCATTATTTTTTTAATAATATTAGTAATAATATTAGTAATAATATAACTACAACTGGCTTATAAGGATGTTACATTCATCAAACTGGCTTTTTCGTAGCAATTTTGTACATAAACTCAGCAAAGTAGTTTATAAAAACCCATAAAAACGGAAACCAAGAGTTAATCAACGCGCAGAAACATACATATTTCATTATCGCTATAGCTGGGGGGGGGGAGAGACATAAAATGTATATTCGAAAAAACCTTTAACCAAAAAGAAAGCCCCCATGATGCTTTCTGCTCAGAGGGGCTCTACACCTAGATATTTGACGACTTTCAACTATGTTCGATGATCCTCCTCATACCCGGTAATCATGGTTTTGATATGACTGGTTGGCGTTGGGCCCGTCGTTGTCATGTATACATGCCCTATCAAGAACACCACAAACAGAAAAGCCACAAACAAATGCATCCCCGATAATGTGCCCAAAGGAATGACTTCAACACCGAAAGGGTGAAGTAGTAACAACGCGCCAGAAACCCAAATTAAAGGGGCTAATATCAGCTTAAAGCCCAGATAGAAAAAGCGCTGCAAAGGATTGTGCTTTCTCTCTGGTGTCGCTTGATACGGATGTGACTGCCCAAGGAAAATACCGCGCACATAGAAACTCACCACATCAGAGAGCTTGTCGGTCGTTGGCATATATTGCCGCCATTCCCCTGTCGTGAAATGCCAGAAAATGGCAAACAACCATAGAACAATCAGCGTGACGGCACACAACTCATGCCAGAACAAAGCATCTTCGAAACCTAACCACTGGTAAGAGCCATGAATTTCAAATCCGGTCACTATCATCGCGATAATCAGTAAGCTCTGTGCCCAGTGCCAGAAGCGTTCAAAGCGTTTATAAACCATATGACGCATAACCTACTCCTTACCTTGCGGATAACGCGAGAACAACCTTAACAAGCCATGTATTGCGGCTGCCAACACAGTCAGAGCAACCAACCACCACAAATACTGACTATTACCATCAAGGGCATCATCACGGCCGGGAATATAGAAACCAGCAATTTTCGCCATTCGCCCATCTTTGCTGTGGCAGTCTTGGCATTCCAATGCTTTCTCTGCTGGAGCCACCATATGGGTTATCGGGAAGTGATAATCGGTGTCGACAAACGCCATCTCACCGCCAAACTCCAATCCACTCGCCACCATACCTGCTGTTGCAGCCGCAGACCAATCATAAGATTTCCAATAAGCTGAACTATCTTTACCGAACAGATGTGGCGTTATCATCAGTTGATTTTTCACATCATAAGGCTGTTTTCCTTTCATCACTTTAAACGGCCAAATGCGAGTCCCTTCTTCACCACAAGTTCCCTGAACTTTGGTCAGTTCAATTACACCATTTGCATTAGGCTCAACCTTCTCACCCACTGTGGTGTAATCAATCTCGCCATTAAAACAGGCATATTCAGGAACCACGTTTTTCTCCCAAACGAAATCCCCTTTTTTCGGATCGTAAAGTGGATTACCCCACTCATCTTTGGTCATTGGCCGTTTCTTGTCGCCAGCAGTAGACCAATCCCAGAAGGTTTTTGTCGCTTTTTCACGGGCAAATTCTGGAATATGGCATGTCTGACAAGCGACATTTTCTGCATGCTGATTAAGGCGAATCGCTTCACGTGAACCTTGGTGAGGCGCGGCACTATGGCAAGATTCGCAAGTCGCACGACTCATGTCAGTGTGTCCGGGAATGTCGATACCAGAGGTATCTTTTGCATTCATCGAGTAGCGAGAACCCTGAGTAATGTGCGCACTGGTGGTATGGCAGTCCTGGCACTTCAAATTAGCGCCCTCTTTGGCAAGATGCACATCGAGTTCAGGAGAGGCGGTATTAAGACTTGAATCCATATCGCCGTGTTTGACGGCATCACCACCACCACCAAAGAAATGACAACTGCCGCAGTTCTTTACTTCTGGCGTTGCAACACTTTTGGCGGATTGTGCTAAATCAACTGCAGGGAGAATTTTCCCTGAGCCAACAGGCCATTCTGTATCGACATAATTGGGATGACCGGCTGCGGTAGGAAATTTTCGGTATTGACCGGATTGATCATGGCAGACCAAACAGTCGATACTCTCTTGTTTGGTGAAATCAAATTGGTCGTCTTTCCAGCCATATCCGGTGTGGCAGCTAGTACAGCGAGGTTCATTGGAAGCAGTAGAGATGCAGAAGTTATTGACGACGTTTTTCTTGCCGTAAATCTCATCTGAACTGATCTGTTCATGCTCCCACGTCCAATGGGTTGAAGCCTGAATCTGCTCGCCCGCTTTGGTGTGGCATTCCAAACACGCTTTTGTCACTTCCTGCGCTTTGTTAAAAGGCCCGTTCAGTTGTTCAAAGGTTTGGTGATCAGCCGTTGACGCATAAGCCAATGACATAGTTACGGTGAAAAACACCGTAAGTAACAGCAATAACACCGAGCTGTGTCTAATCGTTATAGTTTTCATTCCGAACATACCTTCCTGGTAAATTAGAATTCGCTTATATAATTAGACAAAAGAATTTCAAATGCGAAAGCAGATCGCAGCACAATTGTTTTAAATCAAACTATTGTGCAAAAAACCATCAATGACGCATCAGATCGTAAAACTGTGATGGATATAGAATTTGCTCAACCAGCGGGCACAAAAAAGGAGCCAAAGCTCCTTTTCATCTCGATGTTCACTGCGGCCTATCGGCCTATTCTTCCACTTCCTCTTCATCCGCTTCTTTCTTGGTATAGAAACGAGCAAAGATAAGTCCGACTTCAAACAGCAAGCACATTGGAATTGCCAATAAGGTCTGTGAAATCATATCCGGCGGCGTAAGCAGCATACCGACAACAAACGCTGCCACAATGATGTACGGGCGCTTAGTTGCCAAAGACTTAGGTGTGGTTGCACCTGTCCAGCAAAGCAAGCAGATGGCGACGGGTACTTCAAACGCGATACCAAACGCCAAGAAAAGCGCTAAGACGAAATCAAGATAACTGGCAATGTCGGTTGCGATTTCCACACCACCCAATGCAATAGCGGTAAAGAAACCAAACACCAGCGGGAATACCACGAAGTAAGCGAAAGCAACACCGCAGTAAAACAATAGCGAGCTAGAAAACAGCAGAGGGAAAATTAAGCGACGCTCATGTTTATACAAACCCGGAGCCACAAATGCCCATACCTGATAAAGGATATAAGGCACAGAGAGAAACACAGCAACAATCAGAGTCAGCTTAAGTGGTGTAAAGAACGGTGAAGCAACATCGGTTGCAATCATTGTCGCGCCTTCCGGCAGACGTTCCACCAGCGGCTTGGAGACAAACTCGTAAATTTCACCGGAGAAATAGATCAAAGCAAGAAACACAACCAGCACGCCCGCGATACTGTGCAATAAGCGGTTACGTAGCTCGAGAAGGTGACTAATTAAAGGCTGCGTCTGTTCTACAGAAGACATTGGAACCTCATGTGACAGCTCATATAACTGAGATCATAAAACAGAAAATGAAGAGCAACGTGTGCTCTTCATTTGATGGCTTATTCGGCTTTCTTTTCTGCCGATTTAGACTCTTCCTCAGTTGGCTGAGTTTGAGCTTGCGCAGTAACATTTATCGTTTCTGAACCATTCATTGACTCTGAAACATCCATAGTTTCTGCGCTCGTTGCGGCTGAATTATCCGCTGTTTGCGTATTGTTCGATGCAGCATAAGGACGCTGAACATCTTGCGCCGCTTGCTTTAGCTTATCGACCGATTCTTGAAGTTCAGGTGAAAGATTTTTCATACCCATTTGCTCAGCTTTGCGCAAGTTTTCTTGTAACTCTTGCACTTTCAGCTCATGAGCCAACTCATCTTTCACACTGTTCGCCATACTTTTCGCCGCACCAATAAATTTGGTCACGCTGCGAATAGCATGTGGCAAACGTTCAGGACCTAATACCACTAAAGCAACAACAGAGATTAATACCAGCTCCCAAAAACCGATATCGAACACTCTTTACGCCTGCTCTTTGTCTTTTTTGGTTTCAGTTGAAGCAGCTGTTTTTTGTTGCTCCAAGTTCTTTGGTTCAAAGTCAGCGTCTTTTTCTTCTGGCTTCTCTTCTTCAGCCATCGCCTTTTTGAAACCTTTTACTGCACCACCAAGATCACCGCCGATGCCACGTAATTTCTTTGTACCAAACAATAGAACTACGATCACAGCAATGATAAGAAGTTGCCAAATACTGATACCACCCATTATTTCTACCTCGGGGTTATTTACTCATAATGATTTCTGAAGTTTATCGCCTAACGACGATAAGCCCGCCAACTAAACAGCCAAAATGTGAAGCCTGCAACCGCACTGCCCACAGCTAACTGCTCAAAGTGACTGGCGACCAGTATTGCCGAGCATACGACTAATGTGGCGCCAATACCAAATAAAAACTTGCCTGTAGCCTGCTGACGTTTTGTTTCTCGATACCCTTGGTAAAGCTGATCAATACGCTGATTCATCACTTTACCTTGGCGTAAACTGTCGTATAGCAGCTCTGGTAACTCAGGTAATTTTTCTGCCCAGAATGGCGCACGCTCTTTCAGTGCGTTGATGACAGCTTGCGGCCCCACTTGGTTCATCATCCATTTTTCTAGGAAAGGTTTCGCCGTTTGCCACAAATCGAGTTGCGGATAAAGCTGGCGGCCAAGCCCTTCAACATAAAGCAGAGTTTTCTGCAGCAATACCAATTGTGGCTGAACTTCCATATTGAATCGGCGCGCTGTATTGAACAGGTTCAACAGCACGTGGCCAAACGAAATTTCACAAAGAGGTTTTGCAAATATAGGTTCACAGACGATACGAATTGCGACTTCAAACTCATCAATATTGGTATCGTGAGGTACCCAGCCAGAATCAACGTGCAGCTCAGCGACTTTGCGGTAATCTCGGTTAAAGAATGCCAAGAAGTTTTCGGCTAAATAACGTTTATCTTCGCTGTTGAGTGTGCCTACGATGCCACAGTCCAAGCCAATCCACTGTGGATTTTCTGGATGTTCAGGGTTCACAAACACGTTGCCCGGATGCATGTCGGCATGGAAGAAACTATCGCGGAACACCTGAGTGAAAAACACGCTCACTCCGCGTTCAGCTAACAGCTTCATATTGGTGCCATTTGCTTGCAAACGTTCTACGTCAGAAACCTGAATGCCGTATATTCGCTCAGAAACCATGACAGTTTCATTACTCAAATCGCTAATTATTTCAGGAACGTAAAGTTCTTCACTGTCTTCGAAGTTACGACGCAAGCGAATTGCGTTGGCCGCTTCTCTGCGCAAATCCAACTCATCGATCAGCGTTTTTTCGTACTCTCGTACCACTTCGACTGGCTTGAGACGTTTAGTCTCCGGAGTCGCTTTGGCAACAATCCGCGCCATGCGATACATCAACTTAATATCGGCATCAATCACAGGGCGAATATCAGGACGAATCACTTTTAAAACGATCTCGCGGCCGTTTTCTTTTAGTTTCGCAGTGTGCACCTGAGCAATTGAAGCTGACGCCAGCGGTTCGATATCAAAATCGTCAAACCAAGTTTCTAAGCTGCCGCCGAGCGCTTTTTCCATCTGCTGTTTTGCCTGCTTGCCGTCAAATGGCGCAACCTTGTCTTGCAGCAGCGCAAGCTGATCAGCGATATGTGGCGGGAACAGATCACGACGAGTCGACATCATCTGACCAAACTTAATCCATACTGGCCCCAACTCTTGCAGCGCAAGACGCAGACGTTCACCTAACGGCTTATCACTGTGCTGATTACGAATCCAAAACAGCGACTTACGCAACAATCGTGGTGCTTTTGCTAATTGATGATCAGGAAGAAATTCATCCAGCCCATATTCGAGCTGAACTTTGATAATTCTATATAGGCGCTTAAGTTCTGAAGGCGTCATAAGTTATTTGGCAACCTCAGCGTTTTCCTTGCTTATTTTCTCTAGCAGTGCCGCTAGCTTTGCTTCTAAACGTGCAGCCTGACTTTTCACGTCATCGACTTGATCGCAGAAATAGGCGATCTCTAACGGAGCGGGTGCAATGCGCCACTCTTCAGTCAGCACTTGAGCCAGATGGTTCTGATGCTTATTAAACTGAGACGTCAGCAAAGAGCCGACGTTCTTCGCCCCCTGAACCACTGTATGAGCAACCACATCACCAGTGACTCGTGATAGCCATTCTTCAATGTCAGGTTTGCAATCTGTCATCAACTGAGAAAATTTCTGAGCCAGTTGGATATCACCTTCCAGCACCAACTTATCTTGTTTGATGAGTTTAGTGATATTGGCTTGTTCACGCAGTTCTGGCAGTACAGACAGATGCAGTGACAAGTAACAGTCTGGCTTGCCTTCATAATTTGCCAGTACATCGATCTGTTGGCTGAAAACAAACGTTAGAGTCTTATTCAGTTCTTTGAGATGCACTTGAATCACTTGCCCTTTAAGGCGAGCAAGACGACGACCCAAGTTAGGGTCGTCTTTAATCAGGGTATTTAGAGAGGTTTCAATCACCGCGGTGACGAGAGGTTCAAACGGCATAAGCGGTCCTTAGAATTTGTAACCGCGGTGCAGTGCGACGATACCACCAGTCAGGTTGTAGTAGCTTGCTTGCTCGAAGCCTGCTTCAACCATCATACCTTTTAAGGTTTCTTGGTCTGGATGCATGCGAATTGATTCTGCTAAATAACGGTAGCTGTCTGCATCGTTAGCAATCAGTTCACCCATTTTTGGCAAGATATGGAACGAATAAGCATCATAAATTTTAGAAAGCGGATCTAAAACAGGCTTAGAAAACTCAAGCACTAACAGACGACCACCCGGTTTTAAAACGCGGTACATAGAGCGCAGTGCTTTATCTTTATCTGTTACGTTACGCAGACAGAAGCTGATAGTAATGCAGTCAAAATGGTTATCTGGGAACGGCAGTTCTTCCGCGTTCGCTTGTACGAAATCAATGTTGCCGACAATGCCGCGGTCACGCAGTTTATCGCGACCTACGTTAAGCATTGAGTTATTGATGTCCGCCAGAATAACGTGGCCTTTATCGCCAACAATACGAGAAAACTTCGCAGCCAGATCACCAGTACCGCCACCAAGATCGAGAATTTTTTGTCCCGGACGTGCGCCTGAGCAATCAATCGTAAAACGCTTCCATAGTCGATGAACACCACCCGACATTAAGTCATTCATGATGTCGTATTTCGCTGCTACAGAGTGAAATACCTGAGCGACTTTGGTTGCTTTTTCTTCTTTACGAACGGTTTCGAAACCGAAATGCGTTGTGTCTTGATCTGTCATTGCTGTATTCGTTTGCACGCTACTACTGTCCGTCATCGTTTCTATCCGTCATTGTGGTCGCTATATTCTTCCTACTTGAAGCTGCAGCGCTTTATGTTTTGGTATAGGGGCTACGTTCGGTCACCCCAATCACATAGTTATCTATGCTCATGGGGATTCACTCACTTGCCGCCTACCTGCAACTCCAAGTAGTTTGAGTATATTGCGCCCGCCATCATTCGTTTCTTTTCAATTTGGTTGCTATGCAGCGCACTCTTTGTTTGAGTACTTTCCTTTTGAAAAAAGCGTTCAAAAAAGTGACTAAACTGCCGCGGGCAATCAGTTTACTTTATCCTCTCCTTGATGTCTTTCTACTAAAGGGGCATTTTCAAAATCTTCGCCAATTTGTGCCTTTTCCGCCCACTGAGAATGGATAGAACGTTTCACTTCAACCCCAAGCTGCTTAAAGCTTTCTGCCTGACTGATAGCATTTCCGCGACCAGTGACAAGCTTGTTCATCGCACCCTGATAATTTTGGTTGGCTCTGTCTAACGCAGAACCCAATCCTTCCATATCATCAACGAACAGGCGTAGCTTGTCGTAAAGCTTGCTGGCACGCTCGGCAATGAGACGAGCATTTTGGTTCTGGCGATCATTACGCCATAGGTTGTCAATGGTGCGCAGCGCCACCAGCAATGTGGTTGGACTGACAAGGATAATATTTTGCTCCATCGCATCTTTCACCAAGCTTGGTTCAGCCTGAATCGCGACTTGGAATGCAGGTTCCACCGGAATAAACATCAGCACATAATCGAGGCTCTCAATGCCGCGAAGCTGATGGTAGTCTTTCTGGCTTAAGCCTTTGATGTGATTACGTAGTGCAAGCAAGTGATCGCGCAGAGCAGCATCACGCTCTTCATCGGTTTCTGCATGGAAATAGCGCTCATAAGCCACCAGCGCCATTTTCGAATCCACCACCACTTGTTTATCTTGTGGCAGATGAACAATCACATCCGGCTGATAACGCTTGCCCATATCATTTTGCAAACTAACCTGTGTTTCGTACTCATGGCCTTCACGCAAGCCTGATTCTGCCAGCACGCGAGCCAGTACGACCTCTCCCCAGTTACCCTGCTGCTTGTTGTCGCCTTTTAGTGCCTGAGTAAGGTTCAACGCCTCTTTTGCCATCTGTTCATTGAGGTTTTGCAAATTACGCAGCTCGTGCACCAAGGTGTGACGCTCTTTGGCTTCGTTGTTGAAGTTGTCATTCACCTGTTTACGGAAACCTTCTAACTGCTCTTTTAGCGGACTCAACAAACCATCAAGGCTCTGTTTGTTCTGTTGATCCACTTTTGCCGCTTTATCTTCAAACACTTGGTTAGCAAGGTGTTCAAATTGCTGTTTCAAACGTTCTTCGGCGGTTTCCAGTAAACGTAATTTCTCTGAGTTCGATTCAAGCTGCTGTTGATGACGCGCTTCTTGCTCACGCAATTGGACATCAAGCTGCGCTTTTAGCTCGCGTAAGTGGTTCAACTCATCGTTGTACTGATCTCGTTCAAGCTTCACGGCATCGAAATAGCGCAGTTTTTCCATAGCAGCCATCAGTTTGCCGTGCAGTTGTTTTAGCTCGAACTCTGCTTTATCACGCTCTTGATCCAGCTCTTCCAGCTCACCCAAACTGTTGTTCAAGCTTACCTTCAGTTGCTCGATTTGCTGTTGATACCAGCGAGCATCATTAATAATTTGCTGATCGAGCAGCTGGGTTCTGACTTGCATTTTTTGCTTAACCCAAAGCCCAATCACGCCCCCAGATATTATCGCACTCGCGAGTGCAGGAGCCCAAAGCAGTATGTTGTTGATAATCCATTGCATCATAAAGGTTTACTTCGTCTAGTCGTGACTTAAGTCTGTTGACAAAAATGGTATTTCCATACTGGATAAATGTCCAGTTTGTGGCGCATTTATTCCACCGTTAGACTAGCCAAATAACGTCAAATAAAGTTAGGGAAAACCAATGAACGAGCGTCGCGCATTAGGGCTAGGACTGTCCGCAGTTCTGCTTTGGTCCACCGTTGCCACAGCTTTTAAACTCACTCTGGCAGAATTCACGCCGATTCAAATGCTCACTATCGCAAGTATTGTCTCAGCACTGGCTTTATTCATTATTTGCGCCCTAAGAGGTCATCTAAATCTGATCGCCAGCACCTTTTTTGCTAACCCTTGGTACTACTTGCTTCTAGGGCTGGTTAACCCTCTGGCTTACTATTTAATTTTATTTAAAGCGTATGCTTTACTTCCAGCTTCGCAAGCTCAGTCCATTAATTATAGCTGGGCAATCACCTTAACGTTGATGGCAGCGGTTTTCTTGGGTCAAACTATCAGAAAGCAAGATTGGCTCGCCTGTATTCTCAGCTACTTAGGCGTTATTGTCATTGCCACCAAAGGCGATGTACTGGGTTTGAAATTTGACAGCCCACTTGGCGTCGGTTTAGCGCTGCTTTCCACATTGCTTTGGGCCGGATACTGGATTCTCAACACCAAAAACCAGGCAGAACCCGTTGTCGGTGTACTACTTGGGTTCCTTGTGGCCATTCCGTTTACTATCGGTTTGAACCTTTATGAAAGCGCTCCATGGAGCCAGATAACCTTTAACGGTTGGGCGGCAGTAACCTACGTAGGGCTATTTGAAATGGGCATTACCTTTGTGCTCTGGCTCGGCGCATTGAAAAGCACCAACAACACCGCACGCATCAGCAACCTGATTTTTGCCTCTCCGTTTATCTCTCTCATACTGCTGGCAACGATTATTGGTGAGGAGATTCACCCTTCAACCTTAATCGGCTTAGTGATGATCATCATTGGTCTTGTTGTGCAACAACTGAAGTTTTCTCGCAAGCAACCCAGCTCGGTTTCATCTTCGTGACTATGTTTTATTTACAAGACTTTACACCTCCCCTCTAAATTCCCCCCTCAACAGAGGGGGAGAACCAAGAGCAACAGGTTTTGCGGTGGATTTAAAACAATTGGTGAGCAAGCTCCACCCCATGCCCCCTAACTTGGTCAATTTCAATATAAACATCAGATGATAACGCCAAGGCCTTCGCTGCTGGGTGACGAGTGAGGAAGGCTCGTTTTTCTCGTTCATCAAACAGTGAGTCCCATCTTTTATGGATTTCGCGCGCTAAAAACAGCACACAGGCCAGACGTTTAGCTTCCGTTGCCTTCCCCGGATGATTCACATTTTCTATCGCATCCGCCATATCTGAAGGAAACTGCCACTCGCGAGCTAGCCTTGCCCCAAGCTCCTGAGCATCGGTATCGAGCAGCTCTTTTTGTACCGCAATCAACTCCTCACCATGATCAACGCGGTATTTTATTTGTGACGCAATATCTGGCTCTAATGCATGAATCATAAGTTCACCGATATTGTGTAGCACTCCGGTCGTAAAGGCTTCATTCGGGTCTAAGCGTGCGGCTCGCGCCAGCTTGCTGGCTATCATGGCAATTTCAAAAGTATTGGCCCAATAGTCTTTGATATTGAGGGTGGCGAGTTTAGGGAAAACACCAGACACAACCGAAGAAGAGATCAGCGTTCGCACCGCACCGCTGCCGACACGAATAATCGCTTCGTTAATCGTTGAAACACCATGCGCGCCACCAAACTGGGCTGAATTTGCCATCCGCAAAACTCGGGCACTAAGCACTTGGTCCATCGACATCTTACGCGAAAGCTCACTGAAGTTGAGGTTCTCACTGTTCACCATGTTCAGTAGCTCTTGTTGAATACTTTCAATACGAGGTAATTCATTAAAACGAGAGAGCAAGGCTTCTTGATTCATTCTGGCTACTCCTTTTGCCAACCAACAAATCAACTATAGTTTAGAAATAATCATTGTTGAAAATGCCATGCGCTTTGCAGCTAAAGCTGGAATCTAGCTCAAGATACTTGCTCTGATCATTGTTATTTAGCCAGTAAAAACAAAGCCAGAGAAGGTCTCCGGCTTTGTTTTAGATAATTTATCAGGTGATTTTCTCTCGATATAGTTTCGGGCTAACACCCGCTTTGCGCTTGAACACGCGAGAGAAATAAAGGGGATCGGAATAGCCGACTATTCGACCAATATGGTTAACTGAATAGTGAGTAGTCACTAACAATTGCTTCGCTCGGCTAATACGTTGGTCATCGCGCCATTGGGTAATGGTCATCTTCATTTCGTCGCGGAACAAGTGTCCTAAGCGAGATGGCGACAAGCAGGTATGCGCAGCAATTTCCTCAAGAGTGAAATCCTGATTGAGGTTTTGCGTCATGTAGTTAATCGCTTGAATGATTCGCGGATCAAGCGGTTTGCAGACCACATCCGGTTGTACTGATTTACAACGGATCAGTAACTGCTCAAGTAAGTTGATTGCTAAATCATCCCGATAGGGAAGGTCCGATTTAGCCGTATATTCGATATCAACAAACAAGCTTTCAATGTGTTCGATATCCTGCGCAGACAAGCCGCTGGTGACATAAACACCATTACGCTCTTCCTGCCAGTTTAACCAGTCATTCCAAAATGCACGCGGCCGGAAATACACCCAACGGTGAAACCATGAAGCGTTGTCTTCTTTGCGACGGTAATAATGGGCGGCGCTAGGAGGAAACAGGAGTAAGTCTCCCGCTTTAACATGAAATTCATGTTCACCGGAAAAAATGGTGCCTTCACCTTTGCTGGTGATATTGATGATGTACCCTTTCATGCCGTTTGGACGATCAATGGTGTAGTCGAGCTCGTCACCTTCGATAATGGGTGTGAGACCTGCGACTAAATGCGCATCAAAGTCATACCCCGGCTTGAGTGGATCTGTGTTTTGCATAGACCAACAATCATTAGAATTTTTTCTAGTGTATGTTGAGCCCGGAAGTATTGCGATTTTCGACATCACATTTTATCTAATACGATCCACTGAGTCGCTGAAAAAGCTTCGCGAAATAGATCAGGTTTAATGGAGTGACGAATAGATTCACTAGGAAGACCATGACGACAGCGCTGCCAATCCGGTTGTTCTGATTGTGGCGGTTGATCATTCTCCACGCTATCCAGCGGCACTATCTCATGTCTAATGTCTAAACGTGTTGGAATACTATTGCGCGCCAAATACTCAATCACCACTGCTTTATCGTGAAAGTAGTAGTTCATGTTGACGGATAGCTTGTCGACATGGTGCAGCTGACACCACTGTTCTATTCGATCATGGCGATGACGAAACTTCCACTGAGCCTCAGAAACATCCAACGGCTCACCATTGTTAATCAGTTCCAGCTTACCTTGATACAACACCTTATCCGCATACAGAAGTTCAAACTTCTCCGGATTCTGGCATGCGACTCGCAGTGTCCACTGGTGGTAGTTAATATCAAGCGGACTGTGAACATCGAAGCCCGGCTCTGTTTTAGATTCGTCAACCGCCATAAATACCTCTACAACCTCTCCCTCACAGCCGTATCACTGTGAGGGAGAATCTATCGATTAAACACCTGAAGCTAGACGGTAGTACAAGCTGTTCGTTTTCAGCTCTTGCTTAAACTTACGAGTCTCAGTGCTTTCGTCGATCACAACCATTTCCATTCCCAGAATGTCCGCATAATCCGCCAACATATCCACACTCACCTGTTGGCTGTACGCACTGTGGTGCGCGCCACCCGCGTGAATCCAAGTCGCCGCAGCCACTTGTAGGTTTGGCATTGGTTCCCATAACGCGTGTGCAACTGGAAGATGAGGCATGCTTTGCGGTGGAGCAACGGTTTTCAACGTGTTCACTACCATGCGGAAGCGATTCCCAAGATCAATCACAGACACGTTTAGCGCATTGCCTTCTTTACCGCTGAACAGCAAACGAGGAACATCACACTTCAATCCAATGGTATGACGGTGGATTTCGAGACGAGGTTTGGCTGCCGCAATTGACGGACACACTTCTAGCATGTGCGCGCCTAATGCTTGGTCAGTGGCACCGAAGTTATAGGTGTAGTCTTCCATAAATGAAGTACCACCTTGGCGACCTTTACCCATCTGCTTCATGATGTGAACCATTGCAGAAGTCTTCCAGTCACCTTCACCGCCGTAACCAAAGCCTTTCGCCATTAGACGTTGTGTTGCAAGGCCTGGCAGAGAACCCAAACCGGTTAGGTTTTCGAAGGTGTTAGTAAATGCGCTGGCACCTACGTCAGTTAAGAAACGTTCCATACCCATTTCTAGGCGTGCTTCGTGCTGCATCAGTTTTAGCAGAGCGGCATCTGTCAGCAGCTCAGGTTTCATTTCATAGGTTGATGCGTATTCATCAAGCAGACGAGAGACATCCGCATCCGAAACTGATTGAACCGCTTCAGTCAGTTCACCCAAGCCGTAAGCGTTCACTTCGTAGCCGAACTGGATTTGAGCAGAAACTTTGTTGCCTTCGGTGACCGCAACTTGGCGCATGTTGTCACCAAAACGCGCCACTTTAAGATTCTGACCAGCGTTAATACCGATAGCAGCGCGGCACCAGTCATCAATTTCCGCGTGAACATTTGGATTCTGCCAGTGACCAACCACCACTTTACGGTCAATCCCCATACGAGTACCGATAAAGCCAAACTCACGACAACCATGAGCACTTTGGTGAGTGTTCATGTAGTTCATGTCAATGTCGTCCCAAGGAAGTGCGGCATTGAACTGAGTATGCAGATGAAGGAATGGTTTGTTCAGTTGAGATAGACCCGCAATCCACATTTTCGCTGGAGAGAAGGTGTGCATCCAAAGCACCAAACCAACACAGTCAGGATCGTTGTTCGCCGCACGGCACACATTTAAGATTTCATCAGGAGACTTCACCGTACCTTTATCTAGCATAGGTACTGAGATAGCGTTGCTTTGATTGAAACTAGCAACGATCTGCGCGCTGTCTTGCGCGACATTTTCTAACACTTTTGGTCCGTATAGCGTTTGTGAACCAGTGACAAACCAAACTTGTTTTTCATTAAATACTTTCATGACTTACCCTTTATTCTTAGCTGACTGACCGTAATAAGCATTCGCTCCGTGTTTACGTAGATAATGCTTGTCGAGCAATGCTTGATTGATATATTCCACCGCAGGATTGATCTGCAGAGTTTGCATGGCCATACCGGCAACAACCTCTGTCACTACTGCGTTGTGCACCGCTTGATGAGCATCTTTGCCCCAGCAGAACGGCGCGTGTTCTTTGACGAGAATTCCCGGAACTGCAATTGGGTCGTTGTCGCCGATGGTTTCTGCGATCACTAGACCAGTATTCAGTTCATAATCGGAAGCGATCTCTTGATTGGTTAGCGCACGAGTACATGGAATGCTGCCGTAGAAGTAATCCGCATGAGTGGTGCCTAAAGCAGGAATCGCTTTACCCGCTTGCGCCCAAGCGGTTGCTTGTGGTGAATGGGTATGAACCACACCGCCGATTTTGGCGTAGGTACGATAGAGAACGAGGTGCGTTGCGGTGTCAGAAGACGGATTCAGCCCGCCTTCCACCACATTGCCTTGCAGATCGACCACCACCATGTTTTCGGCGCTTAAATCTTCGTAAGCCACACCGCTTGGTTTAATGACAACCAAACCAGATTCTCGGTCGATAGCCGACACATTGCCCCAAGTGAACGTCACCAGCTTGTGACGTTCGAGATCCAAGTTAGCTTGCCACACATCATGGCGAAGCTTTTTCAGGCGCTCTTGTTGGTTCAACAAATCACCCATGATTACGCTCCTGAGCATGTTTTGCTTCAGAGATTTGCTCTAGGTGTTGACCCAGTTCACGGTAAGCAGAGTAACGTTGTTCACGTAGCACTTTTGCTGCCGCATTCGGCTTGTAAACTTGGCTGATTGGGCTAGCCATCGCTTTCTGTGCTTGCTGAGCATCGTCGTAAATACCTGCGGCAACCGCGGCGAAAATAGCAGCACCCAAGGCACAACATTGCTCAGAGCTCGCTACCGCAATATCACGGCCGATAACGTCTGCACACATCTGCATCACGTAAGGCGACTTTTGCGAAATACCGCCGATAGCGATAACGCGCTCTACGTCCATGCCTTGGTCAACAAAGCAATCAACAATCGCTTTCGCGCCGTGAGCGGTTGATTCAACCAGAGCAGCAAACATCGCTGGTGCGGTTGAACCCAAGTTCAAATCGGTAACTGCGCCTTTGAGGCGTTGGTTGGCGTAAGGAGTACGACGACCGTTGTGCCAGTCCATTGCCAGTGGCGAGTTGTCGTTGAATCCATATTGCTGCGCAGAATCCGCAAGCATTGGAATAATCGCTTTATCCAATTGCTCCATCACTTTGGCCGCTTCTGGATTGGTTTTCGCTAATGCTTGAAGTGGCCACATCAGCACGCGCTTATACCAAGCGTAAACATCGCCGAATGCCGACTGACCAGCTTCCAGTGCCATCAAACTTGGCAAGGCACTGCCTTTGACCTGACCACAAATACCGTGAATGGTGCGGTCGCCAACTTGGTCTGCATCAACCATTAAAATGTCGCAAGTAGAGGTACCAATCACTTTTACCAAGTCATGTTTACCAGCACCTGCACCGACAGCCCCCATATGACAGTCGAACTCGCCGACCGCAATGGCTAAACCAGCAGGCAAGCCCAGTTTTTCAGCCCACTCTTGTGTTAAGTAACCTGCGACATCTTCAGAGGTATAAACCTCATCAAACATACGCTCACGAATACCATCAAGAGTTGGCGAAATTGCAGAGAGGAATTTTTGATCCGGTAGGCCACCCCAGCTGTCATGCCACATCGCTTTATGACCAGCAGCACAGATACCGTGGCGGAACTTGCTTGGGTGTTCGTTGCCAGACAGCAGCGCTGGGATCCAGTCACACAGTTCCACCCAACTATGAGCGGCTTTCGCTACTTGTTCGTCTTGTTCACTGACCCAAGCCGCTTTTGCCCAGAACCATTCTGATGAGTAAATACCACCAATGTATTTGGTGTAGTCGATGAACTCGCCACCGTGAGCCAGTTCATTAATCAAATCCGCTTTGGATACTGAAGTATGGTCTTTCCACAAAATGAACATCGCGTTCGGGTTTTCTGCAAATTCAGGTAACAACGCTAAGACATTACCTTGCGCATCAACGGGGGCTGGCGTAGAGCCAGTTGTATCGACACCGATACCCACTACAGACTGAGCAATGTCCGCAGGAACTTGTTCAAGCGCTTCACGTATCGCTTGAGTCATCGCTTCTATGTAGTCTTTCGGGTGGTGACGAAACTGAGATTGCTCAGGCTCGTTATACTGGCCTTCCATCCAACGTGGGTAGTAAGTGACACCAGATGCCACCTCCTCACCACTAACAGCGTTGACCAATAATGCACGCACCGAATCCGAACCAAAGTCCAGACCAATCACGTGTGCAGGTTGTGTCGCTAAATGCTTCATAACAACTCCATGTAGGGTGATATTTTTGTTTGTTATACCCCTGCATGGATGATTCAGCCATGACATTGCCTGCTAGATGTATGGACAAATTCGCCAAATACACATTTCTGTGCAGCTGTTTAAAAAACGTTCTAACCCTTTATAAATAAGGCCAAATCGCGGGTGTAAATGATTACACTTGCCCCAAAAGTAATCAGAAATGCACTAAAACGTAACATTTGAGATCACCATCATGTTCACCTCCGCTAAATGAATGGACAAAATTGCTACATTTTTTTGGTGTGATTTCCATCACTTCAACTTCAAATTAAATCTTCAAAGATGTCGGTGAAACAAACCCCCTACCCAGCGGATGGAATAACAATGAAACTAAAAACCTTAATAACAGCAACAGCCTTATCAGGGCTGACTCTACTTAGCGCTTCTGCCAATGCATTCTTTGGTTCAAGCGACGACATGCGACTAGGCTACCTAGTTAAACAGCCAGAAGAACCATGGTTCCAAACGGAATGGTCATTTGCAGAGAAAGCCGGCAAAGACTTAGGTTTTGAAGTGGTAAAAATGGCTGTGCCAGATGGTGAAAAAACATTGAACGCTATCGATACTCTTGCCGCTCAAGGCGCGAAGGGTTTCGTTATCTGTACTCCTGACCCTAAATTAGGTCCAGCAATCATGGCGAAAGCAAAAAGCTATGATCTTAAAGTCGTGACCGTTGATGACCAATTCCTAAACGCTAAAGGCGAGCCTATGGTTGACGTACCTTTGGTTATGATGGCAGCAACCGCTATCGGTGAGCGCCAAGGTTCTGAACTTTATAAAGAAATGACAAAACGCAACTGGGACGTTTCTACAACAGGTGTAATGGCAATCACTGCTGATGAGCTAGACACTGCACGTCGTCGTGTTGATGGTTCTATCTCTGCTCTAAAACAAGCGGGTTTCCCAGAAGGTCAAATCTATCGCGTACCAACAAAAACTAACGACATCCCAGGAGCGCTCGACGCTGCAAACTCTCTACTTGTTCAATACCCAAATGTTAAACAATGGCTTGTGGTTGGTATGAACGATAACACTGTTCTTGGTGGCATCCGTGCGACTGAAGGTCAAGGCTTCGGTGCTGACAACATTATCGGTATTGGTATCAACGGTGTAGATGCGGTGAACGAACTGGCTAAAGCAAATGCTACTGGCTTCTACGGCTCTCTACTTCCAAGCCCAGACGTACACGGCTACAAGAGTATTGAATCACTTTACAAATGGGTAAAAGACGGCGTTGAACCAAGTAAATTCGTTGAAGTTACTGACGTAGTTCTTATCACTCGTGACAACTTCAAAGACGAACTAGCGAAAAAAGGGCTATAAGCTCAATTTCGGTGACGGCTACTTTGGCCGTCACCCTCTTGATTTAACGGAGAGAATGTCATGGCGAAGTCCCCTTCTTACATAGAGTTTTGTAATATTTCGAAGCACTTCCCAGGTGTAAAAGCACTGAACAACGTCAGTTTCCGCGCAAGCGCAGGCAGTGTTCACGCTTTAATGGGAGAAAACGGTGCAGGAAAATCAACTCTACTTAAAACCTTGAGTGGGTTCCACCAGCCAACAGAAGGTCATATCGCGATTGACGGTAAAGAAATCAACCTTACCTCAACCAACGATGCACTTGAGCACGGTATCGCTATTATCTACCAAGAACTGAACTTAGTTCCTGAGCTAACCGTTGCTGAAAATATTTATCTTGGGCAGCTTCCAACCAAAGGTGGCCGAGTGGATACCGAAACGCTAAACAAAAATGCACGTGTGCAGTTAGAGCGTCTCGGTGAAACTTTCGACCCTGCATGCCAACTAAAAGAATTATCTATCGGCCAATGGCAAATGGTGGAAATCGCCAAAGCCCTTAGCCGCAACGCGCAAATTATCGCGTTCGATGAACCGACCAGTAGCTTGTCTCAGCGTGAGATCCAAAACCTGTTCAAGGTTATCCGTGAGTTAAGAGATGCTGGCAAAGTCATCATGTATGTCTCTCACCGTATGGAAGAGATTTTCGATCTCTGTGATGCCATTACCATCTTCAAAGATGGTCAACACGTTCGTTCATTTGAAGACATGTCGGAACTGACTCACGATCGTCTCGTAGAACTGATGGTTGGCCGCGAAATTAACGACATCTACAACTACCGCTCTAGAGAACTGGGCAAAAGTGGCTTACGCCTAGAAAACATTCAAGGCCCTGGGCTTTCTGCTCCGGTTTCATTGGATATCAAACAAGGTGAAATTCTTGGCTTGTTTGGTCTTGTCGGCGCGGGACGTACCGAACTGACCCGCTTGGTGTTTGGTGCGGAACGTAAAACGGCGGGCGACCTTTACCTTCACGATGTGAAAATTGGCATTAAATCGCCACAAGACGCGATTCGGGCAGGCATAACTCTTTGCTCTGAAGACCGCAAAGCACATGGCATTGTGCCAATCATGTCGGTGCAAGAAAACACCAACATCAGTGCACGTCCATGGCACCTTAAATTTAACAGCCTGATCGATTTCGGTTGGGAAAAAGAGAACGCAACCAAGCAAAAAAAAGCATTGAATGTTAAGGCAGCATCACTTGAACAGCCTATCGGCAAACTGTCTGGCGGTAACCAACAAAAAGTGATTCTTGGTCGTTGGTTGTCTACCGCGATGAGCGTGATCTTACTGGATGAACCGACACGCGGTATCGATGTGGGTGCAAAATCTGAAATTTACGAATTGATTTTTAAGCTGGCGGAAAACGGAGTCACCGTATTGGTCGTTTCCAGCGATTTACCTGAAGTGTTGGGGATCTCTGACCGCATACTTGTCATGAAAGATGGCGCAGTAACGGGCGAACTTCAACGAGATGAATTTAACGAACAAACTGCTCTTCGTCTTGCGATGCTCGACAAAGAGTCAGCAGCAGCTTAAACCTGAGGAATATCATTATGTCTTTATCTAGCCCTACTAAAGCGATGGCATCAGAGGAGAAATCCGGCGGATTTCACTTCTCTAAAATCTGGGACAAATTTGGAATGCTGATGGTGTTTGCAGGTCTGTTTCTGCTTTGCGCACTGTTTGTTCCTTACTTCGCAACCTTCATCAATATGAAAGGCCTAGGCTTGGCGATTTCAATGAGCGGTATGGTGGCGTGCGCCATGTTGTTCTGTCTGGCTTGTGGCGACTTGGACCTTTCCGTTGCCTCTATTATTGCCTGTTCTGGCGTTGTAACCGCAGTGGCTATCAACGCTACAAGTAGCGTGGTTCTCGGCATCGGTGCTGGCTTGCTTTCTGGTGTGGTATTTGGTCTGCTAAACGGCTTCGTTATCGCCAAACTGCAAATCAACGCACTGATCACGACACTGGCAACGATGCAAATTGCCCGTGGTCTAGGCTATATCATCTCTGACGGTAAAGCCGTAGGTATCACAGAAGAGAGCTTCTTCACCCTTGGCAACTCTTCTATTCTGGGTATCCCGACTCCAATATGGTTAACGCTGATCACTTTCGGTGTGTTTGCTTTCCTTCTCAACCGCACCGTATATGGCCGCAACACACTGGCGATTGGCGGTAATGAAGAAGCGGCACGTCTGGCGGGTGTGAATGTAGTCAAAACCAAGATGATGATTTTCACCATCTCTGGTTTTATCTCTGCACTGGCGGGCGTCATCCTCGCAGCACGTATGACTTCAGGTCAGCCAATGACTTCTGTTGGTTTCGAGCTAGTGGTTATCTCAGCGTGTGTTTTGGGTGGGGTTTCACTGAAAGGCGGTATTGGTAAAGTTTCTTACGTTATCGCAGGTGTCCTAATCCTCGGTACAGTAGAAAACGCGATGAACTTGTTGAACATGTCTCCATTTGCTCAATATGTTGTTCGCGGTGCAATTCTGCTTGCTGCGGTTATTTTCGACCGTTACAAACAGAAATCTCAGTAAAAATATTTACCAAACTATTTGGCATTGCAGATAAGTATCTGTCTGAGTCGATTAATCATAGCAATCTCTGTGATTGGGCAAACAAAGAAAGCCATTACGACTGCAATATCAAATAGAAAGGATAAATAAAACCTCCATTTATATACCTTTCTCATGTTGCCCTCTGTTATAAGAGGGCTTTTTTTATTCAAGAAAATAAAGTTCGTAATCGCTACTCAATAAAATGCAATATTTTGATTGCACTTAGGTATTAGTTTTTTGGGAATAAGTTGCTAATAAAATGGACTATTTTGCTACCAAATTTTTTATGTGATTAAAATCTAACCACCGATAATTTATGCGTCTTAATATTTCATTGCTCATAGCTATTTTAATAATTTTTAATAATGAGCAATACGTGAAACAAGAATTTCTCAAGGTCTTTGAAATGTCAGTTAAGCAAAAGTGAACAGGTATCCTTAGCGTAGAACCGATGTAATGACATCTATGTTGCGGAGTAAGTACATTCATAAAAACGCTGTCGTTTCTTGAACGGAGAGAGAGTTAAACAAGATAGGGATTTAATCATGTTAAAAAAACTCACTTTAGCAACTGCTGTCAGTACCATCCTAATGTCTGGTTCACTAATGGCTGCCTCATTAACCGTTGGTTTTTCACAAATTGGATCTGAATCAGGCTGGCGAGCAGCTGAAACAGCAGTATCCAAAGTTGAAGCTGAAAAACGCGGTGTGACACTGAAAATTTCTGATGCACAACAAAAGCAAGAGAACCAAATCAAAGCGGTACGCTCTTTCATCGCACAAGGTGTAGACGCCATCTTTATCGCACCTGTAGTACAAACCGGTTGGGGACCAGTGCTTGAAGAAGCAAAAGATTACGGCATTCCCGTGTTCCTGCTAGACCGTGGTATCACAGTAGAAGATGACTCGCTTTATATGACTGCAGTCACCGCCGATAACGTGCTGGAAGGCGCTGTAGCGGGTAAATGGCTAATCGACAAAGTAGCTGGCAAACCATGTAACGTGGTTGAACTGCAAGGCACCGTGGGTGCAAGTGTGGCTATCGACCGTAAAAAAGGCTTCAGCGACACTGTAGACACAGTCGACAATATTAAGATTGTGCGTACTCAGTCAGGCGAATTTACCCGTAGTAAAGGTAAAGAAGTTATGGAAAGCTTTATTAAAGCAGAGAATAACGGCAAAAATATTTGTGCGGTATTCGCCCATAACGATGATATGGCAATCGGTGCGATTCAAGCAATTAAAGAAGCAGGTTTAAAACCGGGCAGCGATATTTTAATTGTCTCTATTGATGCAGTTCCAGATATATTTAAAGCGATGATGAACGGTGAAGCGAATGCGACCGTTGAACTTACTCCAAATATGGCTGGCCCTGCTCTTGATGCACTAATGGCTTATAAAGATAAAGGCACAATTCCACCGAAGAAAATTGTTACCGAGTCCAATTTATATTTACCAGCTGATGCAAAAGCTCAGTTAGAAATGAAAAAAGACTTAGGTTATTAATTTTATTATCACCCTCCCATTAGGGAGGCATGCTTTATACTCAAACCACTTGGAGTTGCAGGTAGGCGGCAAGTAAGTGAATCCCCATGAGCATAGATAAGTTATGTGATTGGGGTGAACGAACGTAGCCAACGCCGCTGCAGCTTCAAGTGGGAAGAGTATAGATTGTTGGAGTTATTATGCCGTTAAACAATCAGCAAGATGTCATATTAGACGCCAAAGGGATCTGCAAATATTTCCCTGGCGTTAAAGCGCTAGAAAATGTCGATTTCAGTCTGAGAAAAGGCGAAATTATGGCGTTATTGGGGGAAAATGGCGCAGGTAAATCAACGTTAGTGAAAACCTTAACGGGTGTGTATCAACGTGATGGCGGCGAAATTACTCTCGATGGTCAATCCATCTCTCCACAGAATACCGCTCATGCACAACATCTCGGAATCGGCACGGTTTATCAGGAAGTCAACCTGCTACCGAACATGTCCGTGATGGACAACCTTTTCATCGGCAATGAACCTAAAAAATGGGGCTTTGTTGACCGTAAAACCATGGCTGAAAAAGCACGTAGAATCGTCACTAGCTATGGCTTAGATATTGATGTGACTCAGCCTCTCAACCAGTTCTCCGTTGCAATTCAGCAAGTGATTGCGATTGCCAGAGCGATTTCACTGTCGGCCAAAATACTGATTCTTGATGAGCCGACAGCCAGCCTTGATAGCAACGAAGTGAAAATGTTATTTAACATAATGCTAGGGCTCAAAGAGAAAGGCGTGAGCCTAATTTTCATCACTCACTTTCTTGATCAAGTTTATGAAGTCAGTGATCGCATTACCGTATTACGCAACGGTCAGTTGGTTGGCACCAAAGAAACCCGTGAACTACCACAAATTGAGCTGGTTAAAATGATGCTCGGCCGCGAGCTGGAAGATACGGCTCTGAAACGTGCGGGTAAAACGCGTAAACACAATGAGCCGATGGTGTCCTTCACTAACTATGGCAAAAAAGGCACCATCCACCCCTTCAATCTCGAAGTTCATGCCGGAGAAATTGTAGGTTTGGCTGGGTTATTAGGTTCCGGCCGTACCGAAACTGCGAAAGTGATTTTTGGTATTGATCCAAGCGATTCCGGCACCTGTTCTCTGAAGGGGCGCCCTATTCAGGTTCGATCAGCTCGTCAAGCCTCCCATCTGGGCTTTGGATACTGCCCTGAAGATCGCAAAACCGACGGCATCATTGGCGCGGCTTCTGTTCGTGAAAATATTATTCTGGCTTTACAAGCACAACGCGGCTGGTTTAAACCCATCTCTCGTAAAGAGCAGGAAGCGGTGGCACAACGCTATATCGACCAGTTAGCCATCAAAACTCCGAGCCTTGACCAACCTGTAGAGTTCCTCTCTGGCGGTAATCAGCAAAAGGTTCTACTTGCTCGATGGTTGCTTACTAAACCGAAGTTCCTGATTCTCGATGAACCCACACGAGGTATCGACGTCGGCGCACATGCCGAGATCATTCGTCTGATTGAAAGTCTTTGTGCTAACGGGCTCGCTCTGTTGGTTATCTCTTCCGAACTCGAAGAACTGGTTGGTTACGCCGACCGCGTCATCGTGTTACGAGACAGAAAACCAGTAGCAGAGATACCCACTGAAGAACTTTCCGTACCAGCCATAATGCAAGCGATTGCGAGTTGAGGTGATTATGAATACGCTCAATCCACTGCAGTCAGTCAAGAAGCCCGAGCAGCGCAATAGATTTACACTGCCAAAAGGCACGCCACAGCTTGCTGCTCTTATTCTGCTGTTCATTGTGAACAGTTTGATTGCTGATAACTTTTTCTCTATTCACATTCAAGATGACCGTTTGTTTGGCAGTGTCATCGATATTTTTAACCGCGGTGCACCTGTTGCACTGCTTACCATCGGGATGACACTGGTTATCGCAACTGGCGGTATCGACCTTTCCGTCGGTGCGGTGATGGCGATAAGCGGAGCCGTGCTGGCTAGTATGGCAGAGCAAGGCTATGCGCCAGCGACCATTCTGCTCTGTTCAGTGTTAGCGGGTGTGGCATGTGGTTTATGGAACGGCTTCCTTGTTGCGGTGTGTAAAATCCAACCCATTGTCGCCACCTTGATTTTGATGGTCGCAGGGCGCGGTGTCGCACAGCTCATCACAGAAGGGCAAATCATCACCTTTAACAATGACACTTTGTCTTGGTTTGGTAGTGGTTCACTGTTCTATTTCCCTACCCCAATCCTGTTGTTGGCGTGTGCCTTATTGATTGTTTGGGCACTCACCAAGAAAACAGCATTGGGGCTCTTTATCGAGTCTGTGGGTATCAATATCAAAGCTGCCAAAAACGCAGGTATTAACACCCCAGCAATTGTGATGTCTGTGTATGTCATCAGTGGTGTGATGGCGTCTATCGCAGGGATCATTGTCGCAGCAGATATCAAAGGCGCTGATGCCAACAACGCCGGTTTATGGTTAGAAATGGACGCCATTTTAGCGGTGGTTATTGGTGGAACATCTCTGATGGGTGGCCGTTTTAATCTGTTACTCGCATTGGTTGGCGCTTTTATCATCCAAAGTATCAACACGGGTATTCTGTTGTCAGGTTATCAGCCGCAATGGAACCACATTGTGAAATCGCTTGTGGTGTTAACCGTGTTGATACTGCAATCCCCGACAGTTATTCAATTGATTAAGAGGAAATAGATGATGATAAAACGTAACTTTCCTCTGTTTATCACCATCGCAGTGTTCCTGATTGGCTACGCGTTTTGCATGGTAGAGTTCCCAGCCTTCATGAGCACTCGGGTGATTTGTAACATTCTGACAGATAATGCTTTCTTAGGCATACTCGCCGTTGGTATGACTTTCGTCATCCTCTCTGGTGGTATTGACCTGTCAGTGGGTTCAGTAGTCGCATTTACCGGTATCTTCCTAGCCACGGTAATAGGTGAATGGGGCGTTCACCCTTTCACAGCCATTATCATGGTATTGGTGATGGGCTCATTGTTTGGCGGTTTAATGGGCTGGATTATCGATACCTTAAAAATCCCAGCCTTTATCGTCACTCTGGCTGGTATGTTCTTTCTGCGCGGAGTGAGCTTTTTAATCTCAGAGCAGTCCATTCCAATTGAGCATCCTATCTATCGTGAGATGTCTCGCTTTTCATGGCACATCATAGGCGGTGGTCGATTAAGCTTGTTGGCAGTGGTAATGCTTATCGTCGTTGCCATCGGGATGCTTGTGGCTCACCGCACCCGTTTTGGTAACAACGTGTACGCGATTGGCGGTAATGCGACTTCTGCGGGGTTGATGGGGATTCCGGTGAAACGCACCACAATCGGTATCTACATGCTTTCCACTTTCTTGGCCACCTGTGCGGGCATTGTGTTCTCTATCTACACCTCTGCGGGCTATCCGCTCGCTGCTGTCGGTGTTGAGCTTGATGCAATTGCGGCAGTGGTTATCGGTGGTACTTTGCTATCCGGCGGTGTCGGCACTGTGTTTGGCTCGTTATTTGGCGTGCTTATCCAAGGACTTATCCAAACCTACATCACCTTTGACGGCACGTTGAGCTCTTGGTGGACTAAAATTATCGTCGGTATTTTGCTGTTCAGCTTTATCGCTCTGCAACGTCTGCTGATCATCATGAGCGAACGCCGCAAAGTGGTGAATACCAGCCGGATAGGCTCACTGGCAACCGGAGATTCTTAGTTATCTTCGACTTAGAAGCATCTTTATCCCAGAGTTAAAAGCAAAGAAGCCAGTCATATGACTGGCTTCTCTTTTGGCTGTGGGTTATCGGTTCTCAAACCGGTTGTAATCAAGTAAGCCAAACTCGATGGGCTGATCTTGCTTATACCACTGATGAACTTTATCACTGAACGACCAGAAGTCTGGTGAGCTGCGACGAACCGCAAACCGATCCAGTAACTGAACATAACTTTCTTCACCATCCAGTGTTTTCAAACGTGCCACCAGCTCAGGAATTTCCGTTTCTCTTAGCGATAAATAGGCTGCCGGATAACTGCCCAAAACACCTCTTACCAAGGTTAACGTATCGTTTTCTGGAACTCGGTTGTTCTCTTCATCAAACAAGCTGGAAATATTACTGTGAGCGTTGTTGTGGATCAGAGTAAACAGTTGCGACTCGCCCGACTTGGATTCAATCATCAGCATCATTAACTGAGGGATCGGTAGGATGCCCTCTCCTTTAATATAATTGATGCTGTTAAGTGCGTATTCATGATCAGCGGTAAACCCAGTATCAACGATGTCATATCGCTGACTAAGTACTGGCTGGACATGTTCGCGTAGCTTATCAAACAACTCTGATTTCGGGTCATCCGTGGTGTACTCGATATTACTCGGCTCATCAAATGGCTTCACGTTACGCAATAGAAACTCAGTGAAATACGCACTTTGATCCTCATACCAGCTCGACAGTTCCTCGTGTCGTGTTTTCTGTGGCAGTAAGGTAACGAAGTTACTTTCACCTTCTAAGCGCAAGAAATCCATGAACATACGGGTCACGAGCTGATGACCGAAGTTTCCATAGACATCAAAGCCCGCCACCAGCAAATAATGAATGCGCTCAAGCAAAGCGTAATCTAGCACCCAAGCGGTTTTTGGTTTTCGCCCTACCAAACCTTGCGCCACAGAGGCACTGTCAAAGTGACGGAAAATGGTTAACGCTGCATTGGGGTTAGTACCATCACCAGACCAAATCAAATCCGTCGTCACGTAGCGGCCATCTTTAAATTGCTTAGCCGTGAACTCAGATTTCTCTTCCAGATAACGAGCTTGCTGCTTGGCATAGCTAATCCAAGTAGAAATTGGGTTGATGGTGTCCTCACGCTCCGCCGGCAGTTTTAAGTTATCCGCTTGAGAACGGTAAAACTCGTTGACCTCAGTAATGTCGGCTTTGTCTGGGTCTAAGAAGAAGACCCAAAAATCATCATTGATAACGTTTAGCGCCAGTTGGCCTCGGCAGACCGGACCTTTAATAAACGCCATAACGGTATTCTGAGCGTTATCCAATAAGAAACGATAACGAGCATTGACGGGTAAATCGATAAAGGCCGTCATCGGATTAGCCGCAACCGAAGACTCGTAACTTGGCAGTTCGTTGATCTTGTAATCCGCTTCTATAAACCAAGCTTTCCAATCGTGAAGTCGCTTTTTATTCAATGCATAAGGCATATGGGTTTTATCAACGATTGTGCCTTGCTCAGGGATAATACGATAGTAAACGCGGTCAACTTGCGGATCATCATATGGGCGACGAGTCGCAATACGTTTAACAGGTTCACCCGGTGGTGTTGCAGAACGAACAAGCGTAAATAAACGCGGAGTTTTCTCATTCAGATCAGAGAAATATAAATGGAATAAGAACAAATGCTCATAGATATAGCGAGCCGCTAACTGGTTCTTCTTACCGTCGGCATTTAACAGTGTTTCGTAGTTATCAACTAAGGTCTGTTGCGATGCTGTCAGCGGTATGTGTTCATTCATCTGAGCGCCGTTTTCCAACCATGCCATTAGCTTGTTGTACTCACTCTTATTGAGGTTTGGCATGCCAAAAGGCATTCCCCAGTCAGGATAATCCTGCTGGTAAGCTTCATGCTCTTCTAATGTCGGACATTGCTGCTCTCGATAAATCGAAAAATCGAACCCTTCCAGCTGATCTTGCTGTTGCTGAGGGTGTAACTCTTTTTGTTTTAGTAGTCTTGCCACCAAACCCGCTTCAAGGTTTGCCCGTGTGATTTGGTCTCGTTCATTCAGCACAGGATGAAAACCAAAATCACGCCACTCTTGGGTTGTTTGAGCATCTTCAAACAAGCGAGTTGGCGTTGCCGCGCTTAAACGCGTCCCTTCATAAACTTGGGTTTTGCTTGCGCCGCGATCAATCCCTTCCACCGAAGAGAGTTTCAACTGACAAGGTGCGTCATAGCAGGCATGACAAACCACACAGCGGTTATCGATGATGGGTTTCACCTCTTGCATAAAATACTGAGCTTGAGGCGAGTCTAAAGCCACCTGACGCTCTCGAACTTCAGGTGCACCAAACAGTTCATCGTAGTTAAGCCCAGCATAAGTGGCACAACCAGAGAAAACTAATACCAAAAAGACAAAAAAGAGTTTTCGTAAATTCATATAGTTATATGTTTATGTAAACCAACGTTAATTAAAGTAGAGAGTACTATATTTTCAATATACAAACGAAAATACCATGTGAAATCTATCTTTCTGACTACGCTCTGTCGCTATTTATTACACAAATCATTTTTACTTAAGGCAATTGAATGAAATAATTCTTCGCGATGTTGTCAAACATCCTATATAACGACTGATTGATAGAGAACTCGCTTCGAAAAATCAGGAAAAGTAGATAAACTTTAACTAACTGAGCAGAGAAAAATGTTCTGCTGCGTCTTTACCTAATTTTGAAGAGTGGCTAAAGCCAAATTAACTAAGATGACGAATCACACTGAGCAAAGACAATATTTTCGTCTAAGTTACAAGACCAAAGTCGCCATGCCTACATTCCGAGTTCAAAGCAAAGAGTTTAAAGTCAGCGAAATATCGGAACAGGGCATGCGTGTGATTGTGCGTGATACTTCATTGTTTAGCCCCAACGACACTGTTGAAGGTGAAATTCTTCTCAATGCCTTTGACACCAATATTCCAGTTAAAGGCAAAGTACTGAGAACGGTCGGTAATGAAGTGATTTTCCTGCTATCGGAAGGCCTGTCATTCAAAGAGATGATTGGCGAGCAAAGGTATATGCGTAAGCACCATCCCAACGTGTTTCCCAAGAACTCTCAACTGATAGAGAACAAATAAAACCCCGCAATTCACTGAATAACATTCTTCGGGGTTTAATATGCTTCAATACCGATCTTTGTTTAGGCACAATAAAGTTTGTA
The DNA here is from genome assembly GCF_038452265.1 of Vibrio diazotrophicus. Lineage (NCBI taxonomy): Bacteria > Pseudomonadati > Pseudomonadota > Gammaproteobacteria > Vibrionales > Vibrionaceae > Vibrio > Vibrio diazotrophicus. Next base: position 3,249,602 of record NZ_CP151842.1, read on the forward strand.
CACTAAATCAATTTTGGAATAATAAAGTTTGTACACTATATTATTCACAACGTCAGATTCATTCTCTATCATCTCCCAATCTAACTTGATGGGCTGATATTTTCAGCTTTTTTGAGGGATAAACCATCACATTCAATGCGCAATAAGTATCTAATTGCGTTTTAAGACAAATAGATTCTGTACTTAGCCTAATTTACACAAAACGTGAATTTACATGAATCATGTAAATATTCTTTCCGTGTAAATTTGATCACTATCCCTCATTTATCCATGAAATCCATCTATCTTTCTAGAAAATTACACTTCCCCATGAATCCATAAGAGGTCTCTGATGAACGAAAATCTCGATGAGTTGCTCCCTATACTAAAAGAATTCAACCTAGAAAATGTATCGTTTAAGGTGGTCGACCCATCGCTATTACCAGAAAAAACGCTAAAGTCTTTCAATATCTTCATGTCAGGTTCAACTGTCCCACACAGGACTTATGTATACAGTCATGATTATGCAAGATTTTGTATGCTTGTTCGTAGGGGCGATATACTCATAGTATAGCGAGCACACACTGATTTCGTGTTAATTACACATTAACTATCAATCAGTTACACATAAAATAGCAAGCCAATACAAATCATGGGGCGCATACACACGAAAATGTCCAGAAACGATTTATGACGGGGCAGATCGCTAAAACGGAATTGCCCCATTCTGTATATGGAATCCACGTATTTACAAAGTGATTTGGCAAATAAAGAGTTAAGATGCGTACGTATATTCGGTTTCTTGTGAAGGAGCGACCTTCTAACCTTTGATGTTTGCGCACCTACTGTCCTCATCGAGTTTACAGCTTGTTAAGCATGACAGAATGGTCAGGTTTTCAGTAGGTTGGTCTTACCTTTTATGCATCATCATTTCGTAAAATTTGGTTTAATTAATTGGTTAGCAATATTGGCTTATATTTAGTTTCGTAACGAAGTATTGCCCATGCTGTTCGGACTATTTTATTGGCGAGTGCAATACAGGCTTTCTTGTACCCAATGCGTTTGATGATTTTAGCTAGCCAAGCGTCTTTTTGAGTTTTAGGTGTTTCTGGCAGTCGGCCAACGTAGGACATCGCCCCAAGATAAAGTAAAGAACGTAATTCTTTAACCCCTCCGCATTTATCAATTCCTATCATAAACACTTTTCCGCCCGAGCTATGTTGCTTAGGTGTCAGTCCAACGAATGCTGAAGCTTGTCTTCCATTTTTGAACTGCTTGCCATCGCCAAGAGTGGTGTAAAGCATCGCTGCTGTTGTCTCGCCAACCCCTTCGATTTCCATTAATCTTTGGCATGGTTCAATCTGGCGAGTTAAGGCATTTTTCTCTTTTTCAAATTCAATTAATTTAGACTTGAGTAGTTTGTATTGTTCCCACAACATGGCAAGAACAGAAACCACATTAGCTGGTATTGGAGTTTCACCATCTAACACGGATTGAATGGAGGCTTTTAATCCTTTTTCGCCTCTTGGGTTTGCTATCCCGTAGCCCAAGATCGTTCCTCTGATATGCTGCCCAAGTGATACGACACTACGAGATAAAAAGCGTCGACTGCTTTCCAAAGAGTGCATAGCTTGTTGTTCTAATGTTTTAGGTCGGCTGTATTTTATACCAATTTGTATAGCTGCATTAGCAATGGCAAGAGCATCATTGTGGTCGGTTTTATGGCCTTCTAAGTAGCCTTTTACTTTCTTGGGATTAATAATTCTGACCTCATGACCACATTTCTCAGCTAACTGTCCCCAATAATGGCAGCCACAACAACCTTCCATCGCAACGATAGATGGTTTCGTTGTAGTAAGAAACTCTTTTGCTTTTTGTCGGCTTAAAGCTCGATTAAAAAGTAACTCGCCATGAACGCTGATATGGCAGATTTGAAGGACGTTTTTAGCTAAGTCGATAGCAATAACATTGTTGGTCAGCATGTTGGAACCCTCGGGTATTTATCTCATCCTGCTAAGTTTAGATTGGCAGGGGAAGAGTGGATTCCATACATCATGTTTCGTCGATTAGGTGAATGCACAAACAGAGTACCCTTTTGACTTACTTTTTCTCATGCTTTTTCAAACCCATGGACATACTTGCGATTCCATTTGTATTTGTATGTTCATACAGTGTATCACTGCAGTAAATGACCCAAAGAGCACCTCTGAGGGGTACCTGCCCAACACCTTGGCTAGAAAACGACACTTCAGAAGAATAGGAAGTGTTTGGTTTTTCTAGTATAAGCCTATGCAATTGGTCACATTTACTAAGTAAATCAAATGATTAACACTGGGCCTTAGTGTAACCTGTTATCAGGTATGTGCATGTTTGCACTAATATGTTGTTAGCTTATAAGGAAATGTCATGGCATTTAATTTAACACGAATGACTGTTTATGCTCTAATTTCTTCAGTAGAAGAAGACCTTAGAGAAATTATTAAATCCCATATATCTGATAAATCGTTATTTCCAATCGAATTACATGACAGATGCCTTGGTCGTATTGAAAAGGACATAGGGGCCGTATTTGGTGACATTACCTTAGATGAAATGGTCGATTACTTTGATCTGGGAGACACATTTCAGACTATAAATAGCAATCAAAAAGAATTTCCATCCAATATAGCTAGTTCCATTAAAAAATTGACTAAAGATTTTGAAACTCTTATTCCGATTAGAAATAGAGTTATGCATATACGCCCTTTGAACTTTGATGATTTGACAAAAACCTCAGAAATATGTGGAAGACTAAAAACATCAACGGAGTATTCTTGGAACAAAGTTACTGAAACTATCGATAAACTAAGTGAAGATTCAAGTTTTTTATTTGGGTTGGAAGTTAAAAACTACGATGATCTTAGCTTGGTAAGCCACAATTTACCGATGCCAGATTTTGATGAAACGGGCCTTATCGGTAGAGACGAAGAAATCAAGAAGATAAAACAACTTTGTTATGGTGGATTCCCAGTAATTTCCATCGTAGGTGAAGGCGGTGTCGGAAAATCAGCGTTAGCATTAAAAGTTGCATATGAGTTAGTTGAGGATGATAACCCTAAATTTGATGCGGTCGTATGGGTTACGTCAAAAACAACACAAATAACAGTTAATGAAATAAAAGAAATTGATGGAGCAATCTCTGATTCACTAGGCGTTATACAGGAAATATCAACACAAACAGCAGGTGAAAGTTCATCCTTTGATGATGTTATTGATTACTTAGCGAACTTTAAAATTGCATTATTTATAGATAATTTAGAAACCATTCTTGATGATAATATCAAAAATTTCGTCAGTTCTTTGCCTATTGGAAGTAAAATAATTATTACTTCTAGGATAGGGTTAGGTGCTTTTGAATTCCCAGTTAAGTTGGAAGGTATTGAAGAGAATTACGCCTCTCAACTTTTGAGAAGTACTGCTAAAGCTAGAGGGGTTGATGCATTAGCAAAGATCGAAGAAAAAGTTAGCCGAAGATACGTAGGAAGAATGCATCGGAACCCTAGCTATATAAAGTGGTTTGTAAGTTGTGTTCAAACTGGTAAAGCTCCTGAAGCAGTGCTTCAAAATTCAGATTTATTTCTGGATTTTTGTATGTCTAATGTATATGACTTCTTGTCAGAATCAGCGCAACAATTAACATCTTCATTGCTGTGTGCACCGGGACTTAAAGATATTGCTGAACTAGCATATTTAAATGGTTTTAATTCCCTTGAAGTACAAAAGTCTATTCAAGAGCTAATGGCAACGAATATGCTTAGCCAAGCATCTAAATCTAAAGGTGCAAGTATTAAAACAACCTATGAACTCTCTGAATTAGCCCGTTCATACTTAGGGAAACACCACAAACCAACACAAAAATTTCAAAAATTAATAAGGGATAAACGAAATAAGTTAAATTCGTTGTTTGAACAGCAGATGTCTAAAAGAAACGGAAATAACTACTCTATAAAGAATGTGAAATTTCGAGATAAGGCAGACCGAATAATCGTCAAAATGCTAATGGATTCTTTTGGGTTTATAAGTTCAGGAAAACATAACCAAGCAATCACAATCCTTGAGGAGGCACATAGACTTGCACCTGATTACTTTGAAGTTGCTAGGTTTATGGCTTATTTCCACCAAAAAAGTGGCAACTTAAATGATGCTAGAAAACAATATGAATTAGCTATTGTATTAGCACCTGATACACCACAACTTCACTTTTGGTTTGGCAAATTTTTATTACATGAAGAAGAGAATGTTGATGAAGCAGTTGAGCAATTCAAACTAGCCCACAAACTTGATAGAGATTCTATAGATGTTGCATTGGCTCTAGCTCGAGGGTATTTGTTTCAGCATAACTTTAAGGGAACAGAGCAAACACTTCGTTCTATTGAAAGCTCAATTGAACAAAGTGATCTTCATCAGCAGAAAATGTATTACGACACAGAAATACAAATTCACTACAGAACCGCTGATAATCTTGCCCTAGAAGGACAATATAGAGAGTCATTACAATCATTTGAAAAGATGAAAAATACTTTTGATGATTTGGATGACTCATTTAAAGACCACCATATACGAAAAAAATTGAAAAAAAGTCAATTTACTATCAATAAACTTTTGAAAAACCTTCAAGGGGATGAGCTAGATAGAGTAAATGGTTTTAATAAGTGGCTTGAAAAAGAAAGTGTGAGCTAACAAGTTCGTCAAATAGACAATAAAACTCGATTTTTCTTGAGCGTAGCTAAATCTATCCAACGATTTTAATGCTGCTAGCAAAGCGTTACTTTTTAACACATCTGCTAGTCCGAGAGCTAGTAAATTTGCGAGCTCATTTTTGTCCATAGATAAGCAACAGGCCACTGCATAGAAGCGGTGGCTTTCTACATTTTTGAATACGAAAAGTTATCCGATGGGTAGGTTTCATTTCTCATTGCTAAATGATTTCTGTCCAGAAATGAGTCACAACTAAATGGTGATTTTTTCGCATGCTCTTGAATTAGTATGGTATCACAGATTGGTAGCTCAGCATGAACATTAACCTGTTGAATCTTTGTTGAAAAAATCAATGACGAGTTTGGACATCTCCTTTCTACGCAACGTTGGCAACACCTGCTTGAATCAACCCAGAAAGGAGCAGATATACATGCTTTCTCACGTACTCCAAACCTGAGCTCAATACATTTTCCGTAGCACTCAATAAACGAACTGAAAGTGTCTCTCTTTACGGTAAATAAGCCTTTTAACAAGTTTCCGAGATGAACTGGGTGAGTATCCTTAAATCTGCCATCAACATGAATAAAATGGGAGGACAATGCATTCAAACTGCGATACCCAGAAGCTTCCGCCAGCTCTTCAGTGAGAAGATGGAGTCTACGTCTTATCCACTTTAATAAGCTTTGTGCTAAACAGGGAGCAGCTTTCAAGCTGAATACATTTTCATCACTTTGGCATGGCAAAGCAGGACGGTCACAGACGAGTGAACTCAGTTTCTTTGAACCAAGAAAACTACCAGCTAAAACAGCTCTTAACTCAGCATAATGATTTCGTTTTAATAAAACTTTAACGAGCAAGACTTCATTGTGAATTCTACACTTGCGATCGACTAGCCAGTCGTACTTAAAGTAAGCAGCACCATATTGCTTGATCTGCTCTTGTATGCAAGTTGGACAGAAGGCTATCGGGTAATCACCAAACTTTTTAGCAGTTGACCTTGCTGTATAGAATACGTCAGAGAGGCCTCTTGTAATGAGCCTTGGATCAGAAAATACCGTAGTGCTGGGTTTAGCAATACCGGAGTTTTTAACTAAAAGATAAAGGCTATGTTCACTAAATGGCTCATACCAATAGAGTGTTGAGCGCAAAACTCCGGGGGTGTGTATCCATCTGCCGGAACATCCAATAATATTAGAGATGTCACAAACCCCATATATTATGTGGTGCCTAAGGATGAAACTATGCGCAGACTCTCCTGGCAGCGGGACTATCATATATTTAACTCATCCTCCCTCCTTCAACAGACCCATGCTCACTATTATCCACCCCATTAACTAATGGCTCAATACATACTTTATGAGGACTAGATAAACGAAAGCTCTTCTATAGTGTTGATTTGCTTAACCATGGATACTCAATGGCTGCATAGCGTGCAGGTGCATTATCAAAAGGATCTTATGGGAAAATTTCTAGAGTAGAGCATGGTGACAAACTAGGTTCGTTGTTTTCCACACGGCCTCGGCTGTGTCGCAGGAGGTAACATGAGCTCTAACCATTCATGATCATTATGATAAAGCCAGAAAAAAGCCGCACTGCAATCTCTTTTGATTTCCCGCCTCAATGCTCTTGGGTTCATCTGTCGATAACGTAGAACTTGAACCCTACTTCGACGCCGCTTCGATTCAAAGTGGCACAGCTTGCGCCATTTAACTAGATCAGGATCTGTTGATATCAACTGTTCGACCGAGCCGACACCGATGCTACAAATTTGAGATATTCGCCGTCGGTGCACCCCAAGGCCCGCTAGCCTGAAGATTCTCTGTTGAAGTTTTTCATTCAACTGCTTTGGCTTAAGGTTTAATTTGACTCCGTATACTGCTGCCAAACGCTTAAGGTAGCATCGGCTCTTTCCTGTCATCCTGTAAACGGCTGCCAGAGAGAAGCCTTGCTTCAGTAACGTCAAACCTTGTTTTTCATCCTCCCTTTGCTTGTTGTTTGTCGCTTCATGTGAGTTGGACTCTGCAATCGGTGCAGGATATAGCAGCATATCTTCCGCTGACCTGAACAACCATGCTCCAAATAAGAGATGCCTAAACGGGTGACAACTAGCCCCGTTGGACAATAATGTTGATATGTAGTGATAGTCACTATTGTGTCGCGGAAAAAGCGACTTCTGAGGCGGGTACGTTGCTAGTCCAGATGTGAATGCCCTCATTAGAGGTTTTCTTCGAACACATCCATTTGGTGTAATATAGCCAAGTTCATATAGTCTTGTACGGTATTTCTCCGCCATATCACCGGTAGCAGTCTGCGGGCGCTTAAGATGAAACAACAGTTCTGCACCAAACTGTGCGACATCGTTTTCAAAAGCGGTAGCAGCCTGGGCCTTACGAGGGTCTAAAGGCGGGAGCCCTTCATTTAACCGCTGCCTCGTTTTCAATTCAGTGGACATTAGCCGCACACGGTGTATCCAACATGAAGTTGTGCCAGGGATTTGATGCGCCCGATGCCAATAAGCGACACCAACTCTGAACAAGTCTTCTGAAACACAAAGAGGACACCACTTTAAGTGCAACGCCCCACCACCACAAAAAGATGGCAGTTGGCTGTGACGAATCGCTCTTGCACCATCTCCTCGTAGTAAATCCTCTTTCAGTGAACTTGCATGTTGTGGAAGGTAGAAGAAAAACAGTGGTGCCAATGTCTGGCATGTTAGTAACTTTCCAGCATCTTCATTGGCTAATTTAGCGATGCTGGAGATACCCGCCGTTAAGAAAGGATGTAAGGAAGAGCGGCTGGAGCCTAATACTCGTAGGCAAAAAGAACACGAAGACTCTCCACTCAAGAGAAGGTGACGTATCAAGCGTCCTAAAAGGAGTTCATCTGGAAAGGCCCGAGGCAGCTCCATACACCCCTCAAAACCTACCCAAAGATCTGCAGAGGGTCATCACAGAGAACACCTGCTTTTTTCACTATTTCGAGCGGGTTCTTTGCATCCGATGCTCTCTGGAAAAGGTCGAAGTCCTTAATCTCCTCATAAAGGTTATCCAGATTCTTTAACTCAATTATTCGATCAGCAAATTCAGGGTGATGTGGTTTGGTTAAATCGCCTGGAATGGTGACTAGTTTTCCTTTTGATGTTGTCAACTGAGGCTTAGGCTTACCTGCATTTTCGTTAGCTGACGGTAAGGGAGCCTTTGGCTCCGAAGACTCACTGCGCCGTTTAAGCACCGAAATTTTGCTGTCTCGTTTGATTTTATCTACTGCTGGTTTGGATAAGCGGATAACAATACTTGCGCCATGTCTCAAGGCACTTGGAGTCAATACTTCATCGCCACTACCTATTAGTGCCCGTTGCGTCGCCTGATAAATCCTTACCGCTAAATCCATATTGCCGACTGACAAATCAAATAATGTATCGCTTAGCTCGTCAGTCAAAGGTGTGGGAACATTTGTCCATTGCAACTGCCAAAGCTCCGCGATAAACAGCTCCCATTCTTCATCATTTTTCATCAACTCGACATCAAAGTATCCACTGCTTTCTGCACGACGCGCTGCTTTTAGTGTTTTGCTTAGCAGGTTGTTGAAAGGTGGGTTAGCACAGAACAGTAGGGGTATACCGAGGTTATTGACTAGATTGTGCAAAAAACCAATTAATCTATCTGCGCCTCCCGCTTTTGCTAGATTGAGGTTTTGCATCTCATCAATGACGAGAATACCCAAAAAGCTCGATTTCATCTTTGCTTCAATTTGGCTGATCAAAGCTGCGATGGTGCTTGCTGGTTTCGTCTGTGGTATGCCAAGTTTTCGATCAAGTTCTTCGAGTATCCGATAGCAAAGTCCCTTTACACTTGAATCATCAGGACAGTCGACCTTTATCCATATAACTTGACGCAGGGGAAGCAGTTTGTCTTCATAATATGAATGCTCCACTGTATCTGGAAAACACCCTAGAACTTGCTCCAGCATACAGGTTTTTCCCACTCCACTTTCTCCAATCACGGTAATGCCAGAACCTTTTGGCTTAAAGTATCCCGTGACAGGTTCTATGTCTGGACGTTCCTCTTCTGAATAATGTAGAAAGTTCATCGTAGTTGGCGACAAAGGATTTTTCGCTGAATAACCTTCCTTTATCGCAATTTCAACAGCCCGAAAAACCTCTAAGTAAACAGGCAATGGCTGTCTTAATTCTCTAAGGCGAGATACATATTCAACCCTTTCTAACGGACCCAACTGAGTCTCTTCATAGTGACAAGAGGGATAGTAGCTCAGCTTTTCTGCCAACTCGCTATCACGTAATTTGGGAGGAAGAGCCTCGATTAGAGGGTTACCACAATGCTCAGGCAGAATTGCTCTTTGATAAACGGCCGCTGCTCTATTCATTCAGACTCACCTTTCTTGCGCTTTAACAGAGAGACGACATTCTTTCTTCTTTCGTCATTGAGTTTGTCAAGCTCTGGCATTTCGGGGGCATGACACATATCATCCGCCGGTTCTGCCGTTACTCGAGCCTCAAGCACAGACTGCCTGCGGCGCTCCTTCATGCCTCTTATCTTTTCTGCTTTTGATTTTAAAGGGGGAGCTTTCGCTGATTCAGTTTGAGCATTTTGAGTAATTTCTTTTCGGCGTTGATGGCGCTCAACAGACTTAGCGGTCGGCTTGGCACGATGCTTTTCCAGTTTCTTCCAGTCCTCAAAAAATAAAATATCTGCGTGATGGCGCTCGTCAAATGATTTTGATGCCTTACGGAGCCAACATGGGGAGAAACCCTCATCTGGTTTAAATCGAACATAGATAAAGGAAGAGTTGTCCTGATCTATTCTTGCTTCTAAGCGCCAACTACCATCACTGCGAGCGATGACTTTCCAGTCTTCAAAGTTGGGGTGATCAGACGCATAGTACATATCGTCATTTAACCTCACCCCCTTGCTTGTCATCGAAACCCAATCTGCAGGTAGAAGGCGTGCTCTAATGGTTGCCTCGTCCAGTGTACTCAAGGCATGTCGATGCTTTTGAAGATGAATGTTCCAATAATTAATAGGGGTGGGTGCTAACTCTTCCTCGATGAGCAAACTGCATTGACCCGCTAAGCTCTCAAAAACTTGACTGTTGTGTTCAAGAACCGCATCAATCAACAACGTATTAACCTCATCAAGAGTTAATACCGCTTCCATTCTTGGATCTTTATCACCGCGAATATAGTGGCGCCCCCGGGTTGTCCCCATCAAATCATGGATAAGCTTTTCGTTTAATATGTTAAAACGATGCTCCACTATGCCTTTGAGTTCAGCTCGATAAGGCGGAGCTATACTCAGGTGTCCAATCAAAGGAACAGCAAGATTTTCTGCATCCTGACAAATAAATTCACCACGATCGCATAGAAGTCTCTGCGGTATGTGGTGACATGGCCATTCACTGTCCTCAATCTCGATGCCATATCGAGCACAGTATTCCTTTTTAGATGTGAACGCATTGACCAACGCCTGACGGCCAGCTCGCCAAGATGCATATTCGAGAGACACATGAATGCCGACAATCATTCGGCTTTCTTTATCAACCACACAGTAAACAGTTGGCCTACCAAGCACATGATTACGACGGAACTCAGAAACCACATGTACATCCAAAACAGTCGCATCAAGCTCAAAACAGCTGCCAGGAACAGCCGTATGATCAGTAGCGGCCCCGCGAAGACCACGGCGATTTCGTTCAAAATCACCAGGTGAAGTTTGCTTCAGAATCAACTCCTGCAGAGGAATAAGCCTTTTAACCCAATATAAAAATGCTCGATATTGAGGAACGAGTGCTACCCTACCTTCCAAATCAGCGGCAATTAGTTCCTTTGCATAGAACTCCGTTAACATCTGGTCATAAACCTTCCGGAATGTCACTTTCTTACCTTTCATTCCGAAACGCTTCATAGCCTTTAGGAATATGGTTTTATCTTTCTCGCTAGTGTTAACACTTGGCGGCGCAGCAAGGCTTGGTGTGGATAGCCTTATTGGTGCCCCGCGTTTTACTTTACCCGCTACTCGCGCTTTTCCTGCTCCTCCAGAGTTCGTATAAGCCGGTAGGAGTGCATTGTATTCCTGACCATATTTCCAGTAGAGATTAAGAGAACGGTACAACGCCTGAACATAAACTCCCTGTTTTTTGGCATGTTCAGCAACTACTTTTGAACGTAAATCAGTAACAAGTTTTAAAAGAAACCAGGGATCCGATATCAAGTCTTTGATTTGCTTTATACGGATATCACGTTTTTGCAGATGAGCAGACGGTACGTTTCTATCATCAGACTGCTGGTAATGCGGATTCGGGTATTTTTCGGGGCTGATCGCCCCTTCTTCAGCCTGTCGGAGAAAAAATGGCAAATCGACAGCAGCTGGCCTTTGTAGTTTTGAGCCTTCCACAATTTGAAAGAGGACTGCCATGGCATAATCAGGATAGCAAGCCAATACTCGGTAGAGGCCATCATCAAAACCATCTACACCTGCAAATTTCCAAACACTATTGATCTCAACCTGCATAGTTCTGCTCCGAGTCATTCATCTCTACGCACATGACTTTGATTAAGCCTGTTTCCTCAATAGGATTGTTGAGATCAACAGTTACTTGCTTTGTTGCTAAGAGAATCTTCAATAACATCAAGGACTCGTCTGAATCGATATCTAATGCCTCAATAAATTCCTTACAAACGTCCTCAACCAAATATGTTCCCGTGCCGACTAGCGACCTTGCTTTATGCGTCAGTGCTCTTGGATATTGACACCCTTGCCGAAGAGGAGAGGTGAACCACTGAATGTTTTTTGACTGAATCTGATTGTCTTCAGACATGACGTAAATATGAAAGGGGATACCCAGCAATTGCCACCATACTCTCTCAATATCGAGCTTTTCAGCCGTTCTCTTGTTGACGAGATTAGCAGCTGGTTTAACGCTTACAGCCTCATACCATTGTTTAACACCATCCGATCTGGTCAATAGAAAGTCTGTTGTGATTACGTTCCATTCTTTTGGCTTTGAGTAAGCAATGACAGGATGGTCGACACCCAGTAACTGAGCGATTTTGGTAGATAAATCTAAAGGTATTAGAGGGAACTGTTCGCGAATATCAATGATGGTGTCGCTAAACTCTGCGAGATAAAAAAACGAAGATTCATGTTCAGAAAGTGTGTGATGTACACGCCCTGTTTTTATGCCTTGAATCTTAGCACTGTGGCCATATGAACTTACATCTTGGACGCGAAGCCACGGCTTGTAGGCCTCTCGCACTCCCAAGCCGTACTTCTGCTTCAATGCTCGCTGGAAATCTGATAGCGAATCTAGTTTTCTGCGCCCAGCCAAAATGACCTCTATCCATCAGGTGTTTTAAAGGTCATTATAGCTTAGTGTACAAACTTTATTATTCCAAAATGACCTTTATGTACAAACTTTAGCGCTTGTGTACAAACTTTATTGTTCCAAAACAATCTTATACGTTCAGCCCAGCAACATAGCCGCTCGACCATGCCCATTGGAAGTTGTAGCCACCTAGCCAGCCAGTCACATCCATCACTTCACCAACGAAATACAGACCTTTGATGTCTTTGCATTCCATCGTTTTAGAAGAAAGAACATCGGTGTCCACGCCGCCAAGGGTCACTTCAGCCGTTCGATAGCCTTCTGTTCCGTTTGGTACCACACGCCACTGTTCTAAAGTCTCTCTTATTGCTTCCAGCTCTTTCGGATTAAACTGTTTGAGAGGTTTGTCTACCAGCAACTTACGTTCGATAAACACTTCCACTAAACGCTTAGGCAGGACGCGAGCTAAGGTGTTTTTGAGTGTCTGGTTCGGGTGCTTTTCTCGGGAACGAGTTAATAGTTCATCAACATCGACTTCAGGCACCAAGTTAATGGTAACCGCTTGTCCCGGCTTCCAGTACGAAGAAATCTGCAAAACTGACGGGCCAGATAAGCCGCGATGGGTAAACAGCAGCGCTTCTTTAAAGCTTTTTCCACATTCTGCCTGAATTTCAGCAGGAACAGCGATACCCGAAAGCTCCGCTAGTGCGTCTTTGTCTTCAACATGCAGAGTAAAAGGCACTAAGCCTGCGGTAGTTGAAATAACAGGTAAACCAAACTGCTCAGCAATCTTGTAACCAAACGGTGTTGCTCCTAGCTTTGGCATTGAAAGACCGCCGGTCGCCATGACCAATGACTCACACTCAATATCGCCCTGTGTGGTGTGCAACAAGAAACCTTGTTCGGTTTTTTGAATATCGAGCGTCTCGACTTGATAGCGCTGACTAATGTTTGGAAGATCGCACTCTTCGAGCAACATTTTTACGATGTCTTTCGCCGAGTCTAAACAGAAAAGCTGACCATGAGATCGCTCTTCGAACTCAATACCATACTTACTCACCATCGAGATGAAATCCCAGTTGGTATACTGCGAAAGCGCCGATTTCACGAAGTGCGGATTGCGGCAAAGGTAGTTTTGAGCCGAGACATCGTAGTTGGTGAAGTTACAGCGACCACCACCGGAGATAAGAATCTTACGGCCTGGTTTTTTCGCATGATCAATCACCATCACACGGCGTCCACGTTTTCCGGCTTGAGCAGCACACATTAGGCCAGCCGCTCCGGCGCCTATGATGACAACATCTACTTTTTCACTCATGACTCATACCAATGCCAGTAATCAGAACTCTACCCGTCTAGAACTATGTCAGTAGTAAGAACAGGCAATAAAAAAGGACGTACAGCGGTACGTCCTCACTCACTTGAAGCGGCATTTTAACGGTAAACGTTCACTCTTACCAATGCGTTTATCCAAACTCCTATTCTTCAAAAAAGCACAGAAGTTCTCCTAGATCATAAACGCAACCACAGAGGTAAACACCACGAGAGACGAAGAGAGAATGAAAAGCTCACGCACACGATCACACTTGCCAGTAAACACTTCATCGTGGTGATGAAGGTACTCTTTACTTTTTAAGTAGTGATATAGGCGAACCTGCTTAGACATGTTGCCATGTGTGGTGAAAAAACCCCGTCCATCAACTTGTTGGTAAAGCAACGGGTGAGCTTCTCGCATGATATAAATCAGAGCTCGCAGCGCGGTAAGGTATCTTGCTACGTTAATACCAGTAACAATCATTAGCGCTAGTAGAATGGTATCTCCACTGATCATCTTTTCCTCCCTACATCCAAAGTAAGAGGGCTACCCGGAGAAAAAGACGATCGTGTTCAGAGTCTTTTTACTGCAATTAAGCAGCAGGGGCATCCATTACCGAAGATGAGCCTTTTTGTGCCAAAGCAGCTAGATCTTTGTCGATAAAGAACAACGCTTTACCATCTTCACCAACCAGTTCTAGCTTGTCTAAAATCCCTTTAAACAACTTCTCTTCTTCATGTTGCTCCGCAACGTACCACTGAAGGAAGTTAAATGTTGAGTAGTCTTGCGATGTGAATGCCGCATGAGCCAATTTGTTGATTTTTTCTGTAATCATTTGCTCATGTTCGTAGGTTTCACGGAACACATCACCTAAGCTTGCAAAGTTATGTCGAGGAGCCTCTATCGCGCCTAAAATCGGCAATGAGCCTGTTTCGCTGACATAAGTAAACAGTCTTTGCATGTGCTGCATTTCTTCAGCTGCATGAACTCTTAAAAACTCAGCTGCTCCTTCGAATCCTTTATCTTCACACCAAGCACTCATTTGTAAGTATAGATTGGATGAGAAAAATTCGAGGTTAATTTGATCATTCAATTGATCAACCATCGTTTGTGAAAGCATAAAACGCTCCTAAATCATTGTGCAAACTGGAAGTCACTATAACACGATCATTAGTATTTGTTAGTTTGAGCCACCCTCTCATTCAATATGGATATGAGATCATCATGGCAAAAATGTTTCTAACTAGGTGCTAAAGTTTAATTAACCTAACTTGAGGACAATTAAATGGAGAAGGCATCATGAGCTATAAACACATCTTAGTAGCTGTTGACCTATCTGAAGATAGCAAATTGCTGGTAGAAAAAGCCGTTGCACTCGCGACACCTCTCAATGCTGCTGTCTCGTTTATCCATATCGACGTCAACTATGCCGAACTGTATACCGGACTAATTGATATCAATTTGGCGGAAACTCAGCATCACGCAATGGAAGCATCGCAAACTCAGTTAAAAGAACTGGCAGATCATGCCAATTACCCGATTAACCACACTTTAGTAGGCAGTGGTGACTTGAGTAATGAGCTGTGTGACACCATCAATGAGTTCAATATTGACCTTGTGGTTTGTGGCCATCACCAAGATTTTTGGAGCAAGTTACTCTCTTCAACAAGACAGCTCATAAATTGCTCACCTGTCGACATGTTGGTAGTACCACTTAATGACTGACGAGCAATAATAAATCAGATAGACTGCGGATAATTTCAAACATCCACTTATAGAAATATCCGGGATTATGTTTTATTTATCTGCAGTTACCCTACTTTGGGCATTTTCATTTAGCCTGATCGGCGTTTATCTGGCGGGTCAGGTTGACTCTTGGTTCTCAGTGTTCATGCGCGTTGCACTGGCAAGCGTTGTCTTCCTGCCGTTTTTGAAATTCAAGCAAGTACCAAAAAAACTGATTGTTCAGCTAATGTCTATCGGTGGTATCCAACTTGGATTGATGTATTGCTTCTATTACCAATCGTTTTTACTGCTCTCTGTTCCAGAAGTATTACTGTTTACCGTATTCACACCTATTTACGTCACTTTGATTTACGATTTGCTTAAAGCACGTTTCTCTCCGTGGTATCTGGTTACAGCCGCTATCGCAGTAGCTGGTGCGGTGTTCATTAAGTTTGCTGGCATCAATGAGAACTTCGTGATTGGCTTCTTTGTTGTACAAGGTGCCAACCTCTGTTTTGCAATCGGTCAGGTGGCTTATAAATATGTTATGGAAAACCAAAGCGTAGAGCTTCCTCAACGTACGGTATTTGGTTATTTCTACTTAGGCGCACTGGTTGTGGCAACCATAGCGTTCACGCTGTTAGGTAACCCATCGAAGCTACCAACCACCTCACTGCAATGGGGTATTCTGATTTACCTTGGTGTGATTGCATCTGGTCTAGGTTATTTCGTGTGGAACAAGGGCGCGTGTTTGGTTAACGCGGGTGCGTTGGCGATCATGAATAACGCTTTGGTTCCAGCAGGTTTAATCGTCAACATCGTTATTTGGAACCGCGATGTGGATGTCGCTCGTCTGACTATTGGCGGCATCATCATTTTGTTCTCACTGTGGGTTAACGAAACTTGGGTGAAACGTAAAGTTGCTCAAAGCTACAAAGAAGCCGAAAGCGCTTAATCACAGGTAAGAAAGAATCGCATAGCAAAACGCCCATCAGGTTAAGCCGATGGGCGTTTTTGTATTTGAGGCTTTAAGTAGCCGTTAGTGATACTGGGAAGTAAGTGAATACTCACTGCTTGTTGCCTGATTTAACTTGGCAAACTTCAACTGCAGAGCTTGCTGTTTCTTGGCAAGCTTGCGTTGTTTCTTCAGCACTTTTTCCAGTTTCTTTTGATACTTTTTCTGCGCTTTTAGCGTTTTCTTAGCAACTTTTAACGCCGCTTTGCTGCTCTTATCAACACTCTTGTCAACGGTAGTACTTTCTTTCGCAACCGGAGCATTCACAGAAAAAGCCTGAGGTTTGCACAATCTCTTTTTGTCGGAAGATGAACGAGCGCACGAGCGACATAAGTACTTAGGTGCAACAACGATTCGCTGAATATCTGACAACGAAGCAGTGATATCGTGACGACTTAATTTACATAAACGCTGAGCCATAAATACAACCAAACAAAAATGATAATGATTCTTGGTTATATATAACCCTCTGCTAATAAAAAGGCAAGCGTACTATTCGTCTGATGTTTTCGTCTGATGTTTCCGCCTGTTATTATTCGCCCGTCATCGCTGCAATCACATAAACATCAAAGCGGTTCTTTTTGGTTTCTATTGCCATACTTGGCTTTTGCTCTGCCAGCCAATTTGCGTAATCAGGACGCTTCACCACCACTCGTTTAGTCGCAAGTTGCAATGCGGGTTCTAATAGCGCGTCAGCGTCGTTATCTGCGCCGACAAGAGATTGGAATACGCGCATCTCTTTCTTAACCAAAGCGCTTTTCTTTTTGTTCTCAGGATGCGGATACATAGGATCGAGATACACCACATCTGGGCGAACGAAGCTTTCGTCATTGGCTAATTTATTGAGAGCATCGTGACTGGATGCGTGCAGTAGCGTCACGCGCTCTGATACCCAACCACCAATTTCACTGTCCTGCTTGGCTCGATTTAATCCATCATCCAACAATGCCGCAACCACAGGATGACGCTCCACCATTTGTACTTTGCAGCCCAAAGAGGCTAAAACAAATGCATCTCGGCCTAAACCAGCCGTCCCATCCAGCACCGTAGGTGTGGCACCTTTATTGAGCCCTGCAGCTTTTGCAATGGATTGACCTTTACCGCCACCAAACTTACGACGATGCGCCACCGCCCCGGTGACCCAATCAACGAAGATGGCTCCCAGCTTAGGTTCATCGACTTTACGCAGTTCTAATTGCTCGCTGGTGAGTACCAGCGCAAAAACGCTTTCATCACTGTGTGTAAGCTTCCAGCGTGTTGCTATTTCATCAAGCTCAGAAGCGCGTTCAGGGGCTTCACAAATCAGTTGTAGCTGCAAAGTGTCATTCCATAATGAGTTTCAAAAATCGCTGCCAGTGTAGCGGATTTTCATCAGAAACCTAAGGTTTCAGTGTGATAAGATGCGGAAGAATCTTCGTTGAATAAGTGAACTAGGAACCTGTATGCAAGTCGCCTCTACAAAGCTCGACGAGCTTGATCGCGCTATTCTGAAAATCTTAATGGATGATGCACGTACGCCCTATGCAGAAATGGCGAAGCAATTTAATGTCAGCCCTGCCACTATTCACGTACGCATCGAGAAAATGAAAGCTGCGGATATCATTCAAGGCACAGAAGTTGTCGTGAATACCAAGAAGCTCGGCTATGACGTGTGCTGTTTTATTGGTATTAACCTGAAAGCCGCGCGTGATTACCATTCCGCGCTGGAAAAGCTTAATGCTCTCGATGAAGTGGTTGAAGCTTACTACACCACAGGTGCTTACAGTATTTTCGTCAAGTTGATGTGCCGTTCGATTGAAGAACTGCAGTTTGTATTGATCGACAAATTGCAGGCAATTGACGAAGTTCAGTCGACAGAGACGCTGATCTCGCTACAGAATCCAATCAACCGCAATGTGATTCCTTAAATCAGCGCTAAAAGATAGCAAGTTCAAAAAGCAGAAAAGACAAAAAACCCAAGTTTCAAACTTGGGTTCTTGTTATAGCATCAATTATTTTTTCAGGTAGTTCATCAGCTCTTCTGCTGAGATACCTTGTTGTGCTAATTGCTTAGCCAGCAAATCGACTTGCTCGCCTTTACGCGAATCTATCACTTGTTGAAATTGATAAACGAGATCGCGCAGAACTGGTAGTGGGACTTGTTTAGCAGCACTACGTACTCGCTCACTGCTTTGATTACCTAACTCATTAAGTAACTTACCAAACATCACTTTTTCTGGTGATTCTTCTAACTGCTCGAGAATACGAGCCATTTCATAGGTAGTTAGGGACACTGTATTTCGATTCCAAGACGCTATTTCTAATGATAGTGAGCGAAATAATATACACCTGTTACCCTGATTAGAAAATAGCACGTCAGACTATTTACAAAACCTTGTAACTCTTCACTATTTCTTTGAGTGAACGACGTTGCTATTTCCTGTTCCTGCCAACCACATCACTGAAATGCTAAGCGATGCCACTCTTTGCCCGCTTTAGACAGCAAAATAATCAGCGCAGGGGCAACAATCCACATTTGAAGTGCAATCATCATCTGCGGTTCAAGCTCTAAACGTTGTAGTGTGCCTACCACCAGACCAGCACCACTCATCTGGAACAACCCCAACAGTGCAGCGGCTGTGCCCGCTTTGTCGCCAAATGGAGCCAATGCTTTACCCGCAGCCGAACCCAGAATCCAAGCAAAACCTACCGATGAAAAGAAGATTGGCAGCATAAAGGCTAAAGCAGTGCCTTGAGACTTCATTCCGACCATCAGGCCACCAGCCACTAATAACATCACGATTCCAGAGAACAGAATTTTATGTGTTCCCCATTTGTCCATCAGCTTAGGAGCAGACAAACAAGCCGCGATGTTAACCACAGCGTTAATGCCAAACCAGAAAGTAAACTCATTCATGGTTAAGCCTAAGTTTTCCATCAGAACCACAGGGGCTGAAGTGACATAAGCCAAGATAACCGCCATCGCCAGCATACAAAGCGAAGCATGGAACAAAAATGAAGGGACTTTTAACACAGACCAATAACGCGACAGCTTAAACACGGCTTGCTTTTCAGTACTTGGATTGGTCTCTTTCATACGAATCAACAACCAGAATCCAACGAATACACCAAAGCCTGCCATAAAGCTGAAGTTAGAACGCCAGCCAAATTGCTGTGTTAACCAGCTTCCCAGAATTGGCGCTAAAGCAGGAATAAAGCAAATTGCACCATTAAGGTAGCTGA
Organism: Vibrio diazotrophicus; assembly: GCF_038452265.1. Classification (NCBI taxonomy): domain Bacteria; kingdom Pseudomonadati; phylum Pseudomonadota; class Gammaproteobacteria; order Vibrionales; family Vibrionaceae; genus Vibrio; species Vibrio diazotrophicus. Next base: position 3,268,936 of record NZ_CP151842.1, read on the forward strand.
TCATCTTGCCACTGCGCTCAGGGCCAAAGATATCGCGAACTGTCGCAAAGGCTGCTACAGACGTTGCACACGCACCCAATCCTTGTAGCAAACGAGACATTAACATCCACTCAATACTCTGAGCGCCCCACGCCAATAAAGCGCTCAAGATGTAGATGCTAACGCCAGCCAATGCAACAGTTCGACGTCCGAGTTTATCTGCTAAAGGGCCAGCAAACAGTTGCCCGACACCCATAGCAAATAAGAACCAAGTAATCGTATCTTGAGCTAAGGCATGTTCCACGTGAAACGCTTGCGAGATTTGTGGCAATGCAGGCAAGTAAATATCGATTGCCAACGGACTAAACAGTACCAACAAAGTCAGTAGAATCATTTGCTGTTTGCTTTGCACAGAAGACTCTTTCACAGAAGAAGTTACGCTCAAAATAGGTTCCAAAAATTGAATAATAAAGAGCGTGCATGATAGAAGAATGCTGTTATTCGAACAAATGGCTTATAATCATCAGTAATATTCCTCAATGGAAAATCACATGAACATTGATAAATTGGCGCGAATTGACCTTAACTTGCTTGTTTGTTTACAAGTTCTTGGAGAGGAACTCAGCGTTACACGCGCTTCGAGCCGGCTGCATCTGAGTCAGTCTGCGGTCAGTAAGTCGCTGGCGAAACTACGCGAACAATTCGATGATCCACTTTTCATCCGAACCTCCCATGGCCTAAAACCGACACCAAAAATGTTGTTTTTAAAGCCTAAATTGGAAACCTTGGTTGATCAGCTAGAGCTGATTACTCAGCCAGAGCAGTTTTCGCCTCAGTCGAGTGAATACCGATTCCATATTGCGGCTGTCGAAAGTGTCTACCCATTAATCCTGCCCCATTTTTTGCCAGCGATATTCATGCAGGGCCCGAACCTCAATATCAGTACCCACTCTTGGACGGACCAAACTTTTAAAAAGCTGCAAATGGGCGAGCTTGATATTGGTATCACAGGTAAAGACATCGATATCAACGATGCGAAGTTAACCATGCTTCCACCAAAAGATATCTGCGAGCAAGAGATCTATCGCGATTCACAAATGTGTGTCGTTCGACGAGATCACCCTGTTTTAAAACAGCAATGGAATTTGGAACGCTATCTAACCCTTCGACATGTACAAGTTCGCTGTGATGGCAGTGACCGCTGGCTGCTGGACTACCGCTTGGCTGACTTAGGTTATCAGCGTGATATTGCGATTACCGTCCCCGACTTTAACAGTGCCGCCAGTTTATGCAGCTACACAGACTTTGTGTTTACCGCGCCGAGCCATTTCACACATCTGGTCGCCAAACATCTCGATCTGGTGGTGCTGCCACTGCCTCTTGAGTTCCCGCCAATGGCTTATACGCTGTTCTGGCACAGAGACAGAGAAAACGACCCGGCACTCTCTTGGTTAAGGCAAATCATTCAGACGAAAACCTTACATTTGCGTTAAACAAATGCCCTATAACACTATTGATAAGATTAAGTTCAGCACATTTGCACACTCACTACAAAACGAGTAGCTTATCGGTTCACGTCCTGCACTATATAGATAGGCAAAGTGGGTATATCAAGAGAACGGATATATCGGCATCAGCTGAACAAAAGGACAATTATTAGGAGAATAGCAAGATGTACCAATCCATCTCCCAGCGTGTAACGGAACTTCGTAACTGGTTAACACGTAACGGTTTAGACGCACTCATTATTCCTCATGAAGATGAGTATCTTGGCGAATACGTACCAGAACACAACGAACGATTACATTGGTTAACTGGATTTACTGGTTCAGCGGGTGCCGCTGTGATTACTCAAACCTCGGCAGCCATTTTTGTTGATGGCCGCTATACCGTTCAGGTTCGCAAGCAGGTTCCACAAGAACTGTTTGAGTACCGTCATCTGATTGAAGAACCGTATTTAGATTGGCTACAAAGTCATTTGCCTACAGGTAGCAAAGTGGGCTACGACCCAAGAATGCACCGTGCAAGTTGGTTAACGGCAACTCAAAGTAAACTTGCCGGCGAGCTAGAATTAGTTGCGACCGAAGGCAATGCTATCGACCAACTTTGGCATGATCGCCCTGCTCCTGTTGTCTCTGACATGCGTTTAATGAGTGATGAGCTGGTTGGTGTAAACAGCGCGACGAAACGTCAGCGTATTGCAGACATCTTGCGCTCTAAAAAAGCAGATAGCGCAGTGCTGACAGAATTAGATTCTATCTGTTGGCTGTTGAATATTCGTGGTCTAGACGTATCACGCTTACCGGTATTGCTATCGCACGCCATTGTTCATGCTGACGCAAGTGTCGACTTCTTCCTCTACCCAGCTCGATTAGCCGAAGGCTTTGAGAATCACGTTGGTGCAGGTGTACGAGTTCATCATCCAGATACGCTGCAAACAGAACTTGAGAAACTTTCAGGCAAGAAAGTGATTGTAGACCCAGCCACCAGCAACGCTTGGTTCACACTGACACTGCAGAATGTAAACGCTGAACTCATTAAAGACGCCGATCCTTGCTTGTTACCAAAAGCCGCAAAAAACGCGACTGAAATTAAAGGTATGAAAGCGTGTCATGTTCGCGATGGTGCCGCAATGGCGAAGTTCCTATCTTGGCTAGACAGCGAAGTGGCGGCTGGCAAACTGCATAACGAAGCGCAACTGGCTGATAAGCTTCAAGCATTCCGCGAGCTTGACCCAACATTAGCAGACCTGAGCTTTGACACCATTTCAGCAGCAACCACGAATGCGGCTATGTGTCACTACAACCACATGAACCAACCAGAGCCAGGTAAGCTAGAAATGAACACGCTTTACCTTGTTGATTCAGGTGGCCAATATACCGATGGTACAACCGACATCACCCGTACCATTGCGATTGGTGAAGTCAGTGACGAAATGAAGCAACAGTTCACCTTAGTTCTAAAAGGTCATATTGCTTTGGCTAAAGCTCGATTCCCGAAAGGCACTTGTGGCCACCAACTTGATGTTTTAGCCCGCCAACATTTATGGGCAAACGGCTACGATTATGATCACGGTACGGGTCACGGTGTTGGTCACTTCCTCAGTGTTCACGAAGGGCCTCAACGTATTAGTAAAGTGTTTAACAACGTTGCCTTGCTACCGGGCATGGTGTTGTCGAACGAACCGGGTTACTACCGAGCTGACGGCTTTGGTATTCGTATCGAAAACTTAGAATTAGTTGTAGAAGTCGAAACCCAAGGCGACTTCCATGTTCATGGCTTCGAATCACTCACTCGCTGCCCTATTGATGTTCGCGCTATCAATGTCAACATGCTGACAAAACCTGAACTTAACTGGCTGAATGACTACCACCAAAAAGTGTGGGACGACGTTAGCCCTCTAGTTGAAGGTGATGTTAAGCAGTGGCTAAAACAGGCAACTCAGCCAATCGCCCATTAATAACAATTCATTTACTTTTTAATTCAATCCCTTAGTGAGAAATCACTAAGGGATTTTTTATTTCTAACTCGTTAATCAACGAAACAATCTTACTCTAATCATTTAATTATTTTTTAAATCACATAAACAACTGATTTTAATTAAATTAAACACAAAACCAAAACAAAACCATACAAAAATCCCTTCAAATTAATTTGAGATCTAACGATTATTTTGTTTAACTTATATTTAACTAATCGTTCAATTAAAAAAATTAAGGAGTGATTGTGCCTAAAGTTGGAATGCCTAGCATACGCAAACCACAACTCGTCAATGCCACTATGACAGTGATTGAACGTGTCGGTTTACACGCAGCAAGCATCGCATTAATTAGTCGCGAAGCAGGTGTATCCACAGGCATCATCAATCACTACTTTGGCGGTAAACATGGCTTGCTTGAAGAAACCATGCGAGCAATCTTGCGCGAGCACTCTGAAACGGTAATGCAATTGCTGTCCGCGATTCCTAAGCACCAACATCAAAAGCGTATCCATGCAATTGTTGAAGCCAACTTCTCCGATTTCCAAGCATCCAACAAGGTTGCAAAAACATGGTTGGCATTCTGGTCTTACTCAATGCATGACTCGCAACTTCACCGCTTGCAACGCGTGAACGAAAAGCGACTCCTTTCTCACCTCACAATCGAACTCAAAGCCCTATTACCTCATCAACAGGTTAAGCAGGTTGCACAAGGTATTGCCGCACTGATTGACGGTCTTTGGCTACGCGGCGCAATGAACCAAGAAGGTATCAACGCTCAACAGGCGCGTGCATTAATTGGCGATTACTTAGAACTACAACTGGCGCAACACGCGCTGACAACTCGTTAGGTCTTCAAATGGAAAAAGCATCACTTTATATCGATGGTCGTTATCAACAGGCGTCATCGGGCGAAACTTTTATTAGCTATAACCCAGCAACCGGTGAACCTCTGGCCACTCTTGGTCAGGCTAGTGAACAAGATGTTCAGGCAGCGGTAGATTCTGCCAAGCGTGGCTTTGCTGTTTGGTCGGCAATGACAGCCGTAGAACGTAGCCGAATTCTGCTAAAAGCGGTGGCAATCCTTAGAGAACGAAACGATGAACTGGCACTTCTAGAGGTATTGGATACCGGTAAACCAATCCAAGAAGCCAATTGCGTTGATATTGTGACTGGCGCAGATGTTATCGAATACTTTGCTGGTCTTGCACCTGCTCTTCAGGGCGAACAACAATCGCTTTCCGAGAGCCAGTTCTTTTATACACGTAAAGAACCACTAGGCATTTGTGCTGGTATCGGCGCTTGGAACTACCCAATTCAGATTGCCATGTGGAAGTCAGCGCCCGCTCTTGCTGCAGGTAACGCTATGATCTTCAAACCTTCAGAAGAGACACCGCTGACCGCTCTCAAGCTGGCTGAAATCTTTACTGAAGCGGGCGTACCTGATGGCGTATTTAACGTTGTGCAAGGTGATGGTCGTGTTGGACAAATGCTGACAGCCCACCCAGACATCGCAAAAGTATCATTCACCGGTGAAACGGGTACTGGCAAAGCGGTAATGTCTGCCAGCGCCCAAAGTCTGAAATCCGTCACTATGGAACTGGGTGGTAAATCTCCCCTGATTATTTTTGACGACGCAAAGTTAGACCAAGCCGTATCAGGTGCAATGACTGCTAACTTCTACACTCAAGGCGAAGTGTGTACTAACGGTACTCGTGTTTTCGTTCATGAAAATATCTATGACGACTTCATCGCTCAACTAAAAGCCCGCACGGAAAAACTGATCGTAGGCGATCCCCAAGATCCGAACACTCAAGTGGGTGCACTTATCTCTAAAGAGCATTTAGCGAAGGTTCTTGAAGCCATCGAAAGTGCAAAAAACAGCGGCGCCAAATTGTTAACCGGCGGCTATCAAGTCACTGAAGGTGAGTTAACCAAAGGTAACTTTGTTGCCCCCACAGTGTTTGTTGATTGCCAAGACGACATGGATTTCGTCCAGAAGGAAATCTTTGGTCCGGTCATGGCGGTAATTAAGTTTCGCGATGAAGACGAAGCGATTAAGCGAGCCAATGCGACCAACTATGGTCTTGCTGCTGGCGTATTTACACAGAATATCTCCCGTGCACACCGAGTAATCCACCAGCTGCAAGCGGGTATCTGCTGGATTAACACTTGGGGTGATTCTCCTGCTCCTATGCCTGTAGGTGGCTACAAACTCTCTGGCGTTGGCCGTGAGAACGGTATTGAAACCTTAAGCCACTACACACAAACAAAAAGCATCCTGATTGAGCTGGATGACTATGTTGGAGCTTACGAGTAAGGAAGAATGATGAAACAACACTTTGATTATATTGTTATCGGTGCTGGTTCAGCAGGCTGTGTTTTGGCTGATCGCCTAACTGAAAGTGGCGAGCATTCTGTTTTGTTACTGGAAGCCGGAGGCAGCGATAAAAGCATTTTCATCCAAATGCCAACTGCTCTCTCATACCCTATGAATACACCTAAGTATGCATGGCAATTTGAATCTGTAGAAGAACCGGGATTAGATGGCCGCCAACTGCACTGCCCTCGAGGAAAAGTGCTCGGTGGTAGTTCATCAATCAACGGTATGGTTTACGTTCGTGGGCATGCTTGCGACTTTGATGAATGGCAACAACACGGAGCTAACGGCTGGGATTACGCATCTTGCTTACCTTACTTTAAGAAAGCTGAAAGCTGGATTCATGGCGGCGATCAATACCGTGGCGATCAAGGTCCGTTAGCCACTTGTAACGGTAACGATATGGAACTGAACCCGCTCTATCAGGCATTTATTGATGCCGGAGAAGAAGCCGGTTATCCAACGACAAACGATTACAACGGTTACCAGCAAGAAGGCTTCGGCCCGATGCATATGACGGTGGATAAAGGCGTTCGAGCTTCAACTTCGAACGCGTACCTGCGCCGAGCTTTGAAACGCCCAAACCTGACTCTGCTTAAAAATGTGCTGACACATAAAATTGTTATCGAAAACAGTAAAGCAGTCGGTGTGGAGTTTGAACATAAAGGTCAGATCCAAACCGTATTTTCAAACAAAGAAGTGATTTCTAGTGCTGGCTCTATTGGCTCAGTACAGTTGTTACAGTTATCTGGTATCGGCCCTCGCGATGTATTGGAAAACGCGGGTGTCGAAGTAAAACATGAGCTACCCGGTGTAGGCCAGAATCTGCAGGATCACTTGGAAGTCTACTTCCAGTATCGCTGCGAAGAGCCTATCACATTAAACAGCAAGCTAGGCCTTATCAGTAAAGGGATGATAGGTGCTGAATGGCTGCTTACCAAGCGCGGCCTTGGTGCGACAAATCATTTTGAATCTTGTGCGTTCATACGCTCTCGCGCAGGCTTAAAGTGGCCAAACATTCAATACCACTTCTTACCAGCAGCCATGCGGTATGATGGTCGTACAGCGTTTGATGGACACGGTTTCCAAGTGCACGTTGGTCCGAACAAACCACTGAGTCGCGGTCAGGTATGGATTCGTTCAAATGACCCAGCAGACAAACCAGGCATTTTGTTCCGTTATTTATCAGAGCAGCAAGATATTCAGGATTGGCGTGACTGTATCCGCTTAACCCGCGAGATCTTGGCTCAACCTGCGTTAGATAAATACCGTGGCGATGAAATTCAACCGGGGTTCCATATCTCTTCAGATGAAGAGATCGAAGAGTGGGTTAAGCAGAATGTAGAAAGTGCTTACCACCCCTCTTGTAGCTGCAAAATGGGCGCAGACGACGACCCAATGGCAGTTCTCGACAACGAATGTCGCGTACGCGGTGTGCAATCACTGCGAGTGGTGGACTCATCGATTTTCCCAACCATTCCTAACGGTAACCTTAACGCTCCAACCATCATGGTTGCTGAGCGAGCGGCAGACATCATCTTAGGTAAAACTCTTCTTCCTCGTGAGCAAGCACCCGTGTGGATCGCAGAGAACTGGCAACAAGACCAGCGCGAAAACGCACCACGACGCTCATTGGACTCCCTTCAATCTTCAGAAATGAAAGATCAATAAGGAAATAAAACATGCGTAAAGTCATCACTCTTGCAGCAGCAACTATGCTGTCGTTCAACACCTATGCAAACACTTGTGAAACAGTTCGTTTCGCTGATGTCGGCTGGACAGACATCACAGCAACTACCGCTGTCACAACCGAACTGTTAAAAGGTTTGGGCTACCAAACCAAGACTGACCTACTTTCAGTACCAGTTACCTACTCCTCTATGGCCAATGGCGATATCGACGTTTTTCTAGGTAACTGGATGCCAACAATGGAAGGCGATATTGCCAAGTATCGTGATGCAGGAACGGTAGAAACTATTCGCGCCAACCTTGAAGGCGCGAAATACACCCTAGCCGTACCTAAATATGTTTATGACGCAGGCGTAACGTCATTTGCCGACATTGCAAAGCATGCTGATCAATTCAAAGACCGTATTTACGGTATTGAACCTGGTAACGATGGTAACCGACTCATTCAATCAATGATTGATAGCAACGCATTCGACCTTAAAGGTTTCAAACTGGTTGAGTCGAGCGAAGCAGGCATGGTTTCTCAGGTTAAGCGTGCCGTTCGCCGTAACGAATGGATTGCATTCCTCGGTTGGGCGCCACACCCAATGAACAGCAATGTTGAGATGGAATATCTGGCGGGTGGTGATGACTACTTCGGCCCTAACTACGGCGGTGCAAACGTTTATACCAACGTACGCAAAGATTACGTAGCACAGTGCCCGAATGTAGGTCAGTTACTTAACAACCTGTCGTTTAGCCTTGATATGGAAAACGTTCTGATGGAAGCCATTCTTAACGAAAAGAAACAGCCATCAAAAGCGGCTCAGGAATGGCTGCGTGCTAACCCAGAAGCTATCGAGCAGTGGTTACAGAAAGTCACCACTAAAGACGGTAAACCAGCGATAGAAGCGGTAACCGCATATTTGAACAAAGACGCTTAACAAACTGGTTGGCGGGGCTAAATGCCCTGCCACTAAATAAGGAATTCTCGTGAACATTATTACTGAGCATAAAATCCCATTAGGAAGTTGGATGGAAACCGGGGTCGACTGGCTCACCATTAATGCCTCTGGTTTCTTTGATACCATTTCTTTCTTACTTGAAAGCATCATTATGTTGTTGGTTGATGTCTTTAAATGGATGCCACCAGCCGCTCCTATTCTTTTAACCGCCGCTATTGCGTGGTGGTTGCACCGCAGTGTTTCGTTAGTTGTGTTTATCATCGCAGCCCTGTTGCTGATCTTAAACCTTGGCTACTGGCAAGAAATGCTGGAAACCTTTGTTATGGTTTTCTCCGCGACAACGATTTCCGTATTAATTGGCGTCCCACTCGGAATCATGGCGGCACACCGTCCATGGGTTTACACCCTGATGCGTCCTATTTTGGATTTGATGCAGACAGTTCCTACTTTCGTCTATCTGATCCCTACACTGGTATTGTTTGGTTTGGGTGTCGTTCCGGGACTGATTTCTACCATCATCTTTGCCATTGCAGCGCCGATTCGTTTGACTTACTTGGGAGTTACCCGTGTACCGGAAGAACTGATTGAAGCCGGTAAAGCGTTTGGTGCTAACCGCACAAAACTGCTCTACAAAGTCGAACTTCCTGCCGCTCTGCCAAGTATCATGGCGGGTATTACCCAATGCATCATGCTATCACTGTCAATGGTAGTGATTGCAGCCTTAGTTGGCGCAGATGGCTTAGGTAAGCCAGTTGTTCGCGCATTAAACACGGTAAACATTTCGCAAGGTTTCGAAGCGGGTTTAGCGATTGTACTCGTCGCCATCATTCTGGACCGACTGTGTAAAGCACCAAACAGTAAAGAGGTATCATAATGAAAACCATTAATATCGAAAATCTGGACGTCGTGTTTGGTGACCAAACAGCCGCTGCAACAGAGCTACTGGATCAAGGTAAAACTCGTCAGGAAATTATCGATGCGACAGGTTTAGTTGTTGGCGTCGATAACGTAAGCCTTGATGTAAACCAAGGTGAAATTTGTGTCCTTATGGGGTTATCGGGTTCCGGAAAATCGAGCTTACTACGAGCAATTAACGGGCTTAACCCAATTACTCGTGGTTCTCTAGTGGTTCAGGACAAAGAGCAGAGTATCGATTTAGCTACATGTAATGAAACAACTCTGCGAGAACTACGCACCAATAAAGTCTCTATGGTGTTCCAGAAGTTTGCGCTCATGCCTTGGCTAAGTGTCTTGGACAATGTTGCCTTTGGTCTTGAAATGCAGGGACTAGCTAAAAAGGAACGCCGAGCTCGCGCACGTGAAAAACTGGAAATGGTTGGACTTGCAGAATGGGAAGATAAGCTTCCACATGAGCTGTCTGGCGGCATGCAACAACGCGTAGGCTTAGCACGAGCGTTCGCGATGGATAGCGATATTCTGTTAATGGATGAACCCTTCTCTGCACTTGATCCATTGATTCGATCGCAACTTCAGGATGAGCTACTCAGCCTACAAAAACGCTTAAACAAAACCATTGTGTTTGTTAGCCACGATTTAGACGAAGCACTGAAGATTGGATCTCGTATCGCCATTATGGAATCAGGAAAGCTGATCCAATATGGTAAGCCAGAAGAGATTGTTCTCAAGCCAAAGACTCAGTACGTCCAAGATTTCGTTTCTCATACCAACCCATTAAATGTCCTTAAAGGACGATCTTTAATGAACAGTTGTGATGAACTTAAGCAAGAATCTGGTCGCTGGCAGATTTGCCAACAAGCTGATGTTTGGATAGAGAAAAATGACAACAAATGGAATGTATCTTCTTCGCCAAAACTGAAGCTGATTGAATGGAACGAACAGACTAAGTTCGAAGAATTAACCAGTGATTCACTTGTAGTAGCTTCACCAGATATCGAAATGCGTGATGCTATCGAAATTTGCTATCATACTGGTAACCCTATTGTGCTGATAGAGAATGGAGAGTTAGTCGGAACGTTAAGTGACCATGACTTCTACCACGCTCTACTTGGTAAGTATCAGCAAGAGCAAGCTGCTTAGATTAGTAGATTCAGATTGATAAGAGAAAGGCGACTTTATGGTCGCCTTTTTTATGTTTCACGTGAAACATCTTTTGTCTCTATTCTTCTCTCTATCTCAAGATCTCAATCGCCCAAATCGAATAGTCAGCTGGTGGCTTTTATCCTGAATAGGCAAAATGCCAATCTTGCCACACTGCTTCCAGCCCTTTGCTCTTCATCGCCAGCGCCACATCATTTGCAGTGCGTTCATCACTAATTGCAAACTGCTCCAGCTCAACATTTGAATTTGCGTAACCACCGGGTTGAGTTTTAGAAGCAGCAGAAATACTGGTGATTCCCAGCACTGAAACGTTGTCTCTAAAACTAGCAGACTCACGTGTCGATAGAGAGAGTTCTACTTCTCCATTCCATAAGCGATAAGCGCAAATGAGCTGTACAAGCTGTTTATCACTCATGACAGATTTGGGCTGCATGGCTCCTGCACACGGTCTTAATCGTGGAAAGGAAATCGAGTATCGGCTTTGCCAATACGTTTTTTCCAGATAGTCGATATGCGCGGCTACATGGAAGCAGTCCGTTCGCCAATCTTCCAAACCAATCAACGCCCCTAGCCCAATTTTATCTATACCCGCTTTGGCTAACCGCTCCGGTGTGTCTAGGCGATATTGAAAGTCCATCTTCTTACCACGTAAATGATGTTTACTATAAGTCGACGGATGATAGGTCTCTTGATAAACCATGACTGCATCTAAACCTAACGTTTTTAGTTCCGCATACTCAGCTTGGTCTAGAGGCTGAACTTCCATAGCCAGATAGTTAAATGAAGACTTAATCAGAGGAACGGTTCTTCGAAAATAATCCATTCCTACTTTGGTTTCATGTTCGCCAGTTACCAGCAAAACACTATCAAATCCCATTTTTTTAATTGCTTCTACTTCAGCCTCTATCTCATCATCAGTTAAGGTTTTACGTTTGATACGATTGCCCATTGAAAACCCACAATAGGTACAATCGTTAGAACATAAATTTGATAGATAGAGCGGAACATAGAACGACATCGTATTACCGAAGCGCTGGCGAGTTTTCAGGTAAGACTGTTGCGCCATTTGCTCTAAGTAAGGTTCTGCAGCAGGAGAGATCAGCGCTTTAAAATCTTCAAGACTTCGCTTTGACTTACTTAACGCCAGTTCGACATCTTGAGAAGTTTTACTGTATATAGAGAGCTTAATATCATCCCAGTCGAGTTGTTTAAATCGCTCCAGAAAGCTCATCATGCGCCTCCCAAAAACTCTGTAAACGGACTTGACGCTACAGCGTGATTTACCTGACCAGCCAATCCACTTTCAAAAGCAATTCGCCCCGCCTCCACTGCCAGTTTAAATGCTTTGGCCATGGCAATCGGATCACCCGCAGTAGCAATTGCGGTATTCACCAATACAGCGTCCGCCCCTAGTTCCATTGCTAATGCAGCGTCTGACGGTGCGCCAATTCCAGCATCAACAATGACAGGAACATTCGCCTGGTCGATGATAATTTCGAGGAACTCACGTGATACCAATCCCTTATTGGTACCGATAGGCGCTCCCAACGGCATAACGGCAGCACAGCCAACCTCTTCCAACCTTTTACACAGAACAGGGTCTGCATGGCAGTATGGCAATACAATAAAGCCATCTTTTACTAGCTGCTCGGCGGCCAACAACGTTTCTATTGGGTCTGGCATCAGATACTTTGGATCAGGATGAATTTCCAATTTAAGCCAATTTGTACCAAGTGCTTCACGAGCCAAATGCGCCGCAAAAATGGCGTCTTTTGCTGATTTTGCACCTGACGTATTTGGCAATAGATTCACCCCAGCTTCTATTAGCGGAGACAAAATATCATCGTCACGAGTCTCAAGGTTCACTCGCTTGAGGGCCATAGTAACCAATTCAGATTCGCAAGCTTGAATAGCTTTCGTCATAGTATCGCGGTTAGAAAACTTGCCAGTACCGGTGAGTAGTCTCGAGCGAAATGTTTTATCCGCAATTGTTAGTAAATTTTGACCTGAAAGACTGTTATTCGACATAACGTTAGCCTCCTGCTATCGCTTGAAAAAGTGAGATTCGGTCCCCTTCATTGAGCTCCTGAGATGACCACAAGCCTTTAGGGATAATTTGATCATTGATGGCAAAGACGCAACCAACTGCGGGTAAATCTAATTGCTGTTGCAAAGAAGTAAGCGTGGTTTGCTGATTGATCTGCTGAACAACGCCATTAACGGTTACAGTGATGGACATATCACCCCCTCGTTGTTATTAGTATTGGTTTCTTTGGCTCCGCAGACTTCACAATCAGGATCTGCCATCAACTGCCACTTTTGCCAATCTAGGTGTTTAGCGTCGAATGTCATTAACTGATGAGTTTTAAACTCAGGCAACTCAGCCAAATATTGAATGGCCAACAAGGCTTGTAGATTGCCAATCGTTCCAACTACCGGACCAATAATCCCAAGGTCACTGCATTTCCCCACTTGATCGGTATAGTCACGAGGAACCATACAGGCATAGCAGCCAGTTGCTTTGTTTGGTGCGGCAAAATCAAAAGCGATAACCTGACCACTCCAACCAACTGCGGCGCCTGATATAAGTGGAACCTGACACTCAAAGCACACCTGATTAACGAGATGTCGAGTCTTTAGGTTATCCGAACAATCCAACACCACATCCGCCATAGACACTTCCAAAGGCAACAGATTCTTATCAGCTCGTCGTTGTACCGTTCGAATATGACACTCGGGATTTAAAGCTCGTAGTTGTTGCGCCAATGCATCTACTTTTGGTGTTGATACATGCTGGTTACGAAATGCGATTTGACGAGACAAGTTAGAAACTTCTACCTCATCATCATCACAAAGAACCAGCTTTCCTACTCCTGCAGCAGCTAGGTATAGAGCAGCCGAGTTACCTAAGCCTCCACAGCCGATGATTAGTACAGAAGAGTCACACAGTTTTTGTTGCCCTGATTCACCGATCTCAGGTAAGCATACTTGGCGTTGATATCGTAAAAAGGCATTGTCAGATAACATCGAACACCTCCTGTCTGTTCGAGGTGCGGCTAAACTTTGACTGCAACTCTTTTACGTTTGCTTCCACATTTTTTGCTTCGGTAATAGCTCTGACCACAGCAATGCTTGAAACACCTTGATCGAGCACTTGCTGAATATTGTCTAAATCAATACCGCCAATCGCAACACTTGGTACTCCGATGGATTTGCCATAAGGCATACTATCAAGCAGCTTTTGATAAAGACCCAATCGTACTAAGCCTTGTGGTTTTGATTGCATTTGCTTAGTAGTGGTAGGAAATATATGTCCAAGGGCGATGTAGCTCGGTGATAGCTGATGGATACGTAGCAACTCAAAATAGCCATGAGTGGATAACCCCAATGCCATCCCACTCTCTGCGATAAGCTCCAAATCTGCGTCTAGTACATCTTCTTGACCAAGGTGAACACCAAAAGCTTTGTGCTTCAAAGCTAACTGCCAGTAGTCATTAATAAACACTTGTGCCTTGTGTTCTCTACCCAGTCGAATAGCTTTAACGATTTGTCGTTCTAAACTTGGCTCATTTGGGTCTTTAATCCGTAGTTGTATGGTTTTAATTCCCAACTTAAGTAATCTTTCAATCCATTCAACATTGTCAACGACTGGGTATAGACCCAATGATTGTTTACCTAGAGTGGTAAAACCTGTTTGAGCAATAGAAACTGCAGGTTGCTCAATAAACGGAAAATGTTGGAACTGTGTCGGCCATGTTTCACGTGAAACATTCATTGCAGCCCGACTCAAAACAAGGGCATCTTCCAGAGGAAAATCGAGAGCGAGAGAAGCTACGACCCAAGCAAAATGACGCCAAGATTGATTCGTAGATAAGGTCTGACTATGAATCAAGAGCGTTGTTTCATCTAGATGAAGCCAGCTGTCTACCAGACGTTCATCATAAGAAACGCCAATTTGAACAACATTAGGTAGACAAACCTCTTGAGGTTGCCCCCCGTAGAGGAACGTCAGTTCTCTATCTAGACCGCCGTTACCACTTAATTCAAATAAATTGCTGTATAAACGAGAAGTCTCTGTATCAACAAGTTCAATACATTGGGTCGGGCTTACGCCCAACTCAATGTGACTGACATTGAAACCCTGCTCAGCTGCGAGCAGCAAAACTTGTTGAACTTCTCCCGTAAACTCAAGGCAATGAGATGGGATAAGTATCTTCACAAGTTACTCCTCTGTAACGACAGAGTTCTGTTTAACTACTGGATGGTAAAGCTCAGAACCTGACTGCAAGAACTCCTGAGATTTTTGACGCATACCTTGATCCACTTGTTCAAATAGCAGTGGGTCATCCAGCATTTTGATTTCGATTGCTTGGTCAGCGGCAACTTGTTCCTTGTTATTCGCGTATTCTCTAACCTCTTGTGAGATCTTCATTGAGCAGAACTTAGGACCACACATAGAACAGAAATGAGCAACTTTCCCTGACTCTTGAGGAAGTGTTTCGTCATGGAAAGCTCGCGCGGTAACTGGATCGAGAGACAGGTTGAATTGGTCTTCCCAACGGAATTCGAAACGAGCTTTTGACAAAGCGTTATCGCGGACTTGAGCGCCTGGATGCCCTTTAGCAAGGTCAGCGGCGTGAGCAGCAAGCTTGTAAGTAATAAGCCCTGTTTTTACATCTTCTTTGTTAGGAAGTCCTAAATGCTCTTTTGGCGTTACATAGCAAAGCATGGCACAGCCATACCAACCAATCATGGCAGCGCCGATACCAGACGTAATATGATCATAGCCGGGTGCAATATCTGTCGTCAGAGGACCAAGAGTATAGAAAGGCGCTTCGTGGCAGTGCTTCAACTGCTCTTCCATGTTCTCTTTAATCATGTGCATAGGAACATGACCCGGGCCTTCGATAATAACCTGAACATCATATTCCCAAGCGATTTTAGTTAACTCGCCAAGTGTTCTTAACTCAGCAAACTGAGCTTCATCATTCGCATCAGCAACCGAGCCTGGGCGTAAACCATCACCTAACGAAAGCGAAACATCATACTTCGCACAGATTTCGCAAATCTCTCTGAAGTGGGTATAAAGGAAATTTTCCTGATGATGAGCCAGACACCACTTAGCTATGATTGAGCCGCCACGAGAGACAATACCGGTTACGCGTTTAGCAGTCATAGGTACGTATCGAAGAAGCAAACCAGCATGAATTGTGAAGTAATCGACCCCCTGCTCCGCTTGTTCAAGTAAAGTATCGCGCATCACTTCCCAAGTCAGGTTTTCAGCTACACCGTTTACCTTTTCCAGAGCTTGGTACATAGGAACAGTACCAATCGGAACCGGGCTGTTACGTAATATCCACTCACGTGTTTCGTGAATATTTCTGCCAGTAGAAAGGTCCATAACCGTATCAGCACCCCAACGCGTCGCCCATACTAGCTTTTCTACTTCTTCTTCAATTGAAGAGCTCACAGACGAATTGCCAATGTTGGCGTTTACTTTCACTAAGAAGTTACGACCTATAATCATAGGTTCAGCTTCTGGGTGGTTGATATTGCATGGAATCACCGCGCGCCCTTCAGCCACTTCTTTGCGCACGAACTCTGGAGTTATATCTTTAGGTAGATTTGCACCAAAACTCTGTCCTGAATGCTGCTGGTTGAGTTGTTCATCTTGGTAACGGCGATTACCCATGTTCTCTCGCAGCGCAATAAACTCCATTTCAGGAGTAATAATACCCTGACGAGCATAATGCAGCTGAGTAACGCGTTTTCCCTCTTTGGCACGACGAATCGAAGGCAAATTGCCATAACGCAGCTCGTCCAATGTTTCATCTGATAGACGCTCTTGCGCGTATTCAGAACTCATCGATTGCAGAACTTCAGTATCGTTTCGCTCTTCAACCCAGTCGGCTCTTAGTTTAGGTAACCCGCTGTATAAATCGATTTCATGTTCAGGATCGGTATAAACGCCAGAAGTATCGTAAACGCAAATAGGTTCGTTAGGCTCAAATATCGGAGCTTCTTTGCTGCCACCGATTAAGCTATCAGCAAGTGAAATCTCACGCATCGGTACGCGTAAATCGGCACGAGAGCCAACGACATAGGTCTTACTAGAATTTGGATAAGGTTGAACTGAGAGGTTCTCGATAAACTGTTTTGCTTCCAGTCTCGCTTGTTTGCGACTCGACATAGCATTTTCCTTGTATTGTTTTAGGGATAAATGCTTGGCGGAAAAATGTGTCAATAAGAGATGAGTAGACGGATCTTAGGTTTGGGGCTTATAGCCAACCAATCTAGAAAGAGGCTCTTCTCTTGTTCCCTTCGCTGGTATTAACCAGATCAGGTTCAACGGATCCCGAATAAACGGTCTCAGCCTTATGGCACTCCGACAAGTGAAACGATTATAGATAAAGAAACTTAGTTAACCAAGAACAAAAGTAGAGTTTTTAATCAACCTTTTATTAACCATTGATAAGCAAGCCAAGCGGCTGAAATGCTCAACAGCACATTTAGTAGCACGTTAAAACCCATTTTCACAAACGCACCTTGATGCACAAGAAGTACGTTATCCATTGAGAAAGTAGAAAACGTAGTCAGTGCACCAAGAAAACCTAAACCGATAATTTGTCGCCAAGGATAAGGAGCCAGCCACTCATTCTCTACTGCAGCGATCAGCAACCCCATAATAAATGAGCCGACCACGTTAACGGTTAATGTACCATATGGGAAAGATCGTCCGAATAAAGTGACACACATTTCTGATACTAAGTATCGAGAACACGCACCGATCGCACCACCGATCGCAATAAGACCCAAAATTGAAAATTGCCCCATGTACCCTCCCAAAATCATTTCAGCCATTGTACTGATTTATTGAGCACAAAAGAGTCAAAAATGATGAAAATAATGTTCTCATAATAAGAGGAATTACCCTCTATAACTGAATAGTTTTAAAAAGTTACAGGAGTCACTTTAAGCAACTTCGATGTATCCCATCAAACCCGTTTTCATGTGTTCAATCACATGACAGTGATACATCCATCGACCTGGGTTGTCGGCAACGAACGCCGCCTTCGCTGAGCCATTTTTTCCAAGCAATACTGTATCAGTATGAAAAGGAGCATCGACAGGTTTGCCATCCAACTCTAACACGGTAAACGTATGTCCATGCAAGTGAATAGGATGATGATACTGCGTGACATTTTTGAGATTAAAAATATACGTTTTGCCAAGTTCTAAACTAGCGAGTGGTGCAGGAATATTATTGGCGCTCATTCCTTCCCAAGCTCGTTTGTTCATCAGCCAAAAATTAGGTACAGCATGCCCACTTTCATCAGCAGGAGAAACGGCACCTTCCCACTCAAAAACGAAGTCTATGGATTGAGCATTGGCCAAATCAATCTTAGGAATTGGATTGAGAGGCAAAGCTGGGATCTCGGTGTCTTCGCGTAGCTTTGATTGCTGGCATTTAAATTCGCACAGTGGGAACGGGAATTTTCCTTTCATCTGGCGCACGTAAACCACATTTCCAGCCTTAGGCGCAATAAAAGCGATGTCCACTCTCATTCCCGGCCCTATCTTATGCTCTTTTAAAGGATAAGGCGTTTTAATCGGATTACCATCTATAGCCACTACCCACGCTTCAGCACCTTCAACAGCAATTGGATAAGTAATCGTGTTGTCGACATTAGCGATTCTCAATCTGACACTGGCATTTTGCTGCACATCGTAACTAGGATTGTGAATACCATTTACCGTTCCCCACTCCCCCGGAGTACCCATGCGAGCGCTGTAGCGTGGAATCATCAAATCCTTCCATTGACCTTTTTTATCAAGATGCCAATGTTTAAGAACTAACTCATGCTCTTGATCGAAAGTGACTGGTTGCGCTTCTTCCACCACGATAAGACCAACCAGTCCCATACCCAGTTGTTTTACGCTGTTCATATGAGGGTGATACCAGAAGGTGCCCGCATCCGGTGGAGTAAACTCATAAACGAACATCTCACCGGGCATAATCGGCCTCTGGCTTAGAAATGGAACACCATCCATACCAATAGGTATACGCAAGCCATGCCAATGGATTGTTGTCGGTTCATCAAGTTTGTTGGTAAAGCGAATGGTCACTTTTTCCCCCTGACGACAGCGTATTGTCGGAGCGGGTATTGAAGCATTAAAGCCAAGAACAGGAGTGACATAACCCGGAACGATCTCAGCAGAAGAAGCTTCCGCTGTAAGTTCATAAACATATCTTTCCTGATCAGTCCGGATCAATGAACAGGCAGGTAATAACGTAGATAGCCCAAGAGCTGAACTAACTGAAAGAAAGCGGCGACGAGTAATATCCATTTCTGCCTCAGGTAAAGCAACACGATAAAGCGTTAATAAAACTTATTCTCATCACAATGTAAACAATAGTGGTAATTAAATTGCTATCACACACCTATTTCTTAATGATGCAGTTTCTGCCGTTGCGCTTCGCCATATACAGAGCCGAATCCGCTTTACTGAATAAACTATGTAGCGTGTCTTCGTTGCTCACTTCGCTGTAGCCGACACTGATAGTAACGGGGTTAGGAAGCATTACAGATGCTTTGGTTTCAACGGCCCTACTCATCTCTTCTAAAAGCGTTTTAACACTCTCAGAATCGCTCTGAGAAAGAAAAAGAACAAACTCTTCGCCACCGTAACGACCAATCAGATCTTGCTGCCCCATAAATGATGTGAGGATGTTAGAAACTGCAATAAGTGTATTGTCACCGACATCGTGTCCAAAAGAGTCATTTACCTTCTTGAAATGATCGATATCAACAACAGCGATCACACCTCGTGAGCCAGTACTCGATAAAGATTGAGAAATCCGCTCATTGATATAGCGCCTATTGTACAACCCCGTCAGTTCATCACGTATAGAGCGCTCGTAATGCCAATCGATCTGCTTAAACAAAAACAGGGACAATAATGAACCAAGCAAAAAGAAACACACAATGTTCTGAGTTACAACGACTGCCACACGATAGTAATCAGGACTGTTAGTTATAGCCAAAGCGATAGTTGGAAAGCTAGCGGCAACCATACAAACCACAGCAGAGAGCGCCAACATGCGCTCACCTCTTCCGTTCAGATGTCTATTCTTATAACAGACCCAGCACGCTGCTAGATAAACCAGAATAAAGTTAAAAAAAGCTAACTGAACTCTGAACTGAAGGGTTCCAGTCCAGTTATAGTAAATAGCGAACTGAATAATCGTGTAAGTAAGAACGTGGCTTACAGCCAGTTTCCATAGCCAAGACTTTATTGATTTCTTATACCAACTTAGAGTTCCAAACAACAATAGATAAGCCACGCTCATATAGAGCGCATTATTAATTAATACAGAATAGCCAAGAGGAACCCAAGAGCGGATAGCCATGGCAAAAAAAGCAGAACCTAAAAACAGAAAAAATAGGAAAAAATACGACGCTGAGAGTCGCTGATAGCCAGACAAACCACTACGAATTTGTAATAAGAACAAACATCCGACAACACTGCAGATAATATTGTTTAAGACGCTAGCAAAGTTAATGAGATCGGAAGCTGAGTAAATCACGGTATGGCGTTTATGTAAGCAAGTAGGGCGATAATATCACCGATATTAATGATAACAAAGTAACCAATTTGGTAAGCATATTTTCATTACTGGTGTAGAAGCCTACGAACCACTGGCTAATATCACCTACTACTCAATAAATCCCTATTATCCAAACGATAGATGTACAAAAGCCCCAGTCTTTCGACTGAGGCTTCTAATGATTGCAGGGGTGGAGAGATTCGAAATCACAACACGCGCTGATTTTTGGCATTGGCGGAATCCGCGGCTCTACTAATTGAGCATGACAACAACTATCCAAACGACAGATGTAAAAAAAGCCCCAGTCTTTCGACTGAGGCTTCTAATAATGGCAGGGGTGGAGAGATTCGAACTCCCAATACGCGCTGATTTTTGGCATTGGCGGAATCCGCGGCTCTGCCAATTGTGCATTACAACAACTAGTCAAACGACTGATGTGAAAAAGCCCCAGTCTTTCGACTGAGGCTTCTATTAATGGCAGGGGTGGAGAGATTCGAACTCCCAATACGCGCTGATTTTTGGCATTGGCGGAATCCGCGGCTCTGCCAATTAAGCATTACAGCAACTATTCAAACGACAGATGTAAAAAAGCCCCAGTCTTTCGACTGAGGCCTTTAATAATGGCAGGGGTGGAGAGATTCGAACTCCCAACACGCGGATTTGGAATCCGCTGCTCTGCCAATTGGAGCTACACCCCTGCAGAATTTCTTTTCTCTAGATTTGCAAAAACCTCAGCTTTTCAGCTGAGGTTCTTTAAATAAGTGGCGGAGCGGACGGGACTCGAACCCGCGACCCCCGGCGTGACAGGCCGGTATTCTAACCAACTGAACTACCGCTCCGCATTGGTTAGCGCTTGGTGCTAAATAAAAGCCTGGCGATGTCCTACTCTCACATGGGGAGACCCCACACTACCATCGGCGCTAATTCGTTTCACTTCTGAGTTCGGCATGGAATCAGGTGGGTCCAAATCGCTATGGTCGCCAAGCAAAATTTAAAATTCGGAAAGCTGTTAATGTTCTCTACACATTCAATTCTGTTCTTGCTTTGAGTCCACAAAACCCCTTGGGTGTTGTATGGTTAAGCCTCACGGGCAATTAGTACAGGTTAGCTCAATGCCTCACAGCACTTACACACCCTGCCTATCAACGTTCTAGTCTCGAACAACCCTTTAGGACACTTAAAGTGCCAGGGAGAACTCATCTCAGGGCTTGCTTCCCGCTTAGATGCTTTCAGCGGTTATCAATTCCGAACTTAGCTACCGGGCAATGCTACTGGCGTAACAACCCGAACACCAGAGGTTCGTCCACTCCGGTCCTCTCGTACTAGGAGCAGCCCCCTTCAATTCTCCAACGCCCACGGCAGATAGGGACCGAACTGTCTCACGACGTTCTAAACCCAGCTCGCGTACCACTTTAAATGGCGAACAGCCATACCCTTGGGACCGACTTCAGCCCCAGGATGTGATGAGCCGACATCGAGGTGCCAAACACCGCCGTCGATATGAACTCTTGGGCGGTATCAGCCTGTTATCCCCGGAGTACCTTTTATCCGTTGAGCGATGGCCCTTCCATTCAGAACCACCGGATCACTATGACCTGCTTTCGCACCTGCTCGAATTGTCATTCTCGCAGTCAAGCGGGCTTATGCCATTGCACTAACCACACGATGTCCAACCGTGTTTAGCCCACCTTCGTGCTCCTCCGTTACTCTTTGGGAGGAGACCGCCCCAGTCAAACTACCCACCAGGCACTGTCCTCGACCCGGATAACGGGTCTGAGTTAGAACATCAAACATACAAGGGTGGTATTTCAAGGACGGCTCCACACAAACTAGCGTCTGCGCTTCAAAGCCTCCCACCTATCCTACACATGTAGGTTCAATGTTCAGTGCCAAGCTGTAGTAAAGGTTCACGGGGTCTTTCCGTCTAGCCGCGGGTACACTGCATCTTCACAGCGATTTCAATTTCACTGAGTCTCGGGTGGAGACAGCGTGGCCATCATTACGCCATTCGTGCAGGTCGGAACTTACCCGACAAGGAATTTCGCTACCTTAGGACCGTTATAGTTACGGCCGCCGTTTACCGGGGCTTCGATCAAGAGCTTCGACCGAAGTCTAACCCCATCAATTAACCTTCCGGCACCGGGCAGGCGTCACACCGTATACGTCATCTTACGATTTTGCACAGTGCTGTGTTTTTAATAAACAGTTGCAGCCACCTGGTATCTGCGACTCTCATCAGCTCCATCCGCGAGGGACTTCACCGTCAAGAGCGTACCTTCTCCCGAAGTTACGGTACCATTTTGCCTAGTTCCTTCACCCGAGTTCTCTCAAGCGCCTTGGTATTCTCTACCCGACCACCTGTGTCGGTTTGGGGTACGATTCCTTACAATCTGAAGCTTAGAGGCTTTTCCTGGAAGCATGGCATCAATGACTTCACTACCGTAGTAGCTCGACATCGTGTCTCAGCCTTAAAGAGAGCCGGATTTACCTAACTCTCAAGCCTACGCACTTGAACCTGGACAACCGTCGCCAGGCCCACCTAGCCTTCTCCGTCCCCCCATCGCAATTGTAAGAAGTACGGGAATATTAACCCGTTTCCCATCGACTACGCCTTTCGGCCTCGCCTTAGGGGTCGACTCACCCTGCCCCGATTAACGTTGGACAGGAACCCTTGGTCTTCCGGCGAGGAGGTTTTTCACCCCCTTTATCGTTACTCATGTCAGCATTCGCACTTCTGATACCTCCAGCATGCTTTACAACACACCTTCAACGGCTTACAGAACGCTCCCCTACCCAATACAATAAATTGCATTGCCGCAGCTTCGGTTGATTACTTAGCCCCGTTACATCTTCCGCGCAGGCCGACTCGACTAGTGAGCTATTACGCTTTCTTTAAATGATGGCTGCTTCTAAGCCAACATCCTAGCTGTCTGAGCCTTCCCACATCGTTTCCCACTTAGTAATCATTTGGGACCTTAGCTGGCGGTCTGGGTTGTTTCCCTCTCCACGACGGACGTTAGCACCCGCCGTGTGTCTCCCGGATAGTACTTACTGGTATTCGGAGTTTGCAAAGGGTTGGTAAGTCGGGATGACCCCCTAGCCTTAACAGTGCTCTACCCCCAGTAGTATTCGTCCGAGGCGCTACCTAAATAGCTTTCGGGGAGAACCAGCTATCTCCGAGTTTGATTGGCCTTTCACCCCTAGCCACAAGTCATCCGCTAATTTTTCAACATTAGTCGGTTCGGTCCTCCAATTGATGTTACTCAATCTTCAACCTGCCCATGGCTAGATCACTCGGTTTCGGGTCTATATCCAGAGACTAAAGCGCCCAGTTAAGACTCGGTTTCCCTACGGCTCCCCTATACGGTTAACCTTGCCACTGAATATAAGTCGCTGACCCATTATACAAAAGGTACGCAGTCACCCCACGAAGAGGCTCCTACTGCTTGTACGTACACGGTTTCAGGTTCTATTTCACTCCCCTCACAGGGGTTCTTTTCGCCTTTCCCTCACGGTACTGGTTCACTATCGGTCAGTCAGGAGTATTTAGCCTTGGAGGATGGTCCCCCCATATTCAAACAGGATATCACGTGTCCCGCCTTACTCGTTTTCACTCAAAATGACATGTCGGTTACGGGGCTATCACCCGGTATCGCGATACTTTCCAGAATCTTCACCTGTGTCATTAAAAGCTTAAGGGCTAATCCAATTTCGCTCGCCGCTACTTTCGGAATCTCAATTGATTTCTTTTCCTCGGGGTACTTAGATGTTTCAGTTCTCCCGGTTCGCCTCATTAACCTATGTATTCAGTTAATGATACTCACTTATGTGAGTGGGTTTCCCCATTCGGAAATCGTAGACTCAAGTGGCTTTTACTGCCTTATCTACGCTTATCGCAAGTTAATACGTCCTTCATCGCCTCTGACTGCCAAGGCATCCACCGTGTACGCTTAGTCACTTAACCATACAACCCCAAGAGGTCTTTCGTATGGCAAACAACCAAGGTTTAGTTGTCTCTCATTATTTGAATGAGCGAGAGACATTTCGATTTTGCCGGACTCAAATATGAACAACATCAATGATGTTATTCCCAAGAACACTTGAATGTGTATTGGTACCTAAATGACTATGTCATCTAGGATTTGAGAACTTTTAATAGTTAATAATTAATCAAATTATTAACTGTCAGCTTTCCAAATTGTTAAAGAGCAAGAGTTTTTATAAACAAAGAGTTTATGAAAACCATTTTTAAATATTCTTTTTCAAGAACACTTAAAGATGGTGGGCGATACCGGGTTCGAACCAGTGACCCCCTGCTTGTAAGGCAGGTGCTCTCCCAACTGAGCTAATCGCCCATTATTTCACTATCAAGATGGTGGAGCTATGCGGGATCGAACCGCAGACCTCCTGCGTGCAAGGCAGGCGCTCTCCCAGCTGAGCTATAACCCCATACTTGAAGCGATAATGGTGGGTCGTGCAGGATTCGAACCTGCGACCAATTGATTAAAAGTCAACTGCTCTACCAACTGAGCTAACGACCCATGGTATCCCGTAGGGGAGTCGAACCCCTGTTACCGCCGTGAAAGGGCGGTGTCCTAGGCCTCTAGACGAACGGGACACTAAGATACTCTTATCTTTCTAAACCTAATCAATCTGTGTGGACACTCATCAAGAGAATCTTTACGTAAGGAGGTGATCCAGCGCCAGGTTCCCCTAGCGCTACCTTGTTACGACTTCACCCCAGTCATGAACCACAAAGTGGCAAGCGTCCTCCCGAAGGTTAAACTACCTGCTTCTTTTGCAGCCCACTCCCATGGTGTGACGGGCGGTGTGTACAAGGCCCGGGAACGTATTCACCGTGACATTCTGATTCACGATTACTAGCGATTCCGACTTCATGGAGTCGAGTTGCAGACTCCAATCCGGACTACGACGCACTTTTTGGGATTCGCTTACTATCGCTAGTTCGCTGCCCTCTGTATGCGCCATTGTAGCACGTGTGTAGCCCTACTCGTAAGGGCCATGATGACTTGACGTCGTCCCCACCTTCCTCCGGTTTATCACCGGCAGTCTCCCTGGAGTTCCCGACATGACTCGCTGGCAAACAAGGATAAGGGTTGCGCTCGTTGCGGGACTTAACCCAACATTTCACAACACGAGCTGACGACAGCCATGCAGCACCTGTCTTACAGTTCCCGAAGGCACTCCCGCGTCTCCGCAGGATTCTGTAGATGTCAAGAGTAGGTAAGGTTCTTCGCGTTGCATCGAATTAAACCACATGCTCCACCGCTTGTGCGGGCCCCCGTCAATTCATTTGAGTTTTAATCTTGCGACCGTACTCCCCAGGCGGTCTACTTAACGCGTTAGCTCCGAAAGCCACGGCTCAAGGCCACAACCTCCAAGTAGACATCGTTTACGGCGTGGACTACCAGGGTATCTAATCCTGTTTGCTCCCCACGCTTTCGCATCTGAGTGTCAGTATCTGTCCAGGGGGCCGCCTTCGCCACCGGTATTCCTTCAGATCTCTACGCATTTCACCGCTACACCTGAAATTCTACCCCCCTCTACAGTACTCTAGCTTGCCAGTTTCAAATGCTATTCCGAGGTTGAGCCCCGGGCTTTCACATCTGACTTAACAAACCACCTGCATGCGCTTTACGCCCAGTAATTCCGATTAACGCTCGCACCCTCCGTATTACCGCGGCTGCTGGCACGGAGTTAGCCGGTGCTTCTTCTGTCGCTAACGTCAAATGATGCTGCTATTAACAACACCACCTTCCTCACGACTGAAAGTGCTTTACAACCCGAAGGCCTTCTTCACACACGCGGCATGGCTGCATCAGGCTTGCGCCCATTGTGCAATATTCCCCACTGCTGCCTCCCGTAGGAGTCTGGACCGTGTCTCAGTTCCAGTGTGGCTGATCATCCTCTCAGACCAGCTAGGGATCGTCGCCTTGGTGAGCCATTACCTCACCAACTAGCTAATCCCACCTGGGCATATCCTGACGCGAGAGGCCCGAAGGTCCCCCTCTTTGAGCCGAAGCTATTATGCGGTATTAGCCATCGTTTCCAATGGTTATCCCCCACATCAGGGCAATTTCCCAGGCATTACTCACCCGTCCGCCGCTCGCCACCCGAGAAACAAGTTTCTCTGTGCTGCCGCTCGACTTGCATGTGTTAGGCCTGCCGCCAGCGTTCAATCTGAGCCATGATCAAACTCTTCAATTTAAGATTTTGTCGGCTCAACGAATACTGACTTCAAAACTGCTCTTACTCGAAAGTAAGACGTAATTTTAAAGCTATTACCATTCCAACAGAATGGTAATGAATTGACTGTGCCAAATAACCGAAGTTATTTGTATTGGTCACTCAGTTCATTGAAACCTAAGTTGCTTTGTTACAAGAACAAAGACTTAACTTTGATTTTCATCAACGAGTGCCCACACAGATTGATAGGTTTAAATTGTTAAAGAGCTTGGTTTTGCGAGGCATTCCTCTCAAAACGGACGGCTATTTTAGCTAGTTAAGTTTAAGTGTCAAACACTTTTTTAAAACTTTTTCATCGTTAATTGATGCTAGTTAATAAACCGGCTAACTGGTTACATTTCTTATGAACTGTTCCCGTGTCAGCGAGGCGGCATTATAGGGAGATGATCGGAATTGGCAATAGTTTTTTAGCAAAGTTTTTGAAGTTTTTTATCGTTCGAACAAAAAAGAGCCAGCAAGGCTCCTTTTTGCCTGTTTTCTTTACAATTGTTCAAACTTTTTGGCGAATAAAGACACTTTTTCCCAGTCTGTATATTCAACTTCTTTTGTTGTATCCGTTTCACCACCGGTCAATTTCATAATGAAACGAATCATCATTCTATCTATTGGGCGATAACGTGGGTAATAAAGCGCTCCAGCAAACACACCTATCAATGAAGGCTGCCAAGGTGATTTCTTTAGAAACGTTTTTATATAAACGCTTCCTTCAGGAGTATCTTTACCCTGCTCCACTTTACGAGCAGTCAAATTGACACAATAAAAGGCAGCCTTTACTTGTTCTAACTGTTTTATGTGGGCATCGATAAATTGATACAACTTCGCATTTAATTTTCCATAGCGGATAGAGGCACCAATCAACACTTTGTCATATTGCGTTAAATCCATTGTATGGCACTCATGCAGGTCAACAAATTGACATTCATAACCTTGCAACTGCTGCGCAATGTGGTGCATGATTTTTTTTGTCTGACCTTCGCGGGTCGAATATAAAAGAAGTGCTTTCACGCTATATCCCTACTTTGTAACCCTAGCTACGCCAAAACGTAGGCGTTAACAAAATTAATAAAGTAAATATTTCTAGACGACCGAACAACATGGAGACAATAAGCACCCACTTGGCACTATCATTAATGTCAGCAAAGTGGACAGAAACCTCTCCGAGCCCAGGTCCTAAATTATTTAAAGTAGCAGCAACGGCTGAGAACGCGCTGAGTTCATCCATTCCTGTCGCTATCACTGCAAGCATACAAACCACAAACACTAATGCATAAGCAGAGAAGAATCCCCATACCGCATCGACAACACGTTGTGATAACGCACTGTCGCCCAATTTAATAGGGTAGATTGCTCTCGGGTGCACTAAACGTTTCATTTCACGAGCACCTTGCAATGTAAGCAATAACACTCGAATGACTTTCATACCGCCACCGGTTGAGCCAGCACAACCACCTATAAAAGACGAAAACAGTAGAAGCACAGGTAAGAACAGAGGCCATTCTGAAAATCCAGTTGTGGTAAATCCGGCCGTTGTCGATATTGATACCGTTTGGAATATCGCCTGATCAAACGCATCATAAAGAGAATCATAGGTATGGTGCTGCAATAGCATTAAGAAACAGACGACAAATAGAATGACTTGTATCCCGATAAAAGCTCGAAACTCAGGGTCACGCCAATAATATTTTGGATGCACACCGCCCGTTGCCCAAACAGCATAATGCAAGGTGTAGTTACACGCAGATATTAAGAGGAACACTACCGTAATAAGGTTAATCGAATAGCTGTCAAAATACCCCATACTCGCGTCATGGGTTGAGAAACCACCAATAGCGATAGTTGAAAAACTATGGCAGATCGCATCGAAAACCGTCATGCCAGCCAACCAGAACGCTGTAGCACATAGAATGGTTAAACTAAGGTAGATATACCACAACGCTTTTGCCGTCTCAGCAATACGGGGAGTTACTTTCGTGTCTTTAACAGGGCCGGGAACTTCAGCTCGATACAACTGCATACCACCGATACCCAGCACAGGTAAGATAGCGACTGCTAATACGATGATACCCATACCACCAAACCACTGTAGGAACTGACGGTAAAATAGAATCGCCTTAGGTAACTCATCAAGGCCAACTATGACTGTCGCCCCCGTGGTGGTTAATGCGGAGAATGATTCAAAAAAAGCATTAGTGACTGATAGGTTCGGGTTATCAGACAGCAAAAAAGGCATCGCCCCAGCGCTACCGATTACCGTCCAAAAAAGTACAACAATAAGAAAACCGTCTCGGGATTTTAGTTCATGCCGATGGTGACGGTTAGGAAACCAAAGTACCGCGCCAAAAAACAGCAATGCAAAGAAAGTAGTGACAAATGGCACACCCGCACCATCGCGATAGATCAAAGCGACCAGCGCTGGAGCTAGCATTGTAGAGCTAAATATCGCGAGCAGCAGCCCGACAATCCGGATAATTGAACGAAATTGCATTGATAGACAAAATGAAGCCGGGCTTCTTAGTTCCTATATATTGTTTAAATCGGTGACAATAATTTTTGCACCGCTTCGATTAATGATAGTTTGGGTGAAATCTTCAACATGAAGAACTTCCAGCTCCACATCCAATTCCACGTTTGAACCGTATTGAGCGTCAACTTCTGTTCCGTCGAACTGCTTAATAATAGACTGCGCCAGCGGAACTAGGCCGTAGTCTAAACTTAGGTGCAAATTTGTGGTGATTTTTTTCTCAATAGTTTGAAGCAGCTTAAGAGCTTGTTGCACACCACCACCGTACGCCTTAACTAAACCACCAGTTCCAAGACGAATACCGCCATAGTAACGCGTGACTACAGCCGTGATTTCACCAACGCCAGAACCAGATAACTGAGCCAATATCGGCTTACCCGCTGTTCCTGACGGCTCGCCGTCATCACTAAACCCCCAAAGCATCGAATCTTCAGGCCTACCCGCGACAAATCCCCAACAGTTATGCCTCGCATCAGGATGTTTCTGTTTTATTTGTTCCACAAACGCTTTGGCTGCATCACTACTAGGCGTATGTGCAAGATAGGTAATAAACAGGCTCTTTTTTATCTCTTCTTCGAAGATAACCGGCTCATTGGGGATTAAATAGGGTCGAACGTTCATATTTTTCACAAAATCATAAAGATGACCAAGTGTATCACGAGCCCTAAAAATGTGCTCAGGATTGGTATCAGCACACAATGTTAAACACTTGTTTAAAAAATGTATTGAAATTAAACATTCTGCCGTTCAAACTGAAATTACTGGTCACACCAGAAACTAAATACAACAAAAACTCTCACACACAACCCTTCGGTTGTATGTCAAGGAGATAGACAATGATTTACCAAGCCGAAACCCTACAGGTAAAGGAATTAGAGAACGGTATCGCAGAGATAAGCTTCTGCTCACCGCACTCTGTAAACAAACTCGACCTCAACACTCTTAATTCTCTAAACGAGGCTCTTGATGCTCTCCAAACCCATCAAGGTTTAAAAGGTGTTGTGCTCACAACTGATAAAGACTCATTTATTGTCGGTGCCGACATTACTGAGTTTTTAGGACTATTTGCAAAACCAGAAGCAGAACTAAATACGTGGCTTGTTTTTGCAAACAGCATATTTAACAAGCTGGAAGATTTACCGGTACCAACACTCTCTGCGTTAAGAGGTTTCACTCTTGGCGGCGGATGTGAGTGTGTACTTGCTACCGACTTCCGCATTGGTGATAAAACCACCAGCATCGGTTTGCCAGAAACCAAACTCGGTATTATGCCTGGCTTTGGTGGCACGGTTCGCCTGCCAAGAATCATCGGCGCAGACAGCGCGATGGAAATCATCACTCAAGGTAAAGCCTGTAAAGCTGACGAAGCACTAAAACTGGACTTACTCGATGCCATTGTTGAAAGCGACAAGCTCGAAGAATCTGCTATCGCGACGCTAACCCAAGCCATGAATGAGAAAATTGACTGGCAAGCGAGACGTAAGCAAAAAACCTCAGCGCTGACATTAAGCAAGATTGAAGCGATGATGAGCTTTACCATGGCAAAAGGTTTAGTCGCTCAGGTTGCGGGTACTCACTACCCAGCGCCAATGACCGCCGTCAAAACTATCGAACAAGCAGCAAACTGCGATCGCGATGCTGCTTTGGATATTGAGCGTAAACACTTTATCACCCTAGCGAAATCTCAAGAGGCGCAAGCGCTTGTAGGTATCTTCCTGAATGACCAATACATTAAAGGGCTTGCAAAAAAATCTGCGAAATCTGCATCGAAAGATACTCAGCGTGCAGCTGTTCTAGGCGCGGGTATTATGGGTGGTGGTATCGCTTACCAATCCGCGTCAAAAGGCGTTCCGGTAACCATGAAAGACATCGCTCAGTCGTCTCTTGATTTAGGGATGACAGAAGCGTCTAAGTTGCTAAATAAACAACTTGAGCGTGGTAAGATCGATGGCTTTAAGATGGCGTCTGTGATCGCTTCTATTTCACCAACGCTACATTATGCAGGTATAGAGCAATCTGACGTTATTGTGGAAGCTGTGGTTGAGAATCCAAAAGTGAAAGCGGCCGTTCTGAGCGAAGTGGAACAACAAGTTTCAGCAGATACCGTCATCACGTCAAATACCTCGACTATTCCAATTAACTTATTGGCGAAATCGCTTAAGCGCCCAGAAAATTTCTGTGGTATGCACTTCTTTAACCCCGTACACCGCATGCCACTGGTAGAAATTATCCGTGGTGAACATACTTCTGAAGACACCATTAATCGTGTTGTCGCTTACGCTGCGAAAATGGGCAAATCGCCAATCGTGGTTAATGACTGCCCAGGATTCTTCGTAAACCGTGTTTTGTTCCCATACTTTGCGGGCTTTAGCTTATTGATGCGTGATGGCGGTGATTTCACTCACATCGATAAAGTGATGGAACGTCAATTCGGTTGGCCAATGGGCCCTGCCTACTTGTTGGATGTGGTTGGTTTAGATACCGCTCACCATGCACAAGAAGTGATGGCACAAGGCTTCCCTACTCGTATGGCTAAAGAAGGCCCTGACGCGATCAGCGCCCTGTTTGAAGCCCAGAAATACGGTCAGAAAAATGGTAGTGGTTTCTACCAGTACACCGTCGATAAAAAAGGTAAGCCTAAGAAAGCCTTTGATAACAGTGTTCTTACACTGCTTCAAACCGTGTGTGGTGCTTCTGCCGAGTTTGATGACCAAACCATTATTGAACGCATGATGATTCCTATGATCAATGAAGTAGTGCTTTGTTTAGAAGAGAACATCATTGCTTCACCTCAGGAAGCTGATATGGCTCTAGTTTATGGCTTAGGTTTCCCTCCATTCCGTGGTGGTGTGTTCCGTTACCTAGATAGTATTGGTCTAAGTACTTACCTAGAAATGGCGAAAAAACATCAGCATTTAGGTGCGGTTTATCAAGTACCTCAACGCCTGATAGATATGGCTGAGAAAGGTGAAACCTTCTACGGTTCACAACAGGCTGGCTCACACCAAACCGTCTCAAAGCAAATCACTTTGGAAAAGGAATAACAAAATGAATAATGTAGTGATTGTTGATTGCCTTCGTACCCCTATGGGACGTTCCAAAGGCGGGGCGTTTCGCCATCAGAGAGCGGAAGATCTGTCAGCTCATTTGATGAAAGGGATTCTGGCTAGAAACCCACAAGTAAACCCACACGACATTGAAGATATCTACTGGGGCTGTGTGCAACAAACCTTAGAGCAAGGCTTCAACGTTGCACGTAACGCAGCGCTACTGGCGGGCCTGCCGATTGAAATTGGTGCTGTTACGGTTAACCGTCTATGCGGTTCTTCTATGCAGGCTCTTCACGATGCCACTCGTTCTATCATGGTTGGTGATGCAGAGATCTGCCTAGTAGGTGGTGTTGAGCACATGGGACACGTACCGATGAACCATGGCGTGGATTTCCACCCTGGGTTATCAAAGAACGTTGCAAAAGCTGCAGGGATGATGGGTTTAACCGCTGAAATGCTGGGCAAAGTACACGGTATTAGCCGTGAACAACAAGATGCGTTTGCCGCACGTTCACACCACAGAGCGTACGCTGCAACTGTTGAAGGAAGATTCAAGAATGAAATTCTTCCAACAGAAGCTCATGCGGAAGACGGCACTCTATTCACTTTGGATTACGACGAAGTGATCCGCCCAGAAACCACTGTTGAAGGCTTATCTGCTCTTCGACCTGCCTTTGACCCAGTCAATGGTACGGTAACTGCGGGTTCTTCTTCTGCGCTGTCTGACGGTGCATCTGCAATGCTGATCATGAGTGAAGCAAAAGCGCTGGAGTTAGGACTTACTATCCGTGCCAAAGTAAAATCGATGGCGATTGCCGGTTGCGATCCTTCTATCATGGGTTATGGACCTGTTCCTGCTACTCACAAAGCACTGAAACGCGCTGGTCTATCAATGGAAGACATTGATGTGATTGAACTGAACGAAGCGTTTGCTGCTCAGTCTCTACCTTGTGCAAAAGACTTAGGTTTATTCGATAAGATGGATGACAAAGTAAACCTCAATGGTGGTGCAATTGCATTAGGCCACCCATTAGGTTGTTCAGGAACACGGATCTCAACGACGTTGATAAACCTTATGGAAGCAAAACAAGCGAAATACGGCTTGGCAACCATGTGTATTGGTTTAGGCCAAGGTATTGCGACGATTTTCGAACGTCCGTAAATTAGTCAAAAATATAAGGCCACCAGCTATGCTGGTGGTTTTAAAGCCAAACAATAATGCCAGCCCACGCTGGCATTATTCTTAATCCGCTTTTAGCCAGTCTCTATGAAGTTGTTCGCTCGAACCTAAATAATTCACCATCCACTCAATCAAACGGTGATTATCATCTTTACGCCATACGAGGCAGCACTGACTTAATGGTTGTTCATCGGGTAATGTTTTTTCTACCAACAAGCCTTCATCGATCAATGGCAGTGCAATATGACGTGGCATATAGCCCACACCAATCCCCTTTTTCAGGCACTCTATAGCGCTATACCAGTTGGGCAATAATAATCGACGCTGTTGAGGATAATGTCCCGTATGTCTTTTAGGTAAAACACTAGAGGTATCATCAAGACAAATCGCTGGAAACTGACTCACAAAGGCTTCACTCAAATCTCGCTGTTGTGCACACGGATGATCAGGAGACATCACAAATGTCCATTTCAACTCGCCCATATTTCGTACCTCGAAGTCTCCACCAACAGGAACTGCCGAGGTAGCACCAATCACAATATCCGCCCGCTCTTGAGCTATCGCTTCCCATGAACCGTTAAATACTTCCATGTTGATTTGTAGCTCTGCAAATTCAAACTGTTGATAAAAATCTTCCACCAGCGATTTAAGCTTATCGAGTTTCACCACATTATCTAAAGTCAGCTTCAGTGTGGATTGCCAGCCATGAGCGGCTCGGCGAGTTTGCGCATTGATCTCCTCCATCTGCCTCAAGAGTAAACGGGCCTGAGCAATAAATAGCTCACCAGCCGGAGTCAGTTCTACTTTACGAGGTAAACGGCGAAAGAGAACCACATCGAGTTCTTGTTCCACTTGCCGAACACCGTAGCTGATGGCTGAAGGAACTTTATGCAACAGCTCAGCCGCCGCGGTAAAACTGCCTAATCGAGCGACCGCATCCAACATTTCCAACGAAGATTTAGAGTACACACATATACCTTTCGAATTTTTTGAACGATAACCAACAATTTTATCGTTTCATTTTCCTAGTAACGAAAAATAGAATAGCACGGTAAATAAATAGGGGTTGGCGCCAACTGATATTCACGGAACATTAATTAAAATATTTGATTGGTTAAAATGAAAATATCAAAATTACAACTCTTCTATCTTGCAACTCTGTCTATGCTCGGCTTTATAGCCACCGACATGTACTTACCGGCCTTTAAAGCGATGGAAATCGACTTTGCTACCGGACCTGAACAAATAGCCTTGTCTCTAACGATATTCTTGGTCGGGATGGCTATCGGTCAATTGATATGGGGCCTTGCCTCAGATAAGTTTGGCCATCGTAATACGCTTGCGGCAGGCTTAGTACTTTTCACCATCGCATCCTTAGGGCTGGCATTCGCCGATCAGGTTTGGCAACTGTTGACTCTGCGCTTTATCCAAGCGATCGGTGTCTGTGCTCCTGCGGTAATCTGGCAAGCCATGGTTATTCAGCGATATTCAAGCCAAAGCCAACAGATTTTTGCCACGATTATGCCGTTAGTCGCACTCTCTCCTGCTCTAGCACCTCAACTAGGGGTGTTGCTAGCAGAAAACTTCGGCTGGCCGAGTATCTTCGTTGCGCTCACGGTCATCGGCATCGCACTGATTACAGCGACAATGGCACAAGATAATAAAAAGGCGGAGATAAAACAGACCAGCATAACTGCTGATATAAAAGCGCTGCTCGCTTCAAAAGCTTACCTTGGTAATGTGCTGATATATGCTACGGCATCAGCGGCTTTCTTCGCTTACTTAACAGGTATGCCGGAAATCATGGCTCAGTTAGGCTATAGCACAAAAGATATTGGTTTAAGCTTCATCCCACAAACAGTTGCCTTCATGCTAGGTGGTTATTTAGGCAAGGTAGCAGTGAAAAAATTTGGCGATGAGAGAGTACTGCGTCATTTGATCGGCTTATTCAGCGTCGCGTCATTGTTGATTTTTATCGCATCACAATGGCAGTTAGGATCCATTTGGCCAATTCTGACTCCATTCTGTTTGATTGCCGTTGCCAACGGTGCTTTGTACCCAATAGTGGTCAATCGAGCCTTAGCTAATGCCAAACAAGCACCAGCAACTGCTGCAGGGTTACAAAACAGTCTACAAATCTGTATCAGCAGCCTTTCTAGTGCTCTGGTTGCCTCAATGGCAAGCCAAGCACAAATGGTCATAGGCATCGCAATTATTATTTGTACGGCAGGATTTTGGTTCGGATTCGTTGTTTCAAATAAACAGCTATCACAACATTTCACAACACCTGATAATTCGCGTGTTGTCAGTGATGAATAATCCGTAAAAAATATCCCCCATAATTGGGGGATATTTTATAACAGAGCACTTAGATTACTTTTTCTTAACTGGACGTTGCCAGCCAGCAATTTTCTTCTCTTTAGCGCGAGTGATTACTAACTCACCTTCTGCTACATCTTTCGTTAATGTCGTGCCTGCACCGATTGTTGCACCGTTTGCGATAGTAACAGGAGCCACCAGCTGGCAGTCAGAGCCGACAAACACATCATCACCAATAATGGTTTTGTGCTTGTTAACGCCGTCATAGTTACAAGTAATCACACCTGCACCGACGTTTACACGCTGACCAATTTCAGCATCACCAATGTAAGTTAAGTGGTTAGCTTTAGAGCCTTCACCGATACGAGCGTTCTTAACTTCCACGAAGTTACCAACATGAGCATCATTACGTAGATCTGCACCAGGACGAAGGCGAGTAAATGGACCCACAGTACAATCTTCACCCACACTCGCGCCTTCAATCACGCTGTATGGACGAATAACGGTATTGTCATCGATTTCACAGTCTTTCAGGATACAGCCCGCACCGATAACCACGTTATCACCGATAGAAACCGTACCTTCGATAATAACGTTAACGTCAATTTCTACGTCCATACCGCATTGCAATTCACCACGCAGATCAAAACGAGCTGGGTCGCGTAGCATTACGCCTTGTTCTAACAGTTTACTTGCTTGACGAGCTTGGAATGCACGCTCTAAACGAGCCAGTTGAATACGGTCATTTACCCCTTCAACCTCAATTGAACTCACTGGATGTACAGCTTCAACCGCGCGCCCTTCTTCATGTGCAGCAGCAATAACGTCTGTAAGGTAGTATTCACCCTGAGCATTGTTGTTGTTCAAACCTGACAACCAGCGCTTTAGATCACGACCAGTCGCAACCATCACACCAGTGTTAATCTCTTTGATCAGCTTTTGCTCTTCGGTTGCGTCTTTCTGTTCAACGATCGCCACTACAGGGCCGCTCTTACGTACGATACGTCCGTAACCCGTTGGGTTTTTAAGCACCACGGTTAATAAAGCAATACCATCGTTTGGTTGAGCATCTAACAAACTTTCGAGAGTTTCCTCAGAGATCAATGGAACATCACCGTATAAAACGAGGATCTTCTCATCATCCTGAAATTGCGCTGATGCCTGATCAACCGCATGACCAGTACCCAGTTGCTCCGCTTGCAGCACCCAATTAACCTTTTCTTCAGCCAGCGCATGTTGCATTTGATCACCACCGTGGCCATAAACCAAGTGGATATTCTGAGCGCCTAAGCTATTGCACGTATCGATCACGTGTTTGACCATTGGCTTACCAGCAAGGGTGTGAAGGACTTTTGGCATGTTGGAATTCATGCGAGTACCTTTACCCGCGGCCAAAATTACAGCGCTAAATTTCATGTTGAACCTATTTGTTGAGGTAACGACTGAGGGCATTTTAGCGACTTACGGGGAGAGTGTTAATTCTTTGTCGTTAATTTCTATTTAAAATAAAGCAAAAAAGGCGACCAATGGTCGCCTTTTCATGAAACGTGTTAATAAAATTAACGACGTTTCTTAGTCAGCTCAATTACTCGTAGCTGAGCAATGGCTTTAGCCAGTTCACTGGCCGCTTGCGCGAAGTCCATATCGCCATGCTGATTCTGAATTTTCTCCTCAGCGCGACGTTTGGCTTCTTGAGCCTTGGCTGTATCTAGATCTTCACCACGAATTGCTGTGTCAGCCAGTACAGTAGCTGTACCCGGTTGAATTTCAACAATACCACCAGAAACATAAATAATTTCTTCGTGGCCGTGTTGTTTCACTATACGCACCATACCAGGCTTAATAGCGGTCAGCAGCGGTGTGTGACCATGGAAAATACCAAGTTCACCTTCGCTACCGGTCACCTGAAACGTTTCAACACGACCTGAGAAAATTTTCTTCTCTGCGCTCACAACGTCTAGATGAAAGGTTATTGCTGCCATATCGCCTCCTAGTTAGCCTTATAGCTTCTTCGCATTCTCGATAGCTTCGTCGATAGTACCGCAGTACATAAACGCTTGCTCTGGAATGTCGTCGTAGTCACCAGCTAGTAGACCTTTAAAGCCACGTAGTGTTTCTTTAAGTGAAACGTATACACCAGGGTCACCAGTAAATACTTCCGCTACGTGATAAGGCTGAGTTAGGAAACGCTCAATCTTACGTGCACGAGATACAACTTGCTTATCTGATTCAGAAAGCTCGTCCATACCTAGGATCGCAATGATGTCTTTTAGCTCTTTGTAACGCTGAAGCGTTTGCTGAACACCACGCGCAACATCATAGTGCTCTTGACCAACAACCAATGGATCTAGCTGACGTGAAGTCGAATCTAGTGGGTCGATCGCTGGGTATAGACCCATAGCTGCGATGTTACGGTTAAGTACAACTGTTGCATCTAAGTGCGCAAACGTTGTTGCTGGTGATGGGTCAGTCAAGTCATCCGCAGGTACGTATACCGCCTGTACAGACGTGATAGAACCTTGACGAGTTGAAGTGATACGTTCTTGAAGAACACCCATTTCTTCAGCAAGAGTTGGCTGGTAACCTACCGCTGAAGGCATACGACCTAGAAGTGCTGATACTTCAGTACCTGCAAGTGTGTAACGATAGATGTTATCGATAAACAACAGTACATCACGGCCTTCATCACGGAAGCGCTCAGCCATTGTTAGACCAGTCAGTGCAACACGTAGACGGTTACCTGGTGGCTCGTTCATCTGACCGTAAACCATTGCTACTTTAGATTTTTCAGGTTCAGCGATGTTTACAACGCCTGCTTCCTGCATCTCGTAGTAGAAGTCGTTACCTTCACGAGTACGTTCACCAACACCCGCGAATACTGATAGACCAGAGTGTTGTAGTGCGATGTTGTTGATAAGTTCCATCATGTTAACGGTCTTACCTACACCTGCACCACCGAATAGACCGATTTTACCACCCTTAGCGAATGGACAAATCAAGTCGATTACTTTTACACCTGTTTCTAGAAGAGCTGTCTCGTTTGATTGCTCTTCGTAGCTTGGCGCTGCACGGTGGATAGAGTAAAGCTCTTCCGCACCGATTTCACCACGCTCATCAATCGCATCACCAAGCACGTTCATGATACGACCTAGTGTCTTAGTACCTACTGGTACTGAGATTGGAGCGCCAGTGTTTTCAACTACCAAACCGCGACGTAAACCATCAGAGCTACCCATAACGATTGCGCGAATAACGCCACCGCCAAGCTGTTGTTGAACTTCAAGAACTAGACGCTCTTTAGAATCCACAACATTCAGAGCATCGTAAACACTAGGTACTTCGCTCTGTGGGAACTCTACGTCGACTACCGCACCAATGATCTGTACGATCTTACCTGTAGCCATCGTTAATCCTCTAAACTGTTTGTTTTACCTAAGCTTAAACCGCTGCCGCACCAGAAACGATTTCTGATAGTTCTTGTGTAATCGCAGCCTGACGGGCTTTGTTGTACACAAGTTCTAAATCTTCAATCAAGTTGGTTGCGTTATCAGTTGCAGCCTTCATCGCGATCATTCGAGCCGCTTGCTCACAAGCAAGGTTCTCAACTACACCTTGATAAACCTGAGATTCTACGTAACGCACAAGAAGCGTATCCAGTAGAGGCTTTGGTTCAGGCTCATAGATGTAGTCCCATGAATGCGGACGCTGCATCTCTTCGCTTTCCGATTTAGGCAAAGGTAGCAATTGATCGATCGTTGGTTGCTGAACCATAGTGTTTACAAACTCGTTGTAAACGACATATAAGCGGTCCAATTCACCTTCATCGTATTTTTTCAACATTACGCCAACAGAACCGATCAGGTCTTCCAAGCTAGGTGCATCACCTAGACCAGAAACCTGAGCGACGACTTTTGCGCCACTGTTGTTAAAGAAAGCCGTTGCTTTTGAGCCAATTACCGCTAGCTCAATATCAGCACCTTTTGCTTTCCAAGCTTGCATATCAGTTACAGCTTTTTTGAACACGTTAATGTTCAAGCCGCCACACAAGCCACGATCTGTAGAAACGATGATATAACCAACACGTTTAGCTTCACGCTCTGCTAGGTACGGATGACGGTACTCTAGGTTTGCGTTAGCCACATGACCGATCACTTTACGCATTGTTTCAGCGTATGGACGAGAAGCTTCCATTGCGTCTTGAGAGCGACGCATTTTTGAAGCTGCTACCATTTCCATCGCTTTCGTAATTTTCTGAGTGCTTTTAACACTACCGATTTTATTACGTATCTCTTTTGCGCCGGCCATCGTTACTCTCCATTAGTTGGTGGCAGAATCTGCCACCGACTTATTACCAAGTTTGGGTTGCTTTAAAATCGTCAGTCAGTTTCTTCAACTGAGCTTCGATCTCATCGTTGTAAGCACCCGTCTTGTCGATCTCAGCTGCAAAATCTGCGTACTGAGCGCGAGCATACGATAGTAGAGCCGCCTCAAAATCTAGAACTTTTGACAGTTCTACATCATTTAGGTAACCACGCTCTGCAGCATAAATAGTTAGTGCTTGGTCAAATACTGACATTGGAGCATATTGTTTCTGCTTCATTAGCTCAGTAACTTTTTGACCGTGGTCTAACTGACGCTTAGTCGCGTCATCAAGATCAGAAGAGAACTGAGCGAAAGCCGCTAGTTCGCGGTATGCAGCTAGTGCTGTACGGATACCACCTGATAGTTTCTTGATGATTTTCGTCTGCGCAGAACCACCTACACGAGATACTGAGATACCTGGGTCAACAGCTGGGCGAACACCCGCATTGAATAGCTCAGTTTGTAGGAAGATCTGACCGTCGGTAATCGAGATTACGTTTGTCGGTACGAATGCTGAAACGTCACCAGCTTGTGTTTCGATGATAGGTAGTGCAGTTAAAGAACCTGTCTTACCTTTCACTTCACCATTAGTGAAACGTTCTACATACTCTTCGTTTACACGAGCAGCACGCTCAAGTAGACGAGAGTGGAGGTAGAATACGTCACCTGGGAAAGCTTCACGGCCTGGTGGGCGTTTTAGTAGTAGAGAGATCTGACGGTAAGCAACTGCTTGTTTAGATAGATCATCATAAACAATTAGTGCATCT
The DNA here is from genome assembly GCF_038452265.1 of Vibrio diazotrophicus. Lineage (NCBI taxonomy): Bacteria > Pseudomonadati > Pseudomonadota > Gammaproteobacteria > Vibrionales > Vibrionaceae > Vibrio > Vibrio diazotrophicus. The sequence goes on from NZ_CP151842.1 coordinate 3,309,561, forward strand.
TCACCGCGATCACGGAAGTATTCACCCATCGCACAACCTGCGTAAGGCGCTAGGTATTGTAGCGCTGCAGATTCAGAAGCAGATGCTACAACAACAATAGTGTTCGCTAGTGCGCCATGCTCTTCTAGTTTGCGTACTACGTTAGCGATAGTCGATGCTTTCTGACCGATTGCTACGTAGATTGAGAAAATACCAGAGTTTTTCTGGTTAATGATTGCATCGATCGCCATTGCTGTTTTACCAGTCTGACGGTCACCGATGATAAGTTCACGCTGACCACGACCGATTGGGATCATTGCGTCAACTGACTTATAACCAGTTTGTACAGGTTGATCTACCGATTTACGGTCAATTACACCCGGTGCAATCACTTCTACAGGCGAAGTTAGTTTTGCTTCGATAGGACCTTTACCATCAATAGGCTCACCTAGTGTGTTCACTACGCGACCTAGAAGTTCTGGACCAACTGGTACTTCAAGAATACGACCAGTACCTGTAACTTTCATGCCTTCCTTAAGGTCAGCATAAGGTCCCATTACAACCGCACCTACTGAGTCACGCTCAAGGTTAAGTGCTAGTGCATAACGGCCACCCGGTAATTCAATCATTTCACCCTGCATCACGTCCGCAAGGCCATGAATACGGATAATACCATCGCTTACCGATACGATAGTACCTTCATTGCGAGCTTCACTAACAACGTTGAAAGATTCAATACGTTGTTTAATTAGATCGCTAATTTCCGTGGAATTAAGTTGCATGCTCCAATCCCCATCAAGATTGCAAGGCATCGCTCAGGCGGTTCAAACGACCACGCGCTGAGTTATCGATGACAAGATCTCCGGCTCGAATTACGACCCCACCAAGTAAGGTCTCATCTACACTGCAATTCAGCTGAACTTTACGTTCTAGACGCTGCTCCAGTTTGCTACTGATATCTGAAAGTTGTTGTTCAGAAAGTTCGGTTGCTGAAATCACTTCAACATCGATATTCTTCTCATACTCTTTCTTAAGAGCAACGAATTGCTCAAAAACATCAGGAATAGCTCTTAAACGGCCATTCTCAGCCATCACCTTAATTAGGTTTTGGCCAAATTCATCAAACTGTTCGCCACAAATTGCGATAAAAATTTCTGCAAGTTTCTCAGCAGAAGCAGAACTGGTTAACAGTTCATGTATTTGCTCGTTATTTGTAACTTCGGCAGCGAAAGCTAACATCTCACTCCACTGAGTTAGTTGTTGCTTTTCTACCGCAAAGTCAAAAGCTGCTTTAGCGTAGGGGCGAGCAATAGTAGTCAAATTAGACATTCGCGCCCCCAGACTTAAAGTTTTGCAGTAATGTTGTCGAGAATATCTTTATGCGCATCTTTATCGATAGAACGCTCAAGAATCTTCTCAGCACCAGCAATTGCCAGAGTTGCAACTTGTTTGCGCAGCTCATCTCGGGCACGATTACGTTCAGCTTCAACTTCAGATTCTGCTTGAGCAAGGATTTTCTGGCGCTCTGCCTGAGCTTCCTCACGTGCTTCATCTAGAATTTGAGCTTTGCGTTTGTTCGCTTGCTCGATGACCTCTGTTGCTGTGCGCTTCGCTTCTTTCAAAGAATCGGAAGCGTTGGCTTGTGCTAGATCTAAGTCTTTTTTTGCACGCTCAGCGGCTTGCAAACCATCAGCAATTTTCTTCTGACGTTCTTCAATCGCTTGCATGATTGGCGGCCATACATACTTCATGCAGAACCACACAAATAGTGCGAAAGACAGAGCTTGACCTAGCAGAGTTGCGTTCATATTCACAACAGCTACCCCTCTATATGGACTTAGTATTAATCAATGGCAAACCTAAAAAAGCTTGCCTCTGGCAAAACGTGATTAACCTAATTGACCAACAAATGGGTTCGCGAATGTAAATAGAAGTGCGATAACGATACCGATCATTGGTACCGCATCCAGTAGACCCGCGATGATGAACATCTTAACTTGTAGCATAGGAGCCATTTCTGGTTGACGAGCTGCACCTTCAAGGAATTTACCACCTAGAAGTGCGAAACCAATCGCTGTACCAAGAGAAGCAAGACCGACGATGATACCTACGGCGATTGCAGAAAAGCTCAGTAAAGTTTCCATTACTATCTCCAATTATAGTTGTTGGCTAATTGTGCCCAAATAAAAGCTATATATTAATGATCACTGTCTTCGTGTGCCATTGACAGATAAACGATAGTCAACATCATAAACACAAAGGACTGAATCAGAATTACAAGAATATGGAAAATAGCCCACGGTAGTGAACCCATCCATTGTAAATACCATGGTAGCATCGCTGCGATAAGAATAAATACAACCTCACCTGCGAACATGTTACCGAATAGACGCATACCAAGTGAAAGAGGTTTAGCTAGTAGCGATACCACTTCAATTAGTAGGTTAAACGGAATCATGGTCCAGTGGTTAAATGGATGTAATGCTAATTCTTTCGCAAAACCGCCTAGGCCTTTCACTTTGATGCTGTAATAAATCATCAGAGCAAATACACCTAGTGCCATAGCCATGGTGATGTTCACATCAGCAGAAGGAACCACTTTCAAGTAAGGGATACCTAGCCAATGCTCTGCTGGATACGGCAAGAAATCAATTGGCACTAAGTCCATGATGTTCATTAGCAATACCCAACAAAAGATAGTCAGTGCCAGCGGTGCTATTAGTGGATTGCGTCCATGGAAGGTGTCTTTGACGTTGGTATCGACAAATTCAACCACTATTTCAACAAAACACTGTAGCTTGCCTGGTACACCCGCTGTTGCCTTCTTCGCTACAGAACGGAAAACCCAAAGGAAAATCAGTCCAGTAAACAAAGAAAAAAACAGGCTATCGATATGTACGTTCCAGAAACTTGTTTCCGACCCAACTAAACCCAGCTTGTATAAAGACAGGTTGGTTAGGTGGTGTTCAATGTATCCGGACGATGTTAGCGCTTCACCTGGCGCAGCCATAACTCATCCTATTTTTTGTTGTTAATGAATAGCACTGGCGCACAGATATTAATACCTAGAGCCAGCAAATAGGTTAGTTTCAGGGGAACAAGTTCCACCTGCATATACATGTAAGCAACAGAGAATAAAACGACTGTAATAAGAATTTTAAGTGCTTCACCAGTGTAAAAAGAGACCGCTATACGCTTTGCAGCGCGAGCTCCACTAAACATAAAAGCACACAGCGCAAAAACTGCATTGGCAAAGACACAGATGCCTCCCCCAACCAGCGCTGAAAATCCCCAATCAGCATTTACAGCAATAGTCATCCCTGCTGCCACAACCATAACCGCGCCAGACTGGATCATTAACAATTGCTTTGCAAGCTCTCGTCCTGGCCTAGCCAACGCAGCTACCATGTATTCGTACCTCTAGTTACATTCCCAACACTCAAAAACGTAATGTTGAGAAATTCGCGAAAATTATACGAAGGCGCAAAACTAATGCAACGTAAATACAATCTTATGTTACATTTTTGTTCGCTAACCAACATTTTTCACACAAAATTCTTTTTTCTCAAAAATGTGACGCTGGCCGATTATGTCACTTAGGCTTGCAGCTTTGCAACCAATTGCTCTAGTTTCTGGGGTTCGTCAAGGCTAATCGTTACCTTAGATTTACCATTTTTGGAACGGACAATTGACACTTTTGCACCTAAGTTTTCACTAAGTTTTTGTGATATTTGTTGTATTTCTACGTCTTCAGGCACATTTTTTTCTTCAGTTGTGTCTGAGAGACATTTTTTCACTAATTGCTCAGTCTGACGCACTGTTAATTGCTTTTTAGCAACTCGCTCTGCAATCTCTTCTTGTTGTTCACCTTCCAGCATTAACAGAGCACGAGCATGCCCCATCTCTAACTGTTTGGTTTCAACTAAACGTTTAACAGCATCAGCTAACTGGTTAAGACGAAGTAGATTACTGACCGTTGTTCTCGACTTACCTATCACATCTGCGACTTGTTGGTGAGTCAGTTTAAATTCATCTTGCAGACGCTCTAAAGCTTGTGCTTCTTCAATCGCATTAAGATCTTCACGCTGAATATTTTCGATCAACGCCATCGCGATCGCCGCACGATCATCTACAGGCTTGATCAAGCACGGTACTTGCTTCAAACCCGCCTGCCTTGCAGCTCTCCAACGACGCTCACCCGCAATGATTTCGTAGCCACCAGTATTTAATGGGCGAACTACAATCGGCTGAATAATACCTTGAGATTGAATGGATGCAGACAGCTCTTCCAAAGCTTCAGGAGACATATCTTTACGGGGCTGGTAAATACCCGGTTTCAAGCTCGCAATCGCGATATCCTGCAGCTCACCGTCAGAAGACAGCTCTTGACTGTGTGTTGCGACTTGTTGCTTTTCACGAGCAAGAGAACTGGTTGCCAATAACGCATCCAGTCCTTTTCCTAAACCACGTTTAGACGACATGTAAACGAATTCCTTTATTCTGTGTTAAGCGATAACTTCTTCGCGACGAAGCATTTCTCCAGCCAAAGCTAAATAAGCTTTAGAACCCGCGGAATACTTATCGTAGTACATGGCTGGTTTACCATGACTAGGCGCTTCAGCGAGACGGACATTACGAGGAATAACGGTACGATAGACTTTGTTACCAAAATGCTTCTTCAACTGATCGGAAACTTCATTGGCCAATCGGTTACGAGGATCATACATGGTTCGAAGTAAGCCTTCGATTTTCAATTTATCGTTCACTACCGCAGCAAGTTTGCTGATGGTATCCATTAACGCAGTTAAACCTTCTAATGCGAAATACTCACATTGCATTGGCACTAACACAGAGTCTGCAGCTGCCATCGCGTTGATTGTAAGGAGGTTTAAAGAAGGAGGACAATCAATAAAGATGAAATCATAGTTATCACGAACTGCTGCTAAAGCGTTCTTTAGACGGACTTCGCGAGCGAAAACTTCCATCAATTTGATTTCTGCAGCAGTTACATCGCCATTGGCAGCGATCAAGTCATAATGTCCGGCAGTGTTGCGGCATACCACGTCTTCAAATGGTGTGTCTTCCACTAAGAATTCGTAAACCGTAGCATCGACTTGGTATTTGTCTACACCACTTGCCATTGTGGCGTTGCCCTGAGGGTCAAGATCTATTACCAGAACTTTACGTTTAGTGGCTGCCATAGAAGCAGCTAAATTAACACAAGTTGTTGTTTTTCCTACGCCACCTTTCTGGTTGGCGATCGCTACGATTTTACCCACGGTATGCCTCGCTGTTATCCCTTTCGGGATAAGATTACAAGATGACGCTCGCCTTCTAACTCTGGAATTTTCAAAGCTTTGACATCGGTCACAGAACACCATTCAGGTAACAGGCTTATCTCTTCCTGCGGCAATTGTCCTTTAAGGGCAAAAAACACACCTGAATTAGCTCGCGGTAAGTGCTGGCACCACTCAACCATATCGGACATAGAAGCAAAAGCTCGGCTCAGAACTGCGTCAAATCCGCCTTCCGGATCAAACTCTTCAACACGGCTCTGAACAGCAACGACGTTAACAATACCAAGCTCATGAAGAACTTGCTTAATAAAGCGAATACGTTTACCTAAGCTATCCAGTAAGACAAATTCCTTTTCTGGATTCATGATAGCCAGAGGAATGCCAGGTAAACCTGGCCCTGTTCCAACGTCAATAAAGCGCTCACCATCAAGGTAAGGGCTTACAACTATGCTATCAAGGATATGTTTCACTAACATATCTGCAGGGTCTCTTACTGATGTAAGATTGTACGCTTTGTTCCACTTATTCAGCAGTCCAACATAACCTAGTAGTTGCTCACGTTGCTTATCTGATACGTCTAAGTCAGTTTTGGCAATTAACGAATCTAATTTAGCGCGTAAATCCATTAAGCTGCCTCTCCTTTCTTCAGCATGCCTTGTTTTTTCAGGTGAACCAACAAGATAGAGATCGCTGCAGGAGTAATACCAGAGATACGTGACGCAATACCAACCGTTTCAGGTTTAGCTGCGTTGAGCTTCAAGACTACCTCGTTCGATAGACCTTTAACTTGCTTGTAATCAAGATCCGCTGGCAATTTAGTATTTTCGTGACGCAAAGACTTCTCGATCTCGTCTTTTTGACGCTCGATATAACCTTCGTACTTAACCTGAATCTCCACTTGTTCAGCAGCTTCTGCATCTTCAAGTGCAGGACCAAACTCAGGAAGAGAAACAAGCGCATCGTAATCCACTTCTGGACGACGAAGTAAATCTTCACCACTCGCTTCACGCGACATTGGAGTTTTGAGCAGTGCGTTCAGAGCATCAATGCCTTTCGAGTTCGGGTTCATCCAAGTCTCTTTTAGGCGCTGACGTTCTTTTTCCATATTGTCGATTTTCTGGTTGAAACGAGCCCAACGCTCATCAGACACTAAACCAAGCTCGCGCGCTTTTTCTGTTAAACGAAGATCAGCGTTGTCTTCACGAAGTAACAAACGGTATTCAGCACGTGATGTGAACATGCGGTACGGTTCTTTCGTACCCATGGTCGATAGATCGTCGATCAACACGCCCATGTAGGCTTGATCACGGCGTGGGCTCCAGCCTTCTTTGCCTTGGCTGTACAAACTTGCGTTTAAACCTGCCATCAGACCTTGTGCGGCAGCTTCTTCGTAACCCGTGGTACCGTTAATTTGTCCTGCGAAGAACAAACCTTGAATAAACTTAGTTTCATAAGTCTGTTTCAAATCACGAGGATCGAAGAAATCGTATTCGATTGCATAACCAGGACGAACGATGTGTGCGTTTTCAAAACCTTTCATTGAACGAACAATTTGAACTTGCACATCAAAAGGTAAGCTGGTGGATATACCGTTTGGATAAAGTTCAGTTGTATTTAAACCTTCTGGTTCAATAAAGATTTGGTGGCTGTTTTTATCAGCAAAACGCATCACTTTGTCTTCGATAGACGGACAGTAACGTGGACCAATTCCTTCAATCACACCAGCATACATAGGGCTACGGTCGAGATTAGAACGAATCACATCATGTGTCTGCTCATTGGTATGAGTGATGTAACAAGGAATCTGACGCGGGTGTTGCTCACGTTTGCCCATAAATGAGAAAACAGGCGTTGGATTGTCACCATGCTGAGCTTCCAGCACAGAAAAATCGACACTGTTTGCGTCAATACGTGGTGGCGTACCAGTTTTCAGTCGATCAACTCGGAATGGCAATTCACGTAATCGATCCGCTAAAGCGATCGATGGTGGATCGCCTGCACGACCGCCAGAGAAGTTTTCCATACCAATGTGGATCTTTCCACCAAGGAAGGTACCAACGGTCAACACAACCGCTTTGGAGCGGAATTTAACGCCCATCTGAGTCACCACACCCAGAACTTGATCGTTCTCGACGATAAGATCATCTGCTGCTTGTTGGAAAAGCGTCAGATTTGGTGTGTTTTCCAGTGTGCTGCGAACATAGGCTTTGTATAAAGCTCGGTCAGCTTGCGCGCGAGTTGCACGAACTGCTGGACCTTTAGAAGCATTCAGTGTTCTGAACTGAATACCTGCATGGTCAATAGCTTGCGCCATTAAACCACCCATAGCATCTACTTCTTTAACTAAGTGGCCTTTACCAATGCCACCGATCGCTGGGTTACAAGACATCTGTCCTAGCGTGTCAATATTATGCGTTAGAAGTAACGTACTTTGTCCTGTACGTGCGGCTGCGAGAGCGGCTTCCGTTCCTGCGTGACCGCCACCAACCACAATGACGTCAAATGTTTCGTGATAAAGCATGAACGACCTCAGGTATTCAATGAGATTAAGATTAAACAAAAGAGACGTATTCTACCCTCTTTCCTAAGTCTAGAAAATCGCTTTTCTATATTTTCCTCTCACTACCGATAACTTAATATATATAAGATCTTTATATAGAGATCTTTTATTACTCTTACTATTAGGATCGACGATCTCTGTGGATAAGTGGAAAATGATCAACAAGATCATGGATCTTTAATGGATCAGAACTTGTGATCTACACATGATCTTATTGCGTATTAGCTGGGATCAAAATTGCCACTTATGCACAACCCCCTAAACTGATCAAAGTTGTTATTGGGATAACTATAGGTTGATCACCGGATAAAGGTGTAGTTATCCACAAGTGATTTGTTTGAAATAGCATCAATATTGAATAAGTTTACAGTTCAATTTTAAGTTTTTTTTCTTTCAAGTATAAAAAAAGCAGCGTTTCCGCTGCTGTTCTTATCAATTTTGTGCTTATTTAAGCTGGTGGATGATGCTTTTCAGCCACTCTTCTGCGGCATCTTCAGGAACTGGATGCTCTTGAATATCGATAGTAAAACACTCAGATAGCGGAGTTGCACCGATATCCTCAAGCAGTGCATGAGCATGCTTGCCTGCGGCACAAAAGGTGTCATAGCTTGAATCACCAATCGCAACAACCGCAAATTTTAAGTTGCTGGTTCTCGGTGGTGTATTTTGCAATGCTGCTATAAAAGGCTGAATGTTATCAGGATAATCTCCAGCACCATGAGTCGAGGTGACGATTAGCCAAGTACCGTCTGCTGGAATTTCTTCAAATGCAGGTTGGTTGTGGATCGTCGTTTCCAATGACTGCTCTTGAAGTAAATCACTGAGATGATCGCCCACGTATTCAGCACCGCCAAGGGTGCTACCCGTAATTATATGGATCATAGTGCTCCGCTTTATTTACCAATACAGAAAGATGAGAAGATTCGGCCCAATAGATCGTCTGAGCTGAATTCACCGGTAATTTCGTTTAAGTGTTGCTGAGTAATACGCAGCTCTTCCGCTAAGATTTCACCAGCCATGTAGCCTTCAAGTTGTTGCTGACCTATGTCTAGGTGCTCTGCGGCACGTTCCAGAGCTTCTAAGTGGCGACGACGCGCCATAAAGCCACCTTCTTGGTTACCAGAGAAGCCCATACACTCTTTTAAGTGTGTTCTCAGAGCTTCTACACCTTCGCCAGTCTTCGCTGAAAGACGGATCAATGTTGGTGTGCTCACATGGCAAATGCCCAGCGTTTCACCTGTTTGATCCACTTTATTACGAATAACCGTCATACCCATGTTGTCTGGTAGACGATCAACGAAGTCTGGCCAAATATCTTCAGGGTTAGTGGCATCTGTTGTGGTGCCATCAACCATGAACAGTACTCGGTCAGCTTGCTTTATTTCGTCCCAAGCGCGCTCAATACCGATTTTTTCTACTTCATCTGAAGCATCACGAAGGCCCGCTGTATCAATAATGTGCAGCGGCATACCGTCTATATGGATATGCTCACGCAGAACGTCGCGAGTGGTACCTGCGATATCCGTTACGATAGCGGACTCTTTACCTGACAAAGCATTCAGTAGACTGGACTTACCGGCATTTGGTCGGCCAGCGATTACGACTTTCATGCCTTCACGTAAAATTGCACCTTGGTTGGCCTCTTTACGTACAGCATTCAGGTTATCAATAATTGCTTGCAGATCAGCGGCGACTTTACCATCGGCCAAGAAATCAATTTCTTCTTCTGGAAAGTCAATCGCAGCTTCCACATAGATACGCAGGTAAATAAGTGACTCCACCAGCGTGTTGATACGTTGTGAAAACTGTCCTTGCAAAGATTGCAGTGCTGATTTCGCCGCTTGTTCAGAGCTGGCGTCGATCAAATCCGCAATGGCTTCCGCTTGGGTTAAGTCCATTTTGTCATTAAGGAACGCACGCTCTGAAAACTCACCTGGTCGTGCTGGGCGAACGCCTGAAATTTTCAAAATACGCTTAATCAGCATATCCATTACTACCGGACCACCATGGCCTTGCAGCTCTAATACGTCTTCGCCAGTAAATGAGTTCGGGTTAGGGAAGTAAAGCGCAATGCCTTGGTCCAGCTCTAGACCGCTTTCATCTTTGAAAGGCAAGTACTCCGCATAGCGCGGTTTTAACGTTCGTCCCGTTACTTCTAAAGCAACCTGAGCCGCCTTTGGACCAGAGACACGGATAATGCCTACACCGCCTCGTCCAGGGGCTGTTGCTTGAGCAACGATGGTATCAGTTGTCATAAAGGTTGTTACCTAAATACATTTCGAATTAGCGTCATTGTAATCAGCAAAAAACAAAAAGGCGACCTTTTGGCCGCCTTTGCTGATTCATCATTAACTTACTTAGAGTGTAAGCCTTTCTTCTCTAGCGCTTTGTAAATCAAAGTCTGCTGAATCAGAGTCACGACGTTCGATACCAACCAGTAAAGAACCAGACCTGAAGGGAAGAACAAGAAGAAGAATGTGAACATCACCGGCATGAAAGTCATGATCTTTTGTTGCATTGGATCAGTAACTGTCGTTGGGCTCATCTTCTGAATCATGAACATACTTGCACCCATTAATAGTGGCAAGATGTAGTATGGGTCTTGTGCTGACAAGTCATGAATCCAACCAAAGAATGGTGAGTGACGTAGTTCAACAGATTCCATTAGTGCCCAGTATAGCGAGATGAAAATTGGCATCTGTAGGAAGATTGGTAAACAGCCACCAAGTGGGTTTACTTTCTCTGTCTTGTACAGTTCCATCATCTCTTGGCTCATGCGTTGACGGTCGTCGCCAATACGCTCACGCATTGCTTGCAGTTTAGGTTGCAGCATGCGCATTTTCGCCATAGATGTGTATTGAGCTTTCGTTAGTGGGTACATAGCACCACGAACGATGAAGGTCAGACACATAATTGCTAGACCCCAGTTCACTACAATGCCTTGAATGAAAGAAAGCAGTGAGTGTAGAGGTTTCGCGATGAACCATAACCAACCGTAATCCACTACAAGGTCTAGGCTTGGTGCAACCGCAGCCATTGCATCTTGCAGTTTTGGACCAACCCATAGCGTAGATGTGAAGGTTTCTTGAGTACCATCAGCCAAGGTTTTGTTTGGCATACGAATACCGATATCACCTAAGTTACCGATAATACGAGAGTAGATATTAGTGCCTGGTTCGTTACGTGGAATCCACGCTGTTGCGAAGTAGTGTTGGATCATCGCTGCCCAACCAGTACCGCTTGGTAGGTTGATAGACAGGTTACGATCTTGCATATCGTCGAAGCTGTACTTTTTGTAACGAGTATCTTCACTTGAGTATGCGCCGCCACGATAAGTTGGCATTGCTAAGCTACCGCCAGAATCTTGTAGATTTTGACGTAGGTGCGCGTACATACCCATAGTTGCGTTGCTGCCAGAGTGGTTAACAACGTTGAATTCAACATCGATAGCATAGCTGTCACGCTTGATGATGAAGGTTTTAGTGTACTCAATACCGTTTGCTGAATAAGTCATCGGAACACGAAGTTCGTCCTGACCGTCTGCTAGCGTGTAGCTGTCAGCGTCAACATGATAATTTGGACGTGTAGTGCTGCTTAGGTCGATACCTTGAGGACCGATCAAGCCACTTTGAGCAATAAACTGGTGTCCTTGCTCATTTTTAAGTAGTTGGAATGGAGTCTCTGAATCTAGTTCTTCTGCATACTGATTAAGTTTTGCAGAAACAACATCACCGCCAACTGTGTCAATCGACAGAGTTAGTACATCTGAAGTAACGGTAATCGTTTTTGCAACAGCACTAGTTTGAGATGGTGCTGGGTCAAACTCATCTGCAAATGATGGTGCAGGTACTGTATTGCCTGATTGAGCCTGTTCAACCGCTTGCGGAGCTGGATTCTTAGCTACTTGCCATTGTTGGAAGAGTAAAAAAGAAACCAGAGCCAAAGCGATTAACAGGATATTACGTTGAGAATCCATCGTTAATTATCTCTGTCGTGTTTTTGGATCGGTGGAACGGGGTCAAACCCGCCTTCATTCAAAGGGTGGCATTTTAATAGACGTTTGCCAGATAACCAACACCCTTTTACAAAACCGTGAACTCTCAGAGCTTCTATCGCATATGAGGAACAGGTTGGAGTAAACCGGCAGCGAGGGCCGATAAGCGGACTAATAGTCCATTGGTAAAGTTTTACTAAACCAATGGCTATCCACGTGAAGGGCGAGATAGGCGTTGCCATAACTTTTCGAACAAAGTAAATAGTTCTTCATTGCTCAAATACTGCGCGCTATTTTTCGCTATTACAACAAAATCTTTATTAGGAAGTTTGTGTTGTTGTAGACGAAAACTTTCTCTAGATAAACGCTTAAAGCGGTTACGACCAACGGCAGTTTTAATTTGTTTTTTTGGAACAGCTAAACCTAAACGAGGGTGAGAAAGATTATTGTTGCGGGCAATGATTGTGAAATGAGGAGAGCCAGCTCGATGAGCTTGCTGAAAGACATTTTTATAATGCTCGGGAGTTAACAAGCGTAACTCCCGATTGAATGCGTACGTACTCAAAATAATTTATGGATTATTTTGAAAGGCGCTTACGGCCTTTTGCACGACGTGCATTAATTACTTTACGACCGTTCGCTGTCGCCATGCGAGCACGGAAACCGTGAGTACGCTTGCGCTTTAGAACTGTAGGTTGAAAAGTGCGTTTGCTCATTGTAAATACCTTACTGATCAGTAGTTTTTAGGTTTGTTAAACCCGGCGTGGGCTTTGTGTCTTCTCTTTATATAAAGAAAGGACTATCCGACGCCTCTCAACAAAGAGGCGGAATTGTAATCACTGTCACAAAAGGTGTCAATGATTGGGTTTGCCGAAGTCCTGTTCAGTTTCTCAAATTACTAAGAAATCGAGGCTTCGGTTTTTCCGGTCGGGCGATTATACGGAGTCTCGGTAAAATCTCAAGGATCCTTATTCGATCCCAACCATATTTAAGAATTTCTTTAACCGAGGATCCTGTGGATTACCAAATATATCCTGTGGAGAACCTTGTTCGACGATATTGCCTTCAGCCATGAAGATCACTCTATCCGCGACTTCTCTGGCAAACTGCATCTCGTGAGTAACCACTAACATAGTTTGATGTTGCGTGGCGAGTTTTTTCATCAGCGCAAGAACTTCACCGACCCATTCTGGATCCAGTGCAGATGTTGGCTCATCAAACAGCAGTAGTTCAGGTTGCTGTGCCATTGCTCTGCCAATACCCACACGTTGCTGCTGGCCACCAGAAAGCGCAGAAGGGTAACTGTCCCCCTTGTCGCCAAGTCCAATGTCATCAAGTATCTGTTGAGAACGAGCTAAAGCATCGCTCTTTTTCCAGCCTTTCACTGTAATCAGACCTTCAGCGATGTTCTGTCTTGCTGTCATATGAGAGAACAAGGCGTAGTTCTGAAATACAAACCCCGTTTTGCGTCTAAGCGCTAACACTTCCGATTTGCTGTGTGATTGGCAATCAACGGCCACGTTATCAATAGTGATCGTGCCTTGGTCTGCTTGCTCTAGGAAGTTAACACAACGCAACAGAGTTGATTTACCTGTGCCGCTTGAGCCGATAATAACGATGATCTCACCTTTATTAATAGAGAGATCGATGCCTTTAAGAACTTCGCTATCGCCAAAGCGTTTGTGAATGTTAGTTAATGTGATCATCTTACATACGCCTTGTTGAGTTTATTTTCAGCCCAAATCTGTACTCGTGTCAGAACCACAACCACAGCCCAGTAAATCAATGCTACTGCTAGGAATGCTTCGAAAAAGCGAAAACTGGATGATGCTTCCATCTGAGCTTTAGCCATAATTTCCGCAACACCCAAAGTAAAGGCGAGGGAGGTCGACTTAATCATATCAATGAAGTAGTTCATCAGTGACGGCAAAGCCACACGTGTTGCTTGCGGTAATATAATGCGACGCATGGCCTGACTGGTGGTCATTCCCACAGAGAGGCTGGCTTCCATTTGGCTGCGGTCAATACCAATAATCGCCGCACGAATACTTTCTGCCATGTAGGCGGAGAAATGCAACGTGATACCAATAACCGCGGCACTGAAAGCATCAATACCGACTAGGATCGGGAATATTTGCGGCAAACCATAATAAAGAAGGAACAGCTGTACTAATAGTGGTGTTCCACGGAAGAAGCTGATGTAGAGCTGACTAAGCTGATCAAGAACCGGAACTTTGAACACCCGAATATTGGCCAAGATGACAGAAAGAATCAGAGAGAAAAACATTCCCCATGTCGCCATTTCCATGGTGGTGCCAAGATACTTGAGCAGTATCGGCATCAGATCCAGCATGTATTGAAAGTCAAAACCCATTTACTTCCCCTTAAAGACAACAAAAGGCGGGATCATACAATCCCACCTCTTTAAAAGTACAGTCTAGCTTATTAATTAGTAATATCAGTGCCAAACCACTTGTTAGAGATCGCGCTTAGCGTACCGTCTGCACGGATTGCTGCAAGCGCTTTGTTAACTTCAGCTTGTAGCTTCTGACCTTTTTCGTTGTTCAGGAATGGCCAAGCATTTTCAATGGTTTCGAAAGGCTTACCTGCAAGTTGCAGTGGTAGACCTGTTTTCTCGATAGTCTCTAGCACTGATAGACGGTCCATTACGAATGCGTCAGCACGGCCAAGAGCAACATCATGTTCAATACCAGTGTCGTACGTCTTAATGTTGATTTTACCGTCTTTGTCGTAGTCACGTAGTAGCTGTTCAAAGTTTGAACCTAGGTTAACGGCAACTGTTTTGCCTGCAAGGTCTTCAATACCTTTGATGCTGCTGTTACCTTTACGAACCGCGATCTGTGCACCGTCAATAACATATGGGTCTGCAAACAGGTACTTCGCTTTACGTGCGTCGGTAATAGTTATTTGGTTAGAAATAGTATCGATACGACCTGTTTCTAGCAGACCAAATAGACCAGAGAAGTTTGAAGTAACAAACTCAACCTTGTAATCATTGCGTTTAGCAATTTCATTCCATACATCGACTTCAAAACCTTGAAGTTGGTCTTGCTTAACAAATGTGAATGGGAAGTAACGGCCAGACATGCCGACTTTGATATCTGTTGTTGCTTGAGCTGCTGAAGCTGCCAATACAAGAGTGGCTACTGCGAGTTTAATCCAGTTTTTCATTTTCTAACTCCGAATGAATATAGGGCAGAATGTTACTGGTAAATGTTAGTACAGAACAAATAACCTTATGTTATTAACAATAACCATAATAAGTTTTTATTTTGGGATAACTCACTAATTTTCTGGGATATGTGGGTAAAAATGGGGATGTTTATGTAGATCTTCATAATTGAGACGGAAATATTGTGAATAACTTTGATCTTATTCACTGGATCTTCGATCAATCGCTGGCGATCTTAGTTATCAACAGGTAGAATTATCAACCTTTATCGATCATCAGATTAGAGTGAGAGCACA